>NZ_JBIVOX010000004.1:258448-478521 GCF_044754345.1 Streptomyces sp. NPDC093094 | reverse complement strand
ACCAAAATAAAACCCCTGGGCCAACCCGCCGCCCCCCGCGGGCGCGCCCCCCCCCCCCCCCCCCCCCCCCCCCCCCCGGGGCGGGGGGGGCGCCGGCCCCCCCCCCCCCCCCCCCCCACCGATCCGAGTTCGGCAACCGCCACATCTGCACGCTGCCGGCGACACCGCGAAGGAAGCCGAGCGGCTCGCGGATCACGGGGTCCGGGTCGTCGAACCCGTGACAGGGCCACAGGTCAACGGTTTCCGGGGTACCCCAGCGTGCCGTGAGAATCACGGACAGCGCGGCAAGGTCGGCTTCCAGCTCCCGTTCGGCTGCCTCGACGACCTCGGCGCTCCGGTCCTCCCAGAAGTCCTGGCTCTCACGGAGCACCGCAAGGTGAAAGCCGGGCCCGCTCCACTGGCCGCTCACTCCCGGACGCCCCTCCTCGTCAGGGAAGGGCCGGGAGCTCAAGCTGTCGATGATCGACAGCTGCCCGGCGACGTGGTCTGCGGATCGGTGCTGGAGCGCCATGGCCGAAGCGTAGCCTCGCGGCTCCGGCCGGACTTTCCGAGCCGCCCGATCCTCGCGAAGCCGAAGCCGTGACAGATGCCATGCCCGAGTGACAGCTCTGGCGCCCTGTCGCCCCAGGGCTTTCGGCGGCGCAGGGGCTTCCGTCACACCGTCCATGCTGACGCCTCGCACGGGGGCGACGTTCTGGGACGGATGCGTCGGGCTGGGGCCGGTAAGGCCCCGCGCAGAGAAGGAGCAGGTGAGCACCCGCGTGATCAGAGCGTCCTGACGTGCGGCCCGCCGCGCATGCAGATGCCCGGCGGGCCCGTGCGAGTCCGTGGGGGTCAGCTTCCGGTGAGGGTGACAGCCAGGGACGTGATGTTCAGCGGGAACTGAAGGATCGGAGTCGGCTCGCCGGTGACGAGGTTGATGCTGTAGAGCGTCGGGGTGCTCGCAGCCTGCGGGGTGAGCGAGGCGAACGCGGCGACCGACGTCGTCTTGCCGTTGGCCAGGTAGCTGAAGATGTCCAGGCCCGCGTTGGGCTGCGCGTCGAAGCCGAGGGAGCCGACCGTGGTCAGGGTGCCGTTGTTGGCCGGCGCCTGGAGGACGAGGTTGTCGGTTGTGGTGTCGATGCCGTACAGGAGTGTCCCGGTGGCGGCAGCCAGATCGTTGTTCGTATAGCCGGACGCGGTGACGCCCCGCGTCGGTCCGGTGCGGGGCGGGGTGGTGAGGGTGGTGTCCTCGACGGTGGTGTGGTCATTGAGGTTGTGCCGCAGGTTCTGGCCGTTGTCGCTGACCACTCGGACCCGGTCGGCCGCCGGGTTGAAGTCGAAGCCGAAGTTGGTTCCGTACAGGGCGACTTGGAGCTGTGAGACCTTGGTGACCACCACGTCCGTGGTCTGCGGCGGGGTCTTGATCGTGTAGATGCCGCCCTTCTCCCCGAGGCCGTACATCAGGCCGTCCTGGACCCGGTGGTCGATGGCGAGCAGCTTGGTGTCGCCGCTGAGGCCGGTGACGGCCCGGACCCAGTCGAGCACGTTCGGCCGGTCGGTGGTGAAGGTGGCCATCAGAGTGCCGTCGCCGGTGATCCCGAAAGCCCGCAGGCTGGGCGTGGCGGTGCCGGCCGAACCGGTGCCGGGCGCGCTCACCAGCAGTGCCGCGGAAACGGACAGGGCCGCTGCGGCCGCCGCGAGTCTCCTTCTGATTCCTGCTTTCATCAGTGCTCCCCTCTCGTTCGATCGAATGACATCGAGGGAAATTGCAGACGCGACACAATATCGACGAATGCAAATTTCGATATGCTGACGACCATCATTCAGCCGCCTCCGCCGCAGCTCCGCAACCATTTCAAGGCGAAAAGTCGCCCGGATCCGGGAAATTTGCGAACCATGACAAATATCCGAGCGAGGAAAAGGTCGTCGATTCACGCGAAGTGACAAATCGCGTCCGGATTTCGCCTGTCGAACCGGTCACCTGCGATGGCAGGCTCACGCCCATGGGGAGCCTCTTCGCCGAACTGGCCCGGCAGGCGCCGACCAACGCCCGCCGCGAGGTCGATACGTATCTGCGCGAGATTCCGGAGTTCCGTGCGTGGGAAACCAGACCCCGTGCCAAGGCCGAGACGATGGAACACTCACTGTGGCTGCGGCGCCGCACGATCGAACTGTCCCCGGACAACACCGAGCTGACCGACGACGACCTTGGCTACATCGCGGCCATCGGCGAGACGCGGGCCGATGCCGGAATGTCCTCGGATTCGCGGCAGCAGGTACTGCAGCTGCACACCATGCTCATGCTGCGCGACATCCAGGAAGCAGCCGAGAAGCTACGCGGCAGCGATGTCGAGGAACTCATGCAGGTGATGACCTGGTTCGCCCCGCAGGGCGATCGCGGTATCGTCGCCTACCGACAGGGATTCGTGACGGTGCTGCGCCGCCGTCTGCCGTACGTCAAACAGGTCGCCCTGCTGGCCAGATCACTGCTGACCGGCGACCCCATGGCCGCGGATCTCGCCGCCGCCCTCGACCTGGAACTTCCCCGGTCCTGCGCCGTCGCGGTGATCCGCGTGCCGAGCAGCCCCATGGGCGACCGTGATCTGGACATCGAGATCGAAGTGCTCGTGAAGACACACCGGGTGCCCGCCGTCTGGTACCCGGAGAGCGGCACAAGAGGGGGCGAGCTGATCGCCGTCGTTCCATGTGCCGACGAGGCGACACAGCTGCCCTCCGCACCCGACGCCGTAACGGACTTCGTCGGGGACTTCACCGAGGCACTCGGCCGCCCCTGCGCCGCCGGCACCGCCACCGCACCCCTCGACGAACTCCCCGCCGCCCTCGAACAGGCCCGCCGGATCAGCAGGTCGGCCCCGCTGGGGAAGCCCTCCCGCCGATTGCGCCCGTCCACCATGGCGGACGTCTTCGTCGAACTCGCGGTGGCGGAAGCGCCGTTCATCGACACCTGGCTTCACACGGTGGCCCGGAGCCTCGAATCGGGCCCGGACCTCGTGACCACGCTCGATGCCTACTACCGCCACGACATGAACCGCGGCTCGGCGGCGGCGTCCCTCAACATCCACCCGCGCACGCTGGACTACCGCCTGCGCCGGGTCGCTGAACTCACCGGTATCAACCCGGGCTCGACGCACGGCATACGCACACTGAGCACCGTCGTGACGCGGCGGCTGTCGGGCACATGGGCCTGACACTGCACCGAGTGCCACGCCGGTGGGCGCTTGTGGGTGCTTGTGCAGCGCCGCGGAATTCGAACCGCTCCGTAAGGTGTTCTTGCTCAAGAGCTCGTGACACGATCTTGTGGTCCCGGTTGCTGTGCCGCTGGCACCTGGCCGCCCGCCTGCCCGAGACACTTGGGCGACGGACAGCTACGAGGGCACCGCTGCCGTAGAAGCAGACTCGTCCGGCAGAGGCAGCTTCGTCGAGCCCTGCCGCCTTACGAGATCCGGTCGCAGTGGTGGTGCCGATCCCGAAACCAGCCGCGAGCTGCGCATACGGCTTGCCGTCGCCGTCAGGTCAGTCACCGGCCTTTTTGTCGAACCATCCGAGCGACCGGATGACGGACGCGCCGATGAAGAGGATGCCGAGGGGAACGATCGTGAACCAGACGGCATCGGCTTTCGCGGCCGCGAGCAGGGCTATGGCGCCGATGGCCAGGGCCAGGAGCACGAGCATGCCCAGAAGGACACGGATCTTGGAAACCAACGGAGGACTCTCCCATGTTCAGCTGGGCTCTCTCGACCGGACAGCGTTCGCTCCCCGTCGGACCGCCGGCGGCAAACTCCCCGGTGGAACACCACGGCTCCGTCAGGAAGCTCATGGGGCGAGTCTCCCAACGCCGCCTTCCGGCGGCGCCAGTAGAACTACGTAATCGAATACGTAGATTCACCGGCCGGCGTGGGCCGGTGCGGAGGCAGGGTGCGAGAAGAGGCGAAGCTCCTGGCAGACGGGTTGCCGGCCAGGAGCGACCTGTCCGCCCGGGGCTTCATGTGCCGGTCCGCCCATCAGGGATCGATCTGTCCGGCTCGGTCCTTCGGTACCTGTCCCGCCTGCTCGCTGCCCGGCGCCGTGAGCTCGGTGTGCGGTGGCGTCGGCTCTCGGCGGACCGGCAGGCCGGCACGCGGAGAGCGATCGCCCCGATGCCTGGTCAGGCGGAGGTGAAAGCCTCCTCGGGGGCGGCGTCGAGGACGAATCCGTTGTCGAGCCGGACACGGACCGTGACGCGGAGCATCCGTCGCTGGTAGGCGGCCCAGTGCTCTTCCAGGGCCCCCACCTGCTCTTCCAGCTGTTTTCTGCTCGCGGGCGGCATCTGGTGGCCGAAGTCCTCGAAGAGGGATTTGAGGCGCAGGTACTCACGGACCTCGTGGCTCTGCTGCCGGTGATGCTCCTCCACACGCTCGACGGTGCCCTCGATGCCTGCTGCCAGGGCCAGAGAGGCGGCGAAGGCACCCGTCTCCTCGGGGGGTTCCCCGGCCGGGGTCGCCGATCCGGTCAGCCGCAGATCTGCCGCCAGTCGCACTCGTTGGCCCACGTTCAGCGTCATCGATCCTTCGTCTTCCTCGTCGGACACCGGCCATCCGGTACACATGGCATCGCCCGGCATACCGAAGAGGACAGGATCATCCCACCCTCCCCCGGTCCCGACACGCTCGAAGCCCTCACCGGAGCTGTCTCCGGAGCCGTCCACATGGGACGGGAGTTCGGCAGACCTCGGCCCCGTCGGTCAAGAAGGCCCGGGGGAGATCTTGCATGGCGGACAGGGTCACGCGGCGGCCCGCTCCCCCGCCCGGGTCTCCGAGGCCGCGACGCAGCGGGCCGCCGTCGCCCTCGGGACGGTGACGCCGCACCCGCCGGTGTGACACGCTGGCGGCCATGATCGTCAGAGTGAGCGAGGCACACGTACGTCCTGAACTCTTCGACGCGTTCCGCGAGATGATCGTCTCCGCGGTGCGTGACTTTCCCGGCCGTCATCCCGGGCTGGTGGACCACGAGGTTCTGCTCGCACCACCCCACTCCCTGCTGTACATCAGCCGCTGGCGCGGCGAGGAGGACCTGGTCGAGTACGCCGGCGAGAACTGGCGCGACCAGCCGGTGGTTCTGCCGGGCGAGGACACGTACCTCGTGGAACCGCTCAAGGTGCGGCACTACACGCTCGCACCGGTGACATGACTCCCGCCCGGTGCCGCCGCGGTCCTCGGTGATGCGGGGGCGCACGACGTTCCGTATGTGATTCGCGTACGAGAGGACGCGGGACCGCGCACGGCCGGCCGCTCGCGACGCGCGGGCGAGCGGCGTTCGGTGCGGAGGGTCATGCGGCGGAGTCGCCTGGCCCTCCGCACCGTGCGGCGAGCACCGTGCGGCGAGCGTGCGTGCCGGGCGTCGCGACGCCGCGGAGATCCGTCAGAAGGGCCCTGGACCGCCGGGCCGGGACGGAGCCGAGGTCACGGCCGGGTCCGAGGCCACAGCCGGGTCCGACGACCTTCCGTTCTGCTCCGCCGGCGCCGAAGGGGGAGCATGGAGGTACAAGGCAGGCCGGCGCCGGTGATCACCCCCAGTGGTCGGCGCGCAGCGCTTCGCCACCGCCTGACGACCGGACCTCGAGAGACGTTGCCGTCGCGGCGGGGGCCGGAGCCTGGTGTCAGATGCGGTGAGACCGCGCCGGCCGACGCCACCGGCGACAGGACGGCCCTGGGCGCAGGCAGACCTCGGCACGCCGCCGACCAGCAGATGGCGATGCTCCAGGGCGCGCGGGCAGTCCCGCGCCGAGCCGCTCTGCAGCCGCCGGTGGCACGGGGCCGCCCGACAAAGGAGTCGATTGCCATGACGACCTTCGCGCAGACGCCCGACCGTCCTGTCCGGGTGACCGCGTTCCTGGACGCACCACTGTCACGATGGCTGTGGCTCGTGAAATGGATCCTGGTCATCCCTCACTACGTGGTGCTGGTCTTCCTCTGGATCGCCTTCACCGTCGTCAGCGTGATCGCGTTCTTCGCCATCCTCTTCACCGAGCGCTATCCACGCTCCCTCTTCGACTTCAATCTCGGCGTGCTGAGGTGGTCATGGCGGGTGGCCTTCTACTCGTACAGCGCCCTGGGCACGGACCGCTATCCGCCCTTCAGCCTCGGCCCCGAGCCCGACTACCCGGCCCGGCTGGACGTCGCCTATCCCGACCGGCTCTCGCGTGGCCTCGTGCTGGTGAAGTGGTGGCTGCTGGCCATCCCGCAGTACATCGTCGTCGGTTTCTTCCTCGGTGGCTGGCATCTCGGCTGGTGGAGCGGCGGCCTGGTGGCCGTTCTGACGGTGATCGCGGCCGTGATCATGGCCTTCACCGAGAAGTACCCCCGAGACCTGTTCGACCTCGTCCTGGGTCTCGACCGATGGGTGCTGCGCGTGGCCGCCTACGCAGCCCTGATGACGGACGTCTACCCGCCCTTCCGCCTCGACCTGGGCGGCACGGAACCGGACGGCCAGAGGCAGGCCGCTCGCTGACCGCACAGCGGTCCAGGACGCCGGTCATGTGTCGGGCGGCGGGTTCTCCCCGCGCCGTCGGCTCGCGCGGGCGGTCGATGCCGCGCAGCATCTGCGGCGGACCGAACGACCGGCCGACGGACATGAAGGGTACGCAGACCCTGCCCTCCGGGCCGTGGTCCTGCCCTTGACGGCACGCCCGACGACCTCGAACCGCTCAGCTGGGTGAAACAGTTCGTCCGGCTGCGGTGCGTACGAACAGGTGCGGGCCCGGCCTCGTCGCCGGCCGGCCGCGGGTGTGCCGGCAGACCTCATGCCGACCACCGCCCGGCGGACCACGGTCTTGGATCGGAACCCCTGGACGCCGTGGCGGATCCCACGGTCTGCCGAGTTCAGCCGACAGCGTCCTGCGTCCTGCTGATCACACGCTTGAGGCCGATCAGGACGCGATAGCGCTGCCGTTTCGTGAACTCTTCCGGCTCCCAGACCACCGGGCGCCCTGTCTCCGCACACAGATGCAGCACACGCCCCTCGTCCGCCCAGACCCCCACATGGGCGCCGTAAGCATCGCCGGTGGCGTTGAACAACACCAGGTCGAGCGGCTGGGCGACCGACACTCGAACCGTGGCCTGCGTGTCGGCCCACAGTTCACTCGAACGCAGATCAGGCGGAGCCAGACCGAAGTGCCGAAGCACCTCGTAGGCGAACAGCTGGCAGTTCGCACCCTGCTCCAGGCCGGGAAGGGCGGCGACCTCCGCCGAACCCGGAAACCGGGAGCCCACGTACGGAACGGTCCAGAAAGCGGCCGGCAGTCGGTGCAGCAACGGATCCATGACCCCATCCTCCCTGAGGCCGGATCCGGACGACGAGGTCGAGAAGCCCGGTACGGACAGCGGATCCGCCGAGGGTGCCGGCGGTCGAAACGATGGCGGGCAGGGCGCACGAGGACGGGAGTCGGCTTCGGCGCGGCACAGGGCGATGCCCGGATCAGAAGCGGCGGATCACCCGCAGCTTGTCCGTGTAGAGGTCGCTCGCCGTGCCGTCGATGATCGACTTGCCGCCGATGTCGCCCATGGTCGGTCCGTCGGGCGTCTTGCGGCTGGAGACGAAGCGGCGCCTGCCGTGCTGGTCGACGCCCATGTAGATGCCGGTGTGGGAGACGGCACCGTCGTCGGGGTCGTTCCAGAAGAGCACGTCGCCGATCCGCAGCGCGGTGAGCGGGGGCGGTGCGTCGGTGGCCTGGGCGACGACGACACCGGGACTGGAGGCGGCCTGCTTCTGCGACGTCCGCGGCAGGTACCGGCGCTCCGAGTCCTGTGCGAGGCCCATGGGAACGCCCAGGTGGTAGCCGTAGACCATCCTCACGAACCCCGAACAGTCCAGGTTCTTCAGCCACTTCGGGTCAGGGGTCGTCGTGACGCTCTCGCCGCTGGGGAAGGTCCAGGCAAGTCCCATGTACTCGTGGAAGTCTGCGCCCACTTCACGCTGTCCGGAGGCGAGCAGCGCGCTGTACCCGGACTCTCCGAGTGTCTGTGCGTTCTGGCGCGCGGGGTCGGTGACAGCGGGGGCGTACGGCCGGTACATCGAGGAGTACGTGAGGGCGTCGGGCGAGGTGTCGCCCGCCCACGATCGGATCCGCTGCTCCAGAGCGCTCGTCCATGTGCCGTCGAAGGGCTCGGAGAGGACCCGTACCCATGTGTCGTGGGTGACGACCGGCGGGTCGGTCCAGGTGGCCGAGTCGATTCTGAAGTCGTAGACCCTCGCCTGTGGGATCACCGTGGAACCGGTCGAGGCAAGGCCCCGGATTCCGAGCGCGCCCGGGCCGAAGGCGGCGTCCGGCGTCTTCTCGGGATCGCGCACACGGTGATGCCACAGGCTGGTGGGCTCGTCGTCCACGCCCGACGTGACGTGTCGCCAGGCACGGGCGCGCAGGACGTCACCGGTCCTCTCGACCCGGACCCACCAGTGGTCGAACGCCTTGAACCCGGTGCCGACCGTGACGGCTTCACTCAAGGTGACCGGCGCGTCGGCGAGTTCCTTCTCCAGGACCAGCTGGACGTCTCCCGTCGGGGTGACGATCAGTCGTGCCCGGTAGTGATTGTTGACGTCCTGGGCGGCGAACACGAGGCCGAGGGACACAGGAGCCCCGACGGGCAGCTTGTCGAAGGAGAAGCGGGCGGCGACGAAGACGTCGCCGACGCCGTGGTCGGGGAGCAGGCAATAGCGGCTCTTGCCGGCGGCGAGCGTGACGGCACCGCGGCCGCTCTCGATGAAATAGTCCGCGGTGGTGCCGTTGTGGTGGGACCAGGTCCCGCCTCCGGGCGACGCGCCCCAGCCGCCGGTGGGCGGAGTCCGGTCGAAGGCGTCCTGGACGGCCTTGGGCTGCTCGGTGAACCAGCGGCGTGGCCCGCGCAGCGTCACCGTCCGCGCCCCGGTGGTGAGTGTCGCGAGCGTGCCGGCGCCGTCCGTGACCTCAAGGCCCCCGGACGTGGTGCGTGTGGTCAGCGCGCCGACCGGGTGCGGAGCGTAGTGCCAGGGGTCGGTCGGGTCGATCAGCACCGGGGTCCGGAAGCCGGCCGCCTGCGCGGCGGTCTCGGCCGACGCCGCTGTTCCCGCCGTGGGGGCACCGGGCGGGGCGGCGTTCGCGGACGGCGCCCCGGCAAGCGGCAGAGCACTGCCCGCCGCCGCTCCCGCGAGGGCCGTGAGGGCCGCCCTGCGGCTCAGTGAGAACTTCATCGGTACAGACATGCAACGGCCCCCGCGCAGACAGCGCTTGATCGAACGATCATGCGAAGACGGACACTACCCCGGCCCCTCGCCGGTCCCGCAGCCGGCACCCGCGCGCTCCGCGGACGAGACACGGGCAGCCGACAGGCCGGGGCCGAACCCGGCGCAGCTCCTGCCGGGTGCGCCGAGCAGGGCATCGGCCGGCTGCACGGCACGCACAGCCTCTGCTCACGGACGCTGCGCGCCCACCCGCCCCTGGTGCCCCTGGGAGATGCTTGCCCACGGTCGCGTGGCGGACGCGGCTGCGACAGCCGTGGCCAGGGGGTCACGGGCCGGGCGGCCGAGAAGGTCTGTGAGGTCGGGGGCGGTGCCGCCCAGGAAACCGTGCCGGATGCCGGTGGCGATCGAGGCGAGCATGGGCGGCTGGAACGGCAGAAGCCCGGGCGTCTGCCGGAGGAGCCTGTGCCGGTACTCGCCCAGACCGATGGTGCGGTGCGGGATCCCGAGCCGGTCGGCCACCTGCCCCGCGGTGATCGGCGTGCCGACGAGGTCGTGGCTGCGGCCGCTGTGTTCCGCTGGATCTGCTGCAACGATCGCCGCGGCTTCGGCGAGATCTTCTCGTGCGACCGCGGCCAGGGCGCCGTCCCCGAACGCGGACTCCACGCCGTTTTCGGTCCATGCCAGCAGGCCGCCGAAGAGTTCGGCATACAGGCCGTTGCGCAGGATCGTCCACGGCAGACCGCTCGCCTGCACAAGGCGTTCGGTGGCACGGTGTGCGAGCGCGAAACCGAGATGGTCGCCTGCGGCGGTCAGGCTGGTGTAGACGACATGGCGGACGCCGTCGCGGACGGCTGCGGCCAGGACCGCCGAGTGCCGGGCGACGACCTGGTCGTCCTCGGCATAACCGGCGGAGATCAGCACCAGGGTCGACACCTCGGCGAGATCGAGGCTCATGGGGTCGTCGAAGTCGAGATGCCGCATCCCCCGGCCCGGCGAGCGGCTGCCGCCCGTCGCGGCGACGCCGCGGGCCCGCAGTGCCGCCAGGGTGGCCGAGCCGAGATTCCCGTTCGCTCCGGTCACCAAGATCATGTCGATCGCCGTCTTCCGTCGTGGTCCTCATCGGTAACTACGCTTGATCCTTGATCGCTCGCCCGCCGGCCACAAGAAGGCAGTTCGATGTCACTCACGCACACCGGGGTAACCACCCCCGCCGACCTCGACCCCTGCGGAGGCGAGGACCACCCCGACTGCGGCATCCGCGACGTCCTGGACCGCATCGGCGACAAATGGTCGGTGCTCGTGATCGTCGAGCTTGCGAGCGGGCCACGCCGGTTCCGCGAACTGCAGCGCGCCATCGACGGCATCTCCCAGCGCATGCTCACTCTCACCGTGCGCAGGCTGGAACGCGACGGTCTCCTGCTGCGCACCGTCTACCCGACCGTCCCGGCTCGGGTCGACTACCGCCTGACCGGGACCGGGGCCGGTCTGACCCATCTGGTCAAGGCGCTCGCCGACTGGTCGCTCGCCCACCGTGCCGTCATCGCCGAGGCGCGCCGTGCGTACGACCGGACCCATCCCGACCACGACATCCACTAGGCAGTTTCGTTCGGACCAGCCGGTCGCCGGTCCGAGTGCACCCGCTGAGCACCGGGTGCACCTGCGGGAGGGGTACGGCAACCGGCGAGGCGTCTGCAAACGGCCGCAAAGATCCGCCCTGCGGCCGACGGCCGGTACCGGCCACTCGCGTGAGGCCGTGGCCCGGGCCGTGCTCGGGGGCCTCGCCGGGCCGACCCGGTCCGTGGGCTTCCGGGCCCCCGAGGACACCTTCAGCCGCGTCGCCGGGGTCGGCGCGTCCGGCCTCGCCTCTTCGCCATGGCGTCAGGCCGGTACGGCAGGGACGGTGCAGGTGACGCGGCAGGAGCGGACGGGGCAGTCGCACCCGGTGCCGGGAGGAACGGGCCCGGACGGCGACCGTCGTTCCGTACGTGGGGTCACGCAGGAATTGCAGCGGCATGCCGGCGGAGCGACGCTGAGAACCTCCGGCTTGAAGTGGAGCAGCCAGTCATGGCCGATCTGGTCGTTGTCGGGGTGGACGGCTCGGCCTCGAGTCTCACCGCCGTGGAGGCGGCCGCCGCCTCAGCCGTACGGCGCGGTGCGGTGTTGCGTGTGGTGCATGCCGACGTCCCGGTCAAGCCGAGGCTCGTGGTGCCGGACCCGGCGTCGGGAGCGCTGGTCCACGAAGCGGCCGCCCACGCCCGCTACGTGGCTCCTGAGGTCATCGTGACCGAGGCCGTGGTGACGGGTGATCCGGTGCATGTGCTGGAGGCCGAGTCTCAGGCCGCGGCCCTGATCGTCGTCGGCTCCAGAGGCAAGGGAAACATCGCCGGCCTGCTGCTGGGATCCACACCGGTGCCCTTGGCCGCCCACAGCCGCTGCCCGGTGATGACGGTCCGCGAAGAACACCGGCCGTCCGATCGCGCGGGGCCGGTGGTCCTGGGATTCGACGGCTCTCCGGACAGCGACGAAGCAGTCGGTCTCGCCTTCGCCGAAGCCGCGCAGCGCCGGGCGCAGCTCGTGGTCGTTCATGCACGGCAGCCGGACAAGGACTCGCCCGGCACAGCCCCCGAGTCTGCCGAGCAGTCGCCGGCCGCGGCGATCGCCGGGCGGGCGGGCGCCTGTCCGGACGTCACCGTCAGACACGACCTGGTGAGCGGCACAGCGCGTGAGGTGCTGCTGGAAGCGAGCAGGACCGCTCAATTGCTGGTCGTCGGCGCCCGCGGGCTCGGCGCCATCACCGGGCTGCTCCAGGGCTCGGTGAGCCAGGCTCTGATGGCCCGCGCACACTGCCCCGTCGTCACCGTCCGCAGGACGACGTGATTGCGCCGCAGGGCGCAGGTGCGCCCTGCGGACGGCCGGCGCGCGACAATCACGACCTGGGGCGGCCGGCATCGCCGTCCATGCCGCGTCGAAGGCCGGCAACTCGGCTGCGCCCGGCCTCGCGGCGGCCGCCGTCGGGATGCGCGGGGCAGGGAGGCGGCAGGCGGGCGTCCGGCGGCGATCGTGGCGGGCTGCCGGCCGGATCCGGAGGCATCGGCCTTCCTCACTGCGCAGTCCGGTCCGGTGGGCGGGAAGTGGATGATGGTTCGGTGACGAACATCGGTGACGACCATGTGAAGGTCCATTTCCACATGGAGACGGACGAGGACGGCTGGCCGCCGGCGAGTGTCGAGAGCCTGTGGGCCGTGGACCTCGGCGACGGCACCGTGCGGCTGGACAACACGCCCTGGTTCGTCCGCGGAGTCGCCGGCGGGGACATCATCAGGGTGCGACCGGACGCTGACGGTGTTCTCTGGGCCGGGGAGACGGTTCAGCCCTCGCAGAACTGCACCATCCGGCTCATCGTGCTGAAGGACGGCGGCTCGGCCGCAGCCCGGCAGAGCGTGCTGGAGGTCTTCCACCGCCTCGGCACGACGGGCGAAGGCATCGAGCAGTTCGGGATGGTGGCCCTGGACGTCCCGCCGCAGGCAGACCTGCCGAAGATCCGCGAGTTGCTGGAGCACGGCGAGACGATGGAGTGGTGGCACTGGGAGGAAGGGTGTGTCACCGCCGCCTGGGAAGCCGCTGCGCGATCGTGAGGACAGCGGTGCCCCGTCCCGGCCTGCGGTGCGCCAAGGCTGCCGCGGACGGCGTTCGTTCACAGCCCGAGCAGCCTCTCGGCGTTGCGGTGTGCGATGTCGAGCCTGGCCTCTTGGGTGAGGTCGCTGGTCTCGAGGAAGTCTCGCGCTCCCTCGTTGCCGAGGAAGGGGTAGTCGACCGAGTAGATCAGCCGGTCGGTGCCGAGGGTGTCGGCGCAGAAGCGCAGGTGTGCCGCGGTGAACATACCGCTGGGTGTGTAGTACACGTTCTCGCGGACGTAGTCGCCGACGGTCCGGTCCAGCCCTGTCACCCGCTGCGGCAGGGCCTCGTCGAGGCGGTCGAGGAACCACGGGACCATCTCGCCCCAGTGCCCGAGAATGAACTGCAGGTCCGGGTATCGGTCCAGGGCGCCGCTGAGTACCAGGTGGAGGAAGTGGATTCCGGATTCGTTGTGCCAGCCCCAGCCGGCAGTGGCGAACCTGGTCGCGACCACCGGGTCCAGTCCCGCTTCGTAGTCGGCCGCGCTCGTGGCACGAGTGGGCGGGGCGGGGTGGAGGTAGATCGGCACGCGCAGCTCGGCGGCTGTTCGCAGGATCGGGTCGAACCTGGGGGCCGACAGGTGTTCGTCGTCGGTGCGGCCGTGGATGAGAGCACCCACATGTCCGAGTTCCTCGACCGCACGCCTGAGTTCCGCCGGCGCGTGGTCCGGGGCGGAGGTGGGCACCGACGCGAAGGCGGCGAACCTGTCGGGGTGACGCCTGCACGCCGCCGCGAGCCGGTCGTTGACGTCCCGGACCAACTGAGGCGCCACCTCGGCCGGGAGGAACTGCGTGGTCAGGTTGGACAGCACCTGCATGTCGATTCCGTGCGCGTCCATGTCCGCGAGGCGGCCCTCGTCGAGGTCTTCCAGCACATGGACCGGGGGCGTGTAGGGAAGTCCGGTCGACGGTGCGTAGCTCTTCGCGAAGTGGGGGCTCACCTCCGCCGAGCGCGCGGCACTGGCCTGGGCCACCGCGGTGTCGAGGGTGTGTTCCTCGATGGTGATCAGTCGCATGCTGCTTCCTTGCGTGATGAGTCGGGTGACGCTTCGGCGCGGGCTCCCGGGCTGCTCCGGTGCGCGCGTACGGATTCCGTGCCGGACGGCGGGCAGCGCCCTGCCAAGTCCTCGTGCCCCACGGTGCCGACGGCGCGGCCCGCCGTCCAGACGGCCCGGACATCGCGGGTCGCGCCGATGACGTCCACCGGGTCACCGCCGACGAGGAGGAGGTCGGCGCGCAGGCCCGGCCGGACACGGCCCCGGTCCGTGAGTCCGAAGGCGTCGGCGGCGGCGCGGGTCGCCGACCGCAGTGCTTCCAGCGGGCTCGGACCGGCTTCGACGAGGAGTCCCAGTTCGTCGTGGAGACTGCTGCCGTGCGGCACCGCCGCGGGGACTCCCGGAGCGTTGTTGGCGTCGGTGCCGGCGACGACGGTGGCGCCGGCACGGTGCAGCGCCGTGACCGCGTTCCGTGCGTGCTCGTACGACAGGGCGGGCACGTCCAGGTTGTGCGCGGTGCCCCGCATCATGGTCAGCGTGGGGACCAGGACGCATCCTGCGTCGGTGATCGCCCGCACGAGGCCCGGGTCGAGGTCGGCGTCGAGCGGGGCGTGGGTGAGGACGTCGACGCCGGCCCGCACCGCGAGTTCGACGGCGCCGGTGTGGCTGGTGTGCGCCACCACACGCAGCCCGGCCGCACGGGCCGCCTCCACCGCGGCGGTGGCCGTGTCCTGGTCGGGGCCTCCCGCTCCGGGCCTTTCGAGGACCAGTTTGATGTAGTCGGCGCCTTCCTCGACGCGTGCCGCGACGCACCGACGGGCCTGCTCCGGCGTGAAGAGCAGATTCTCCGGGGGAAAGCCCGGGATGCCGGCGTGCGGGCCGACCGGGCGCTCGATGTCGCCCGGCAGTCCGTGAGGGGCGAGGTCGGGGCGGTTCGGATCGGGTTCTCCGGCGTCGCCGTCCTGGACGGCGTCCTGACCCGTGACCTGCACAGCTTCCATCGATCGCATCCCGAGGTGGAACTCACCCTGCTCGAGCTGCCACCCGCAGCCCAGGTCCAGCAGGTCCGCGAGGGCGCCATCGATGTCGGCTACAGCCCCGACCTCGGCCTCGTCGGCACCGACGGCCTGGTCCTGGCTCCCCGCTCCCGGACGCCGCTGTCGATCGCCATGCGGCACGACCACGAACTCGCCGGCGCCGCGTCGGTGAGCGAGGCCGATCTGGCGGACCGCGACCTCGTCGTGTTCGCCGCCGACGAGAACGACGGGACGATCCTGTCCGAGCTCCTCACCGACCGCAGCGCGCATCGGGCCCGCATCCACCTGGTGAGCAGCACACTCGGTGTACTGGCGCTCGCCGCGGCCGGAGTCGGCGTGGCCGTGGTGCCCACGGCCACGCAACGCATCGCGCTGCCGGAGATCGTCCACCGGCCCCTGCACGGCCCGGATTCCGGACCGCGCGTCGTGACCATCAGCAGGTCCGACGAGCTGTCCGGTCCGGTCCGCGCGTTCCTCGGCCGTCTCGCACCGGCCTGATCCGCGGTCCCGCGCCGCGGGGCGTCGCGGGCCGCGCAGGTGCCCGGCCGGCGTGCGCTCAGGTGCTCATGAGGGTGTGCATGGGGTCGGGCAGGTCCTGCTTCAGCGCCCAGGCGCGGTCGATCAGGCCGTCCACAGCGGCGCCCGCACGCCGGGCGGCGAGCATGGCGGCGGGGTCGAAGGCAGGGCCGACGGAGTCCTCGCGGTACTCGTCACCGTGCATGTAGGCGGTGGCCTGTTCGGGCTCGGCGAAGTTGTCGATCTGCATCTCGACGAAGTTCCCGTCGGGATCGCGGTAGTACATCGAGGTGGTGACGCCGTGGGCGATGCTGACCGCCGGGAGGATGCCGCTGTCCTGGAGCTTCTCGTACCGGGCGAGGAGGTCGTCGAGGCTGTCGAAGGTGTAGGCCACGTGGTGGGCACAGGCGGTGTCGGGGCTCTTGCGGCGCAGCGGGGTCGGCGGGGTGATGAGCGCTACGCGGTGGTGTTCCTCGTCGAAGGTGATGAAGCACAGGGCGTCGTCCTGGAAGACGGTGTGGCCGTCCAGGACCGCGCAGTACCAGTCACGCATCTCGTCGGGCCGGCTGGTCTGGAACACCACGTGGGCGAACTTGGGGGCTCCCATGTCGATCCTCCTTGATAGATGCCGGCGGTCTGCTCCGCCGGCGAGGGTGTCACGGTCGGTGCGGTGAGCGCCTCTTGCCCCGGAGTCCGGGTACCGGGCGCGGGCTGGTTCAGTCGGTGAAGCACCGGCGCAGCTCGCCGGTGCCTTCGATCGTGCTGACCGGTTCGTCGCCGGGGCCGCTACACCAGCGGGGTGATCTTCTCGTCGACGTCCAGCAGGGCCTTGCCGTACACCTCGTAGCTGACGGCGGGCAGGGTGACCGCGTGCCGCGCGGCGACGGCGGAGTCGCGCCAGATGCGCTGGAGCGGGTTGACGTCGGCGAAGCTGGCGGCTCCGTGGGCGAACAGCAGCCCGTCGATGGCCTGGGTCACGTGCTCGATCGCGCGCCCGGTGTCGGCCCGCACCCGGGCCCGGGTCAGCGTGTCGGGGTAGGTGCCCTGGGCCGCGGCCCGTTCGATGTCGTCGGCCGCACGGTAGGCGTGCAGATGCGCGGTGTCGATCATCATGGCGGCCTGGGCGATCTGGTTCTGGAACGTCACCGACTCGGCCTGGGCGTCGAAGAAGGTGTACGAGATCGGCTTCGCCCCTGCCTTGCTCCGCACGATCTCCAGCGCGGCCCTGCCGAGCCCGAGCTGCGGCCCGGCCAGGACCAGGGCGAGGATCGGCACGAACGCGGAGCGGTAGAAGGGCTCTTCGTCCTGGTTCTCGCTGGGGTAGTCGCCCTCGATGGCGGCGGGGACGGACATCACCCGGTGCTCGGGGACGAACACGTCCTCGGCGACCAGGCACCGGAGCGCAGACACCGGCCATCAGATCGCGAAATTGCTGGTCGTCCACCATGCTCGGCTCCTTGCAGGGGGTGGGGGAACGGCGTGGATGCGAGATCACACGCAGAACAGGGCTCACGGCTCCATGGGCATTGCACGGCCGTCGTCCCGACAACTCCGGCTCTGTGCCTGTACATCGGCGTCCGACCGACGGCGTCTGCGCCGCCTCACCTTAGATGTCATATGTGATAACAATAAGAGGAGGTGCGGAGGGTTTCTCGCCCCCCGGGGTTAAAGAGGCTCACACGCAAAGAGTCACTCAGCCGCCGTTCTGGCAGCTCAGACGCCTGCATGCGCGGGCTTGACCGGCTATGCCGGGCCTCACTCTAGGGCGTCATATGTGATAACAACAAGTGGGTCTTCGGCGGGAATCTCCCCGGGTCTCCCGGTACTCGCGCCTCACGCAGGGCGCTCCCTCGGCGTTCCTGCAGCTCGCAGCGCCCTCCTTGGGGTGCTGGCGCCGACCCTCTCCGGCCGACCTGGACCACTCTGTCATATGTTATAATAGTTGATGGTCGGGCTGGATCTCATGGCGAAGCGCCCGGCAAGCGGGCGATCCCGCGGCCCGGCAGATGGACGCGTCCTGGATCGGGGTCGGCAGTGGCACCGCCTTGACCTGGGGTGAAGTGCCCGGACGGTCGCGACATGATCACGCGGGGAGCAGCGGAGGACGGGGGCGATCGCCGGCCTCGGAGCGGGCGCCGCTGGACTCCCGCCGCGGTGGCGCCCGCTCCGAGGCCGCGGGCCGGGGCGGCACCCCCTCTCCGCCCTGCAGTTGTCCGAGGGTGCAGACGTGGATCACCGTCACACGCCGTACCGGCGTCCTGTCCTGATCGGCACGGACGGCGCCAGCAGCCGTGCGGGGTGTGCTCTCGGAGCGTTCGGCGACCGTCCGGCAGGCAGAAGACCTGCCCGCGCGCCTGGTGCCGCCGGCCGCCCGGCCCGCCGTCCCCCTTCTGCGCGATCCGCCCCGGATCCGACCGCCCGATCGCAGTCGCGTATGCGTGATCACGATCCACGGCTGGAGGCACGCAACGTCAGTCGGCGACGGCGGCGATGCCCTGCCGGGTGATGTGCTCGTTGGCGTCCAGGTGGAGCAGGAGCGCGTGAGAGGCTCGGCCGGGGTCCCGTTCCGCAACCGCCGCGAGGAGCTGCGCGTGTGCGGCTTCCCGGCGGTTCGGCTCGTCCGGGTCGCTGTCGCGGCCGCCGAAGGCGAGGCGTACATAGCGTTCGGTGGCGTGCCAGAGCATGCCCAGGGTGCGAAGGTCCCAGTCGGTGGCCGCGGGGCGCAGCAGACGGAGGTGGAACTCGTGATGGGCCTCGTAGATCTCGTCGAGCCCGAGGCTCGCGTCACCGAAGACGACCAGGTGCTCCAGGAGTTGGGCATGGTCGGCGTCGGTCAGCAGCAGGCAGGCCCTGCCGACGAGTTCCGGTTCGATCTGCCGACGGAGACGATAGACGGCGCGCAGGTCGACGCGACTGAGAGGAGCGACCGTGGCGCTCTTCCCGCGCGGGGTGACGACAAGTCCCTGGCCCTCCAGGCGGTGCAGGGCCTCACGCACGGGGATGATGCTGACTCCCAGACGGCCGGCGATCTCACGCAGGGAGAACTCCTGTCCGGGACGCAGGTCGGCGGCGAGGACCGACCGGCGGATCTCCTTGGTGACCTCGTCGACCAGAGAAAGTGACCGCACACGGCGTACGCCGCTCGTGCCCACTCCTGTCACAGCGCCCCCTTGAGGTCTGCCTGCCTCTTTCGGCGATCAGACGTTATCACATATATCAAATTCCCGCCCCGGACCGGCCTGACCGGGTCGTCCTGCACGTACCGCGCCCCCGTCAGACAGCGATACGGGAGCCGCGCGCCATCGGGAAGAGGACCACGACCGGCGAAGCGGAGCTCTGTGCGGCCAGGCTCTGGGGGAGTTCAGACTCTGGGAGGAGCTCACTCCGTTCAAACGGCGCAAGCGTCACCGACGCCGCCCGTGCTCGGTTCACTTCCTGCGCATCCACCTCCACGCCGAGGCGGGGCGGCGGGCGCCACCTCGCCACCCCGAGCGTTGCGGGCCACTCGTCCGGACGCACGGACGGACATGAAAGGGGCGGCCCCGGGAACCGCTCACCCATGGGTCTCAACCACGATGAAGCACCGGTCCTCGACGCGCTCGCCCGCTATCACGACGCCGACGAGCTGGGCTTCACACCGCCCGGCCACAAGCAGGCGCGCGGCGCGGATCCACGGGCGAGGGCCGTGCTGGGAGACGCCGTGTTCTTCGGCGACGTCCTCGCCAACGGTGGTCTCGACGACCGGATGGCCCGGGGCCGCGTCCTGGAGCAGGCCGAGAAACTCATGGCGGACGCGGTGCACGCCGAGCACACGTTCTTCTCGACATGCGGCAGCTCTCTGTCGGTGAAGGCCGCCATGCTGGTGGTCACCGGTCCCCACCGCCGCCTCCTCGTCGGGCGCGACGCCCACAAGTCGGTCATCGCCGGGCTCATCCTCTCCGGTGTCGAGCCGGTGTGGGTGGAACCCCAGTGGGACGCCGCCCGGCACATCGCCCACCCCCCGACGCCGGATGCCTACGCCCAGGCGTTCAGCCGCCATCCCGACGCCGACGGGGCCCTGGTCACCAGCCCCACCCCCTACGGAAGCGCTGCCGACCTCACAGCCATCGCGGACATCTGCCACCGGCACGGCAAACCGCTCATCGTGGACGAAGCCTGGGGAGCGCATCTGCCCTTCCACGACCATCTGCCGTCGTGGGCCATGGACGCGGGCGCCGACATCTGCGTCACCAGCATCCACAAGATGGGCAGCGGGCTGGAGCAGGGCTCCGTCTTCCACCTCCAGGGCGACCTCATCGACCCCGCCGAGCTGGCCTCGCGGGCCGACCTCCTCGGCACGACCAGCCCCAACGTCCTCCTGTACGCCGGCATCGACGCCTGGCGCCGGCAGATGGTCCAGCACGGCACCGAACTCATCGGCAGGGCCCTGGACCTGGCCGCCCGCACCCGCGCCGCCATCGAGACGATCGACGGCTTCCACGTCAACGACGCCGCCGACTTCTGCGGTCCCCGCCTCGCTGCCGACTTCGATCCCCTGCCCCTGGTCATGGACATCAGCGACCTGGGCACCACCGGCTACCGGGCAGCCGACTGGCTGCGCACACACCACCACATCGACATGCACCTCTTCGACCACCGCCGCATCAGTGCCCAGCTCACCCACGCCGACGACGAACAGACCACCACGCGCCTCCTCGACGCCCTCGACGACCTGGCCCGCCACGCCGACCGGCTGCGCGACACACCCCGGGTCTCCGTCCCCTCCCCCGACGACCTGCGCATGGAGCAGGCCCAACTGCCCCGCGACGCCTACTTCACCCGGCACACGAAGGTCCCCGTCGAGGAGGCCGCCGGCAGGATCGCCGCCGAAATGATCACCCCGTACCCGCCCGGCATCCCCGCCGTCCTGCCCGGCGAACGCCTGACCGGACCGGTACTGGAGTACCTGACCACCGGAGTCGCAGCAGGAATGTTCCTGCCGGACGCAGCCGACCGTCGCCTGAAGACGGTACGAGTCGTCGCGGACTGACCCGGGGGCTGTTTCCGCGCCCCGGCACTCTCGCGGGCCCAGGACAAGACGGCGGGGGGCCTGCCTGCTGCCGTCGCCGGTCAAGCGCGTTCTCCGGATGCCGGCCGACGCGACCTCCGATCCACTCCCCCGTCGGCGGACGCCGGACCGCCGCAAGCGTCGGCCCGGGCGGCGTCTCCCTCGTCACCGTCGCCTCGAACGGTCCGAAGTAGGATCGGTGCGCGCACCCCGTGCCGGCGTGTCAGACGATCGGGGCGCCGTCTCGAAGGACGGAGAGAGCCGATGTCCATGCACGAGGTCGAGGACCTGGTCACGGACTCGATCCGCCTCCTGGACCGCCACGCCGCGGCGGACGACCCGCGCGTCCGGGACCGGTTCGCGGCGCTGTACGGCTTCCAGGACGGATACGACTGCTCGTTCACGCACTTCCGTGTGATGGACATCCTGCTGCGCCGCCGGTACACATACCGGTTCCCGCTCGACCATCACCCTGACCACGCCGAGCGGTCCGCGTACTTCGACGCCCTGACCGACTTCACCGCACTGCGCACCTTCGACGAGGACTCCCCCGGCTTCCAGGGCTATGGATCCTGACTCGAGGACGGCTACGTCGAGCCGCCTTTCCTCCACTGCGACGCCGGCACGGAGCTGTGGCGGCGCATGACGGCCGTCGGCGTACTCCACGGGCTCGATGCCGTCCCCCCGCGCCGCACCCCGCTGATCGAAGTGGTCCGCGAGGTCGCCGTCGCCGCCGAGAAGGAGCGTGACCACGAACTCATCGGCATGGGGTACGCGTTCGGCTGCGAAACCCTTCTGAGCGGCCCCGCCGGCTGCCCCTACGACGTCACCGAACTCGCCGGCATGCCCGCCGTGCGGGACCTGCGCGCCGTGGTCCGCCGCACCGACGCCCTGTCCGTCGCCCAGCGGTCGCCTACGCGGTTCCCGCGGAGTTCGCGCCGACCATCAGGACCTCGAAGCCTGGTGGTGGCAGCCGTAGGCCCGGCCGTGACCCGTCTCCGGGACACGCGTCCACCGCTTCCTCTCATGGAGCAGCGCGAGCATCGGGAAGGGTCACGGCCCGGGTGCCGGTGTGCCGTCGGGCCAGTACGCCCACAACCCCGGCGTGCGCAGCAACGGCGCCTCGCACAGCCTGGACCAGATCACCACCGTGCAGCGCTGTCTGAAGCAGGCGGGCTGTCGCACGGGCCTGTACGGCACCCCTCGGAGGAGGTGCCCGTCCTATGGGGTCGGCGGTGCCCGGGCGGCTTCACGGGCAGCCGGCAAGAACACCGGCCGTTCCCTCCCCGTCCCCGGGCCGCCCGGCAAGACTCACGCGCCGGCGCACGACGCCACGGCAGATCACCCATCCGGTCTGCACCCCGGTACCCGGCCCTCGTCAAGAACAGCCGCCAGGGGGTACTCAGGACTTCGAGAAAGGAGCGTGACGCCTCCCGACCTCGAGACCTCGAGCCGAGACGAGCCCCTGGACTCGGACAGGCGGCGCAGTGGCAGCAGGTGAGACGCCGCTCGCCGGGCCCAGGGCATCTGCCGTCCGAACCGGCCGAGCTTGCGCAAGGGCCGCAGGCCGATGCCTCTCGTCGTCACCGTGGTCGTGGTCGCGCTGGTGGCGATCGGACCGATCGCCATGGCCGTGGCCTTGATCGCCTCATGCCCGGTTCTCGGGGTGAATGCAGTGGTCACGGCATGTCCGCAGCACAGCAGATCATCCGAGCGGCGGTGCAGAGTCGCCGCCAGGCCGAACGAGCAGGTCCACCCATGACGAAGAAGCGACACCCGTCCAAGTCCGCACACGGTCAGGACCCGAACCGTCAGGGCACCGGTCAGCACGGCTGGGCCTCCGACGTGGACGAGACACGACAGCAGGACAACCCGAGCGCCCATCGCTCCTTCCACAGCGACGAGTACGGCGGCGGAAAGAGCGCAGGCCGGACGAAGTCCAAGGAAGAGACCCGGCAGGTGCCGGGCGACACGGTGAAGAGCGACAGCGCACGCGGCGAGGAATACGCCGGCGGCAACGAGAAGGGCCGCCGCTCCACGGGGCCCAAGGGCCGCTCCCAGCGCCCCAGCGGCACCAAGGACGCCTCCGCGACCACCGGCGTGGACCCACAGGAGCCGCGGTCCGGGCGCCGACCGGGCTGAAGGCCGGTCCGCGGCTGATCGACCAGCCGGGACGGCGTACCTCTGGGGGCTCGCTGTCCTTGGAGACCTTGATGCCGCAGGAACCCGCCTCCGGCTTCGTCGGGTCCGCCGGAGTGCACGGCCCGGAGGCGGGGCCGAGCACCGCCTTGCCCGGCGAGGCAGGCGGGCGGCTCGGCGTCACGCCCGTCGTGCGCGAGCCATCACTCGTGGTGGTGTCGGCGAGCGCGCAGGCAGCGGACCATTTCCTCCGCGTAGGGAAGGACGACACACAGGCCCACGCCGGCACCGATGGCTGTGAGGTAGCCCGCCGGCAGGGGGCGCTCCTTGGGCAGCAGCTTCCAGTTGCGCCCCTGGCCGCCGCTGCGGAACACTTCGCGCGCCTGGTCCCAGTGCAGGCAGGTGGTGAAGGCCGCCGCCGTCAGCGGCAGAACTTCCAGAAAGCTGTGGATGTGCTGCTCAAGGGGCCGCACCTCGCGCTTGTCGACGGCCAGCGACACGTCCCACAGAGCGGTTGCCCCGTGCAGCACGGCCGCGCCGCCCATGAGCGACAGCACCAGCGGGTTGATCCTGGCCGTCAGGCCCGCGACCACGGGGATGCCGGCTTCGGTCATCATCAGGGCGTGCACGGCGGACTCCCGCACTCCGCTGGTGTGCTCGATGCCGGAGCGGCGGTGCATCACCCAGTCCGCCACGGCGGGCACGAACCACAACGGCAGGACGCCGTACATCAGGAACCGCCGGCTGGCGCTCTCCACGTCGTCGGCGCCGCGGGGAACCCGCAGCGCGGGCGCCGAGCGCCAGCGACGCCAGCGGGCGAGTGTCGAACCGCGAGAGATACGCATGGGTTCCTTTCCCAGCCGTCAGAGGGAACGTGGCGGCGCGGGTACCCGGCAGGCGCCGGCTCGAACGGGGCGCCGGCGTCCCGGGAAGTGGCCCAGGCTGCGAGGAGGCCCGGCTCCTTTTTTGGAAGATGCCGTCGCGGAGCGTCGCGAAGAGCACGGCGGCAGCGGTTCGAGCAGGAAGGCGTGCGCGGCGCCGCCGAACAGACCGCCGCCCTTGCCGTAACGCCTCCCCTTCTCCTTCATCTCCGCCTGGGCCAGCCTCATCTCGCCGCGCACCAGCTCGGCCAGCTGCTGCGAGGCCCGCTGGACCAGCTCACTCACCGGATCCTGGTCCGAGCGGTCCCTTCCGGGGCTGGTGGTGGCAGAGTGCGGCTGCGTGTTCGACACGGCCGTCACCTCCCGTCTGTAGCAGTGGTTGCGGGTTCGGGGCCGCATGCCGTGTCTGCGGACAGCAGCCCTCGTGGACGATCTCGGGATCCGGCCGAGCAGCATGCCTGCCGTCTCCGGCGGTCGCTGATCGCCCCACCCCAGTTCACCGCCTCAGCGCACGTGAAACCGGAATCCGCATGCCGAATCGCGAAGCAGCAGCGATGCCCGGTGAGCGCGAGCGGCGAACGTACCCGGCGGTCACATGCTCGGCCTGCGCGCTTCTCACCGCCAGGGCCGGTTACGCACGATCAGGCGCGGTACGTGACGGACGAGCCAGGCACCGGCCAGGCCGACGGCGGCACCGGTGGCCACATCACTGGGGTAGTGGGCCCCGCTTTGCACCCGCTCGAGCCCCACCATCGCCGACGGCACTGCACACAGAGCTCCAGCCGCCGGCCAGACGGGTACGACGGCAGCGGTGAAGGCCACCGCCGCGGCGGTGTGCCCGGAAGGGAAGGAGGACGAGCCGGGACGGTCGTCGACCTCGTCGTGGGGAAACCATTCCTTCGGCGGACGTGGCCGATCGGCCAACGGTTTGCACAGGCCGTTCGAGATGAGCTGCGCGACCGCCAGAGCCGCCAGGCCGGCCCCTGCCGCCCTGCGCCCGCGCCACCCGCCCAGCCACGCCATTCCGGCTGCGGCGCCCCACCACAGCTTCGTGCTCTCCGCCGCCTCCTCGACGGCCGAGAGCGCCAGACCGATCCGGGTCGGAATGCGGGAGGACGCCGCTTGGGAAGCTGCCCGATCCAGGCGCCGCAAACCGCCTATAAGCCTCATGGCAGACGAGATTCCCTGAAGCCGCTTTCGTATTCAAGGGCGGTGAACGCCACGGCCCGAAGGACCGCGCGCCCACTCCGGAGCTGAGGCTGCGGACGCCCGGGCTCCGGAGAACCGACATCGACAAAGCGAGGGCTGGTAACGCTGCACAGGGCCGGGGTACCCGGCGCTCATGGTGAAACTGCATCTTCCAGGACGTAATGGCCAGCACGTCGGCGACGAGGAACCGGTCCAGGCCGGTCCGGGACCGGAGGTCGAGCGCAGAGAGCCCGACACACCGGCCGAACTGCCCAAAGGCGCGTGGAAAGCGGTCCTCAGGGGGAGCCTGCGTGAGTTCAAGGACGACGAGCTGACCGACCGCGCGGCGGCGCTGACCTACTACGGAGTGCTGGCCCTGTTCCCGGCGCTGCTGGTGCTGGTCTCCCTGCTGGGCATCACCGGGAAGTCGACCACGGACAAGGTGCTGGAGAACATCCAGCAGCTCGCTCCCGGCCCGGCCCGCGACATCCTCACCCGTGCCGTGGAACAGATGCAGGGCAATGCCGGCACCGGCTCGCTCATGGCGATCGTGGGCCTGGTCCTCGCGGTGTGGTCCGCGTCCGGCTATGTGGCGGCCTTCATCCGCTCCGCGAACGCCGTCTACGACATGCCCGAGGGGCGGCCGGTGTGGAAAATCCTGCCGGTCCGGCTCGGGGTGACGGTCGTACTGCTGGTACTGGCCGTGGCCAGCGCGGTGATCGTGGTGTTCACCGGCAGCTTCGCCCGCCAGGTCGGGGAGACGCTCGGGGTGGGCGACACGGCACTGACCGTATGGGCGATCGCCAAATGGCCCGTCCTGATCCTGCTGGTCACCAGCATGATCGCCCTCCTGTACTGGGCGAGCCCGAACGCCAAGGTGAAGGGCTTCCGGTGGATCACTCCCGGCAGCTTCCTGGCGCTGCTGATCTGGATGATCGCCTCGGCCGGCTTCGCCCTCTACGTCGCCAACTTCTCCTCGTACAACAAGACGTACGGCACCATGGCCGGCGTCATCGTCTTCCTGATCTGGCTGTGGATCACCAACATCGCGATCCTGCTGGGCCTGGAGTTCGATGCCGAGACCGCACGACAGCGGGCCGTCGCAGGCGGCTACCCGCCCGACCAGGAGCCCTACACCCAGCCCCGCGACACCCGCACATGGGACGAACAAGACCGACGCCGCCTCGACGAGACCCGACCGCCGTCCGGCAGGTCCCCCTCGAACCGAAGCACCTGAAGCCCAGAGGTGGCGGCGGTGTTCAGCGCCGGGCTGCCACGGCCACTGCGGCCGCGGCCAGGATGCGCTCCAGGACGGGGACCGGGATCGCCGGATTGGTGACCGCCTCGTGTGCCGTGTCGCGGTCGTGCAGCAGCCCGGCAAGGACACGGGCCGGCAGCCGCGGACTACGGATCGCGGCCCCGCGGACGTGGTCCACCGGGTCGTTCAGCAGCCGCACCGCGTCGGCCGGTGACAGCCGGGGGTCCTCGGCCGCGCGGCGGCGCACCTCTGCTTCCGGGTCGCGGGCAAGACGTGCGACGTCGGCAGGCGTGGACTGCGGATCGTCCAGGGCCAGGCGGCGCATCCGCCCATCGGGGTCGCCTGCGTGGCGCAGCAGGCCCGTGCGGGGGAAGTTGGGGTGACTGCGGGGGCGGCCGGGGTGAGTGAAGCTGCCGTCCCACCAGCGCCAGACCTCCAGCAGCATCTCGGCCGGCGCGTCGTCGCACGATTCGGCGAGGAACAGGCGGACCGTGCGGTCCTCGTCCCGCGCCAGACGCTCCACGACGTCCGGTGGAAGATGCCGGGCACGGGCCACGCTTCGGCGGACGAGCGGGTGGGACGAGACGGCGAGGCGGCGCATCGCGTCGGCGTCATCGTGCAGAGCCTCGACCCAGGGCAGAGCGTGCGACCTCGACTCCGGGTCGAATGCGTGGCGCACCGCGGCGCGCTGCTCCTCGCCGAGGTCGGACCGCAGTGCCACCGCCGAGCGGATGTCGCCGCACGGGTCCTGCGCCAGCACGGTGACGCTGTGCGCGCCGAGTTGCGGATTGGCGGCCAGCGCTCGGCGTACCTCCACGTCCCCGTCCCGGACCAGCTCCGCCTCCAGCCCGGGCGAGAGACGGCACCGTTCGAGCGCGCGCCGGGGCGCGGGCAGCGCGGTGAAGACCTCGCGAGGCATGGGGACATCGCTGTGGTGGGCGAGCAGCGCCGCCGTACGCACTCCCTCGTCGGTGTCGGCCAGCAGCCGCTCCCGCAGTGGCGCGGCGAGATCCTCCCACCGGGCGCAGGCAGCCGTCCGCACCCGGGGGTCGGTGTCGGCCGCGAGGCCCGGGATCTGGTGGGCGGGGAGCCCGGGGAGTTCGGCGGCCGAGGCGCGGGAGGGACCGGCGAGGAGGTCGTCGTACAGGTCCTCGGGGAGTTCGGCGCCCCAGATGCAGGCATGCTCGGCCCAGAGCACACGCCGCTCCGACGACGGCTCGGCACGCACCAGACGTACCCACTGATCGGAGGTGAGCTTGGGCCGGAAGGTGTCGGCGGGCGTCGCCCTCACCCGTGGATCGGGGTGCGCAACGGCGGCGTCGAGGACGGCAGGCCGGTCGCACCCGTGCAGAAAGCCTTCCGCCACATCCAGCAGTCGGATCAGCAGCTCGTCCGGCGCGGCCGGATTGAACCCGATCCCCTCCGCCCAGTGCAAGGGCCATGCGTGCCGGCCGGGCACCGCCGCCCACGCCTCGGCGCGCTCGGCCTCCGTCTCGTGCCCGGCGGCCGCGGCCGCCGCCTCCAGCCGCTCCGGCAGCCGGTCGAGAGCCGTCACCCGCGGCCCGTCCGCACCGGGCACCTGCGCCAGAAACACCTGTCCGTCGAGAGAGAGCGCCACGAACCCGGGGTCGCCGGACAGCCCCGGCGCACCGGCATCTGCGCAGCGGACCCGGGTCCACCAGGAGTCGTTGCCACCGATCCGATGGCCGAGGACGGCCACCAGGAACTCGCCGTCGGCATCTGCGAGACGTCGCCACCACGCGTCATCGAGCGCTTCCCGGACCGCGCCGTCCGGCGCCGCGATCCCCCGCGCGATGCGCCAGCCGGCCTCCGGCGGGAACAGGCTGCCCGGGCGCATGTCCTCGACGACCGTGAGTCCGGCGCACAGGAGCAGTTCATGGAGTTTCTCACGGTGTTGCACTTGGCCACGCTCCCCGACGGCTCACGGTCGGACAAGGTCCTCAAGAGGACGTTCGATCAGGGCGGACCGCTCTTCATCCTCTGGATCGGACGCCCTCCGAGAACGTCCCCTCCGTCTGTGTGACGGCGAGCCGGACTTCGCCGAAGTAGGCCAGGTCCCAGGCTGCGACACGGGTGGTGCCGGGCCGGCCGGGTCCTCCGGAGGAGATGCCGGGCCGGTCCCACGGCCGGTCCAGGTACGGAGACCAGATGTGCGCACGAAGCCGGGGGTCACGGACCGGGGCGAGGAGGCGGTCCCGCTCGGCCGCCGCCTCGGGCGGCAGTTCCCGCTCGCCGTCGAACAGGACCGACGGCAGCCCCAGGACCGCTGTTTCGTCAGGGCCGGGCCGCAGCCGATCGGGGCCCTGCTTCCCGCGGATCGCGGTCAGCAGCGCGTCCCGGAGGGTGCCGTCGGTGGCGACGCGGAAGGACACCCCGACGGTGAACGTGCCGTCCTCGACACCGGACACGATGTCGGCCGGACCCAGGCCGTGCTCGGTGAGCACGGTGGCCAGCTCATCGCCGGTGACCGTGCGGCATGCCTCGGCGACCAGGTTGGAATCGGGCCGTGCGCCGAACGCCCGTGAGAGAGCCGATTCCCCGGTGAAGTCGAACTCGAAGACGGACCGGGCGAGATCCAGGCTCCAGTCGAGGGCGAGGCAGATCTGCAGCAGCGCGGGCCGGTCGCCGTCGTCGCCCGGCCCCCATGTCCGCCTCAGCGAACCGGCGTCATCGAGCGTTGCCCACACCCATGTGTCGTCGACCGCACTGTTGATGTAGTACAGGTCGTACTCGGCTTCGGGATCGAAGCTGTCCACCGGCCTGCCGAGCAGCACGGAGAACGCCGCCGTCAGATCCTGCTCCCAGAGATCGGTCATCCCGATGATCGTAGTCGAGCAGCTCAAGCACCCGAACCGCACCGCTGCCGCCGGGAAGGGTCCACCGACGTGGCGGCGGCACCGGAGCATCGTCACGGTTCCCCGTCGCACGGCGCTCTTCGGTCGGCAGGCCGCGGCTCCGGGGCCGGCGATCAAACGCCATGCGTCTGAGCAGCGCCCACGGAAGACCGGCTTGAGGGGCGTGCCATAAGGTCGGGCGATGACCAGTTCCCCGCCTGCCGCCGAATACGCGTTCACCGAGGAGTTGCTGCTCGAAGGCTGCGGCGGCCCGAACGCGCTCTATGTGCGTGACCAGGCGCGCGGCGTCCTCGGAGCGGTGCACGCCGGGGCCGCGATCACCGCCGATGACGCCGGAAACCTGGCCGACCTGCTCGGGGACCGGCAGGCGTTCGTCAACGAGCCGACCGAGCCCGCCCATCTCCGTGAGGAGAGTCGCCGCCACATCACGGCGGCGCTGCTGATCCACGCGTGCCGCACGGACGATCCGGACCTCGTACGGCGGCTCCGGCAAGTGGCGCCGTACGAGGTCCACCGCATCGACCTTCGTCTCCCGTTGTCGGTGCCCTGCCTGCTCTCGCTCTTCGCCGGCCTCGGCCAGGAAGAGCCGGCCGTCCGTCACGCCGCCATGCGCATGGCCCGCAACCTCCACCGGCAGACCGACATCACACCGATCCTCGACATCGTCATCGGCGAGCTGGCCTCCCCGGAGCAGGGCCGCGGCTGGCGCAGGATCGCTCCGGCCGACGGTGCCCGCGGGGCGCTGGTCGGCTACAGCCTTGGCACCACCGATCTCGACAGCCTGTGCGAGCAGGTCGCGGCGGCGGTCGATCCGTCCGCACCGACTCAGAACGCGCTGCGCACGCTGGCGGCCCTGTACACGGTCACCGGACAGTTCGACCGGGTGACCGGCCTTGTCGGGCGGGCGAGCACCAGGGCTCCGGTCATCGGTGGGATCCACGACGCCGTCTGCGGGATCGCCTGGAACCTGGAGCACGGGTGGCATGTGCCCAGCGCCGGCTTCCCCTTCGCCGAGGCCGTCACCGTCGCCGAGGGAGTGGCCACCAACGCCGGCCACCGCAAGCAGGTGGAGGCCATCCGCGATCGGCACAACCGTCTGAGGGTGAGAGCCGGGACAACGGCTGCGTGAACCGGGGCAGGAGACGAACCTGTCCCGGTCTCCGTGAGAGGCCGAACCCGTCGATGAACGGCGGCTTGAGCTGCTGCGCGAGAAGACCGAGACACCAGGCCGAGTTCGGCAACGGCGTCCGGCAGGGACGACGAGGTGACGGGGCCGGTGGCGCGAGCCCGCGCGAGCGGCCCGGGAGCGGGGCGCCGCGCATGCCGACGGCGGGAAGCTCATGTGCCGAGGCCCTGCCGGTCGGTGGTGCGTACGACGGTGAAGTCGCGGGCGTCGAAGCGGGCCACCCGTGTGCGGAGCCGGCTGGTCGACCATGGCCAGCTGAAGCTGTTGCGGCCATTGGCGTCGAGGTAGTAGCTCCGGCATCCGCCGGTGTTGTAGACCGTGCCCGCGAGGGCGGCCTGCAGTTCGGTGTTGTAGGCGCTCTGCACCTTGCGGCGTACCTCGACCGACGCCCACCCCTCGGCGCGCGCTGAGCGGATCGCGCCGCAGACCAGATCGAGCTGCGCTTCGAGGATGGTGAACGCGGAGCTGTGTCCGGTGCCCAGGCCGGGACCGAGAAGCAGGAACGCGTTGGGGAACCCGGCGGTGACGGTGCCGAGGTACGCCTCGGGGGAGCCCTGCCAGTGGTCGGCGAGGGAACGTCCGGCGCCGTCGTGGAGGAGGTTCGACAGGGGCATGTCGAGGATGTGGAAGCCCGTGCCGAGGATGATCGCGTCCACTTCGGCGCTGCTGCCGTCGGCGCCGAGCACGGTGGTGCCGTCGACCGTGCGGACGGCGCAGGCGTGCACGTCCACATTCGGGCGGGTCAGGGCCGGGTAGTAGTGGTTGGAGAACAGGATGCGCTTGCAGCCGATGGTGTGGTCGGGGGTCAGCTTGCGGCGCAGTTCACGGTCCCGGACGGTGCGGCGCAGGTGTGCGCGTGCCACGGCCTGTACGCCGCGCATCAGTGAGGGCCTGCGGAATCCGCGGCCCAGTGTCTCCATGGCCCGGTACTCCAGTGCGGCCAGTGCGGCCCGGGCGCCGGGCGCGTGACGCATCGCCCACCGCTCGGCCGCCGGTATGCGACGGTCCGGCTTGGGCAGCACCCACTGGGCGGTGCGCTGGAACAGATGGAGCCGGTCGACCTGCGGGGCGACGGCAGGGACGAACTGCACGGCCGACGCCCCGGTGCCGAGCACCGCGACCCGCTTGCCGCGCAGGTCGTAGTCGTGGTTCCAGCGCGCGGAGTGGAACACCTCGCCGGGGAACTCCGCAAGGCCCGGCACAGCAGGGACGAGGGGCTCGTTCCACGGCCCGGCACCGGCGATCAGGAACCGGGCGGTGAACTCGCCGGCATCGGTGCTGATCCGCCACCGTGCCGCGCCGGGCTGCCAGTGCGCCTCGGTCATGCGCACCCCGAACCGGGTGTGCTCGCGCAGCCCGTGCCGGTCGGCGACCCCTTTCACGTAGGCGAGGATCTCCGGTTGATGCGCGTACACCCTCGTCCAGTCCGGGTTCGGTGCGAACGAGTAGCTGTAGAGCCGGGAGGGCACATCGCACTGGCAGCCCGGATAGGTGTTGGCCCGCCATGTGCCGCCGAAGTCGTCGGCGGCCTCGATGATCAGGAAGTCCCGGATGCCTGCCCCGCGCAACCGGACTCCCGCGCCGACGCCGGAGATGCCGGCGCCGATGACGATGACCTCGAAATGGGTGCTCATGCCTGGGTGCTCCTGTCGACGGCTCGCCGGACACGGTCGGGCGCGGTGCGCAGGGAGACGGCGAGGGTGGCCGGGCGGCGGGCGACATCCATGAAGTTGAAGCCCATGACGGCCAGTTCCTCGGCGCCGGGCTCGATCCGGACGACGCGGGTCCCCGCTGCCCGCAGCAGGTGCTCCTCCGCGTCGAGAGTCCGGGTCATCCAGCGCCTGCCGATGCGCTCCAGGCGGCTCAGCCCGGTGGCGGGCGCGCCACCGGACGTCGCCATCGGGGCGACGATCACGACCTCGTCCAGGCCGAGCCAGGCCACGAGGTCGGCCGACGCCGGCGACACCGTCCCGCCGTCGAGGTAGGCACGCCCGTCGATCCGTACGGGAGGGAACCAACCCGGGATCGCCCACGACGCGGCGATCGCGCTGCCGATGTCGGCGGCCGGGGCGCCGGGTGATCCGAAAGCGACCCTTCCGCCGGAGCGCGTGTCGGTCGCCACCAGCCACGTACGTGACGAGGCGAGCCATGTGCGGCCGTCCGCCAGGGCGGCGCCGAAGGCCCGCAGCCACTGCGCGTCCCCACGGCCGCGCGGCAGGAGACCCAGCAGCCCCGACCCGGGTGAGACCCGGCCCCGCGCTGCCGCCGCAGCCAGCCCGGCGCCCGGCAGTCCCGGCCACGGAACCGGTGGCAGGGTGCCCGGGTGGGTGGCCACGTGCCGCAGGAGCAGCGGGTCCGCGTCGGAGCGGCCCTCCAGTGCCGCGAGGAGGTCGGCGACCGACCGGCCGGACCCGAGCGCGGAGACGATCTCCGCCCCCGCCGAGGTCCCCACCAGCACTTCTGCCGTGCGGGCGTCCCAGTCGAGCTGCTCCTCGACCGCGGCCAGTGCCGCGACCGCCCACGCGAAGCCGAGGGTGCCGCCGCACCCGATGACCAGCCCGCGTCGTCGACACCCCGCCATAGATTCTCCCGGTATTGAGATTCCGATGGAATCCGAAAGCTAGCGGTATCCTCCGGGGGTGGCAAGACTGACCCGGGCCGAGAGCCAGGCCCGCACCCGCGAACACGTCCTCGACACCGCGTACACGCTCTTCCTGAGCGACGGCTTCACGGCGACGTCGATGGAGCGTGTCGCCGAGGCAGCGGGCTACTCGAAGGGAGCGGTCTACTCCAACTTCGCCACCAAGAACGAGCTGTGCCTGGCCGTGCTCGACCGCATCGCCGCGGAACAGGTGGCCCGGCTGGCCGCCGCGATGGGCGACGCGCCCCGCTTCGAGGACCGGATCGCGGGATTCGCCCGCTGGGCCGACGAGACCATCGGCGACAGCTCGTGGACCTCGCTGGAGGTCGAGTTCGCCACGGCCAACCGCCGCGACCGGCAGGTGTGCGAGCAGCTCGCCCGGCGTCGGCGTACCGTCACGGACACGCTCGCGGATCTGATCCGGGTACAGGCGGACGAACTCGGCATCACGCCCGCCCTGCCCGCCGAGACCGCCGCGCTGACCCTGCTCAGCCTCGGCATCGGCCTCGGCGTCCAGCGCGCCTTCGACACGACCGTTCCGGTGCAGCCCGTCGTCGACCTGCTGCGCAGTGTCATGGGCGGGCGCCCCTGAGGATGCCCGTGCCGCCCGGCCGGCCGCTGGAAGCGCTCAGGGACCACTTCTCCGCGTTCTCCCGCCGCAGCCGCCGGAGCTCGCCGCGCTCGGCGCCGGCTTGCTCACCGAACCCGGCCCCCTCCCGGTCCGCCCCGGCCCGGCGACACCAGCCGCGCAGGAGCCCCGGGCCGCGAGTTCCGGCGACACCAGCCGCACAGGAGCCCCGGGCCGCGAGTTCCGGCGACACCAGCCGCACAGGGGCCCCGGGCCGCGAGTTCCGGGCGGCCGTGGTGACCGTCCCGCCGAGGAGCACTCGCTCCCCCTGGTGCCGCTTCCTCCGGAGCCTCAAGATCCCTGATGACCGCAAACGCCCCAATGTGATCTGAGCTATACCTTTGGTTCATTTTTGTACGTAGCCTGAGCGGCTGTTCCCGCACACAGTGCCGTGACCCCGGGTGCACGTCACGTCGATCGTTCAGGAGCCCCATGCGCCCTCCGATACCCTCCCTCCTCCGCACGGCCTCCCGCCCGCCCGTCGCCCTGGCGGGCGGTGCGCTGGCCGTCGGCATCGGCGGCCTGTACCTGGCAGGGCTGCTGCTCACCGGCGGTGAGATCCAGTCGGGGACGACAGTGCTCGGCGTGGACCTCGGGGGCCTGACCCGCGAGGAAGCCACCCGGAAGCTGGAGCGGCATCTGGCGGAGGCCGGACCGCGGGAGCTGGCGGTGAAGGTCGGCGACCGCACGGGCACGCTCGATCCGCGGCAGGCGGGGGTCGGCTTCGACATCGGGGAGACCCTCGACCGAGCGGTGTCCACCCACGCCGATCCGATCGGCGTGATCGGCGGGCTGTTCCGCTCGGGCGGTGAGATCGAACCGGTCGTACGCGTCGACGAGGACAAGGCCCGTGCCGCCCTCGGGAAGCTGGCGAAGTCGCTCGACCGGAAGGTCCGCGACGGCGCCGTCTCCTTCGACGACGGCCGCATCGAGCAGGTCGCTCCGCACCGCGGATACGCGCTGGACGTGGACGCCGCGGTCGGCTCGCTGCGCGCACCCTTCCTGCACGGTTCAGCGGGCCACGTCACGGTGCTGCCCGTGCACGAGACCGAGCCGAAGGTCACGGCGGAGGAGGTGCGGCGGGCGGTGCGCGACTTCGCGCGGCCGGCGATGTCGGCGCCGGTCACCCTCACCGCGGACGGCAAACGGTTCACGCTCACCCCGGCCACGCTCAGCAAGTACCTGACCGTGCGGCCGGACGACACCGGAAGGCTCACGCCGCGGCTCGACAGCAAGGGCCTGCGGACCGCGCCGGTGGTGGCCGACGCCCTTGACGGCCTGCCCGCCACGCCCCGCGACGCCCGACTGGCGCTCGACGGCGACAAGGTCGTGGTGGCCGCCGACGCCAGGCCCGCCGTGGAGGTCACCGACAAGGCTCTCGGCAAGGCCGTCCTGCCCCTGCTCACCAAGCCGGACACCGCCCGCACCGGCGAGGTCGCCGCTCGGCGGATCGAGCCGGAGCTGACCCGTGCGAACGCGGCCCGGCTGGGACTCACGGAAAAGATGTCCAGCTTCACGGTGAACTTCGAACCGGCCCCCTACCGGACGAAGAACATCGGCCGGGCCGTGGACCTCATCAACGGCTCCCTCGTCATGCCGGACGAGACCTGGAGCTTCAACCGGACCGTCGGCGAACGCACCGAGGCCAACGGCTTCGTCGACGGCATCATGATCTACGACGACAAGTACGCCAAGGCACCCGGCGGCGGCGTCTCCGCCGTGGCCACCACCGTCTTCAACGCGATGTTCTTCGCGGGCGTCAAACCGGTCGAGCACGGCGCCCACTCCTTCTACATCGAGCGCTACCCCGAGGGCCGTGAGGCCACGGTCGCCTGGGGCAGCCTCGACCTGAGGTTCACCAACGACTCCGGCAACGCCATGTACATCCAGGCCGAGTCCACCGACACCTCGGTGACCGTCACCCTCCTCGGCACGAAGAAGTACGACGAGATCACCTCGGTCAAGGGGCCGCGCACCCAGGTGCGGCAGCCGTCGACGAGGGTGAACACCGCCGAGCAGTGCGTGCCCCAGACCCCGCTGGAGGGATTCGACGTCACCGTGGAGCGGGTCTTCCACGACGACGGCCGAGAGGTGAGGCGGGAACCGTTCCGCACGCACTACACCCCGCGCGACGAGATCGTCTGCGAGGAAGCCCCGGGCAAGAGCCGGCCCTGAGCACACGGCCACGCCCGGAGCGGCACGCCGCCGCCTCGCCGCCCTTCACCACGACACCCGTCAGCCGAAGCGCCGGACGCCCGAGTGGCGCCGGGGCCGAGCCTTCCCGTCAGTCCAGGACCACCCGGTCGTCGAGCTCGACCTGACGGCGTACCAGGTAGGTCCCCGGAGCATGGCCCATGGCGCCGTGCTCCGGGTGCAGGACGTAGGCCGTGGCGCCCTCGTGAACCGTGAAGCAGCCCACGTCCGGGCCGTCGCCCTTGTTCGGCGCCCAGGTGACCGGGCCGTCGGCCACGAGCAGGTGGGTGTTGCCGCCCTCCTCGGAGGACACCAGGGGTGTCCCGGCGGCGGGGACGGGCCCCGCGCCCCTCGGCGGCTCGTACCCGATCAGACCGACCGGGATGAGCCCGATGTCACCCTGGCGCTGAAACCCCGCGGAGACGGGAATGGCGGCCTGCAGATCGAGGTGCTCCAGGACGTCGACACCGGCGAGAGCGGTGACGTGCCCGAGTGTGGGGTGCTGCGCGGTCATGGGTCCTCCGGTTCGTGAACGGTGTGGGGTTCGGGGGTGATCCGGCCTGTGAGGTGCGTACGGTCCCGGTGTACGGCCTGCTGTGGCCGGGGGCCTGCTTGTGGTCGGGGGGCCTGCTGTGCGTGGGCGTCGTGGCGGACATGAAGCAGCCCCCGGCAGCCCTTCCGGCAGCCCTCCTCATGTGGCCCGGGTGATGGTGAGGTACTGCTCGCGGGTGAGGCCGAGCAATCCCGCCGCGGCGGTCGTGGCGTCCGGGGTGTCGGCGGGCACGATGAGCCCGTACTGACGGCGGGTGCCGTCACGTTCCACCGAGGCGTTCGTGCACAACAGGACCCGGACACGGCCACGTTCGTGGGGCAGTTCGTAGAGGCTGAGCCATTGCCCGGGATTGCCCGGGTCCGGCTCGCGGCGGCCGACCTGGCTCAGACCCGCCGCCACGATGAACTCGGGCCATCCCATCCTCTCGATCGCGCAGCGGCGCACCTCGACGTTGGACTCCGCCAGGATCCGGGCGGTGTCCCAGCGGCCCGCGATCAGGGAGGCGGGCACCCTCCTGCCGTGCCAGGAGTGGACGGCCCAGCCGTCGGGCCATACGGCGGCCGGCCCGTCGGCGCAGTGGAGGCGCCCTTGCGCGTCCCGCAGGAAGACATCGGGGCGGGGGGTGAGGACCGCGTAGTCACGGAAGGCCCACCAGTAGCCGGCGTGCCGGGCCACCTGCTGCTCGCCGTGGACGTCGTCCATGCCGGTCACGCCGATGCGTTCCATGGCGTCGGCCCACGTGTACGGCATCACGCCGAGGCCGGACAGGGCATGTCCTCGCCACCAGCGCACGGGCAGCCTCGTCGGCGCCCCCTCCGGCACCGGGGAGACACCCGCCTGCGCGGCGACCTGCGCGAGCAGCTCCGCGTGCACGGTGGGCACCATGTCGAAGTCGTACCGGGCGGAGCCGATGTACCCCTCGCTGTCGGCCCAGCTGTCCAGGACTCCGAGGTGCTGAGCGTTCACCTGGTCCTGCACATGGGCATGGACCACGAACCGCCAGCCGCTCAGCGCTGTTCTCGGCTCCCGCAGCAGTTCCATGACCCGTTCGTCCACTGCTTCGGACACCTGCGCCCGGGCCCGGTCGTAGATCTCGGGCCGCAGGATCCGCTGTCGGCCGGGCAGCAGCTCCCGTCGCATCCGCCGGCGGAACCGGGCACGTACCCGGGCGGGCCGGCCGCCCACGACGGAGGCGATCAGGCCGGGGAGCATCGCCTGCCCGATCAGACCGGCCCAGGGGGAGCCGAGCCAGACGATGAACCGGGGCGGCGGCAGCCCGCACGCCCGGTAGGCGGCCCGGACCCCGTCCTCCGCGGCCGCGCGGTCCCCCGGCCCCGTCGCCCGGTCGACGGCCGCCCAGTCCTTCGCCACCTCACGAAGGACGGCTTCCTGCCCGGCGGTCAACTCCGTTGTACGTCTGCCGGATTCCATGACCCTCCCCTGAACCTCGTGAACCTTGTTCCGTGTCGTCACCGGGCAATGGCCGGGATGAGGGTGAATGAACGACCGGGAGCAGTGGACGGCTGGGATGACTGAGACGACGAAGCCGGTGCCGGCGGTTCCCTCGACGTGACCGGGCGCCCGGGCACAAGGCGGCACGCAACCTTCCGGCCGCCGGGCCGACGGCATCTGCCTGCGAAGACGATGCAGGACCCCGACTCCCCCGGCAACGCCGTGGGCAAGAACCATTGCCGCATCGCGGTGCAGTGGCCCGGCCGTGACGCCCTCCTGTCCCGGCTTGCGGGAAGCCGGTCCGCCGTAATGCGGATCCACCGAAAGCGCAGTCGACGCACTGCGGCACCAAAAAGTGCACGGAAGGACAAGCGGCCACTTTCTCGGCAGCGTTCAGGAAAAGTTAAGCAAAGGATTCGGTGGGTCCGTTGCGGGAAGCGGACTTTCCATTGACTGCCGCCACCGCGACGGCCACCTTTATGGCGTGACGAATTCCGTTCGACCATGAAGGCTGGATGCCCATGAAAAAGATCCGCTACCGCGTCAGCTTTGTCGCGGCCGTCGCTGCTGTCGCTGCGGCGGTATTGGTCTGGCCCGCGACCGAACCCGCTCAGGCTTTCCCCTCGACCCCCAAACAGAATGTGCTGAACTACCTGCGTTCCATTTCCGGTGACCACATCGTCTCCGGCCGGCACAACAAAGAGCCCGCTTCCGCCCCCGGACAGTACACGCAGCAGGTCAAGGACGTCACAGGGCAGTACCCGGGCCTGTGGGGCGGCGACCTGATGTTCGACGCCGCCGACGTGGCCAACCGCCAGCGCGTGATCGACCAGGCCAAGACCGAGTGGGTGAGCGGCTCACTCGTCGCCCTGACCTGGTATGTCTGCCCGCCGACCGGCGGGAGCACCTGCGTGTTCGAGGGCGGCGTGAAGTCGAACATCTCCAACGCGCAGTTCTCGCAGACACCCACCGCCGGCAGCGCCCTGAACAACGCCTGGAAGCGTCGCCTCGACGAGGTCGTCCCCTACCTCCAGCAGCTCAAGGACGCAGGCGTCCCGGTCCTTTTCCGGCCCCTGCACGAAATGAACGAGTCGTGGAACTGGTGGGGAAACAGGCCGGGCGCGAACGGCAGTTCGCGCCTCTACCAGATCACCCGCGACTATCTCGCCGGAACAAAAGGGCTGGACAATCTGATCTGGGTCTGGAACGTGCAGGACAATCCGGCAGGCGGCTGGAACAATTACTATCCGGGCAGCCAGTACGTCGACGTCGTCTCGCTGGACGTCTGGTACAAGAATCACCCCAGCTCCGCCGACTACCAGCAGATGCGGAGCATCGCGGGCACAAAGCCGATGGCCATCGCGGAAATGGGCAAAATGCCGAGCGCCGCACTGCTGGACAGCCAGACCCGATGGGCATGGTTCATGATGTGGTCCGAGCAGCTGCGCGGCAACAACTCCAACTCCGAGATCCAGACAGCCTACTTCCACCCCCGCGTACTGAACCAGGATGAGGTCGTCCTGCCCTGACACCTCCTCGCGGGCGCTGCGCGACCGATCCGGCCGCAGGTGCCTGTGGCAGCCGGCCACGCAAACCGGTTCGCTGCCACGACGTCCGTCTGCAACGCTGGCTTTCTCCCGCGATCGACGCGGTGGGGTGGCACCGGTGACGGGTCTCCGGCAAGGCGGGGCCGCGTGGAGCCCGCCCGGCAAGGCGGGGCCGCGTGGAGCCCGCAAGGAGGTGTCAGCGGTGTGGGACGAGGCGTGGGGCGAATGGCTGCGGCAGTCGCCGCCGGGAACCGAACTGCTCGTCTGGTGGCAGCAGGCGCCGGACAAGACACGCCGGGTCGGCCGGGACGCCTACGGGGAGCGCCTGGCCGCCCTGCTGTCCGCCGTGTCCGCACGCGACTGCGCGGCGACGGGGTTCGGGTGCACACGGCGTATCGACCGTGTCTGCCGCGAGCCGTCGGTCTGCCGTCTGGATCCTGCTGCGCCGCCGGCCGCGGAGGAGGGCGCGCGCGGCGAGCGTGAGGGTCCGGTCCAGGGCGCCTGCGGCGGATTCCACGGTTCCTGGCCCGGCTTCGAGGTCCATGTGCGGTTCAGCGGGGGCGAGGACCGGCATCGCGCGGTGTTCTGGCGCGACGTGGCGGCATCGGTGGTGCGGCTGTGGGTGGACGGTGTCCCGGTCGGCGCCGGGGCCGACCTGGACTCCTACGGACACTGGCTCGGCGGCAGGTTCCTGGTGGTGCAGGCGGAGGGGCCGGACGGCCATCCCCGGCAGTCGTACGGGCCGGGCATCCTGGTCACCAGGATCGTCTCCGTGCTGATCCACGACGCCGTCCACGGTTCCACCCGGACCCTGGTCCCAGGACCCCACGAGACATGGACCGACCCCCAGGTGGTCCTGGCCGGCGAGACCCTGCGGGTGTACGCGACCGGTGAGGCGCGGGCCGCCGACGTACCCGACCGGATCCTGCCGGCCCGGCCGGCGCCGAAGTGACGGCGGGAGCGTCCCGTATCGTCCGCACCGAAGCACAGTCCCCGTCCACCGGCGGAAATACGGCACCCGTGACATGACAGACGAACTGCGGCCGGGCCAGGCCGAGATGATCAGACTGACCACGACCCTGCGCATAAGCGGCGAATCGGCGTCGGTGGTCTCGATACAGGCCGGCTACCGGCGGCAGGCCATCCGGCGCGGCTCGGACCGGTCGGTCGGCGGCGACCCCCGGCTGCAGGTCGACTTCAGCAGCGGGTCGGCCCTGCTGTACGCCGACAGGCTGCAGAGGCAGCAGGTGGGCGAGCGTCTGGGCAACACCGTGCGGCTGTGGTCCCAGGAGTACCGCATCCACCGCCAATGGCTCTGGCCCAGGCTCCTCTTCACGGTGACCGCCGGAGAGCGCACCGTCCTGCGGGTCCGCGAGCGGTTCAGGAACAGCGGCGGCGCCCGCGTCTTCGACACGCACAGCGACCCCGCACTCGACCCGGTCACCGCACTCGCCCTGCTCCTGCTGGAGGGACGCCCCCACAGGATGGGCCTCGGCCGCGGCGACTCCACCCCGCCCTGAGCCCCGGCCCTCCCCTCGTGCATCGCGAACCGTCCGGTCTCCGACGCTGCACCGACGGAGCCGGGCCGGCCGCACCAGGGTGGCCGGCAGGCGAGGACGACCGGACCGTGATCGCCCTCGCCTGCCGGGAGCCGCTCCGCCGCGCCGGGGCTACGAGACCGACTCGGGCAGCACGGGCCGGATACGGAACAGCTCTCCGCCCACCTGGCCGACGAGGCCGTGCTCGTAGACCATCAGCTCCGGGGCGATCCCGCTCTCCACGGGGGTCTCCGGCAGCTCCACCCGGCCGCGCCAGCGCACCTCACCGCTGTCCAGGTCGAGGCCCACGAGGTTCCCGGACGGATCGGCGTAGTACGCCGTCCGGCTCGCGAGGTCCACCGCGGCCTCGGAGGGCAGTTCCGCCATGTCGGGCATGTGTGCGTCGGGGCGCAGCTCCAGTCCGAGGTCGTGGGACCACAGGCGCCTGCCGTCCTCCGCCGAACGGGCGACCGCGCGGTCGTTCCCGTCGAACCCCAGGACGATCCCGTCCGCCACCGCTCCCCCCGGCAGAGCGTCGACGCGGTGCCGCGACACCTTGCCCGAGCCGAGGTCGACGCGGATCAGGGTGCCGGGCACGGGCTCGCCGAGGCGCTTCGGTTCGCCGTCCGTGGCACCCAGCAGCAGGGCCTTGCCGTCCGTGCCCAGGTAGGCCGTCGGTCCCTCGACGCTCGCCACCGTCCGCGGTGCGCCGGTGTCCGGGTCCAGCCGTACGACGGTGCTGCGCTGCGGGGCCTTCTCGCTGTCCGGTGAGCACATCAGGTAGGGGACGCCGCCGATCGCGGCCCGGTCGCAGTCCGCCTGCTTCCACGTGTACGACCACAGGGCCCGGCCTGTGCCGTCGTCCAGGGCGACCACGCTCTTGAAGGTCGGGGAGTTGGCGAGGACACCGCCGTCGAACAGCACGGCCGAGGACCGGCCGCGGCTGTCGTCGGCCAGTTTGTGCCGCCACAGCTCCCGCCGCGCGTCGACGTCGACGGCGACCAGGTCGGTGCCGGCCATGGACGCACCCGGGGAGTGGTCGGCGTAGGTGTACAGCACCCCGTCGCGGACCCCCGGCAGCGATCCCGCCGGGGTGCGGTCGCCGTCGGCCTTCCCGGCCTCGCGCTGCCAGGTGATCTTTCCGTTGCGGACGTCCACGCCGATGCCGTCGTACGACGCGCCCCGGCAGTAGACGGCGCCGGGTCCGATGGTGCAGGCGTCCCACGACGTGCCGGGCAGCGTGGTCCGCCACAGCAGGTCGCTGTCCTCGCTCACTCCCGCGGCGGGCGGTCGCGGCCCGTCGTCGCTGCTGCCGCCGGCGCCGGCGGCAAGGACTCCGCCGAAGGCGATGCCGGCCAGGGCCAGGGCCGCACCCGTGCCGCGTACGAGGCTACGGCGTCGGCGGCGGCGCACGATGCGGTCGGCGACGCCCTCGGGAACGCCGGGGTTCTCGGGGGTCCAGCTGTGCAGGACGTCCCGGATCGCGCGGTCCAGCTGATCGGTGTTCATGTGTGGGCCCCCTTCGGTGTCGGTGCGTTGCTGCCGGCCGCGTGGTCCGCGGGCCGGGTGGGGCCGCCCAGCTCCGGCGCGAGGCTGCGCAGCCGGGCCAGCGACCGATGGGTGGTGCTGCGCACCGTGCCGACCGTGCAGCCGAGGACGCTCGCCACTTCCGTCTCGGACAGGTCCTCGAAGTAGCGCAGTACGAGCATCGTGCGCTGACGCGGGGTCAGCCGGGTGAGCGCCTGGCCGACGGTGATGCGCAGGTCGGCGGCGGACATGCCGTCGGCGACGCCCAGGAATTCCGGCGGCACGGCGAACGTCGCCTCGCGGTGCGGGCGGCGCAGTCGCCAGCGGCTGATCTGGTGCCGGTACATCACCTTGCGCACATAGCTCTCCGGGTCGTCGACGTGCCGCCAGCGGCCCAGCGCCTTCATCAGGGCGATCTGCACGAGGTCCTCGGCCTCGTGCCGGTCGCCGCCGGTGAGCAGGTTCGCCAGGCGCAGCAGGGTGCTCCACCGGGTGTCGACGAAGTCCCGGAATCTCTCGTGGTCCTGTGGGTCCATGGGCCCTCCCGTTTCTCAACACTCGCAAGGACGCGCGGGCCGTGGACGATCTATGCCTGTGGTTCCCGTGCTCTTCCGCCGCGCCCGGTCGGTTCAGCAACTGCGCGGGGCCGCGAAGGCTGCGGTCAGAAGGCCGGAGCCTCCTTCACCCCTCGGCCACCTCGTTGCGGAACGGCCTTCAAGGCGGCGGGGGTTGTCAGTGGCTGGTGGCAGGATCACCGGCATGGTTCTCGTGCGTACTACTCCGCCGCGGCCCGTGGACGTGACCGCGGTCTTTCCCGAGCTGGCGCCGTTGGCGCGTCCTGCGATCCGGCTGCATCCCCGTCCCGGGTCGCCCTCGGTCGGGGAGAGTTCGGTCGGGGGGCCGCTGCTGTGGCCGGTGGAGGAGCCGTGGCCGCACTGCGAAGCCTCGCATCTGCACCTGGACAGCGGGTTGCGCCAGTCGCCGGCCGAAGTACGGCTCGAGAGGCGTATGCGGGCCCGGTGGCACCGTGATCCCGGCGGTCCTGAGCTGACGCCCGAGGAGAAAGCGATCAAGGAGCGCAGCGCCGCGATGCTCGCGGAACGACTCGGCGCCGACGCTCCGTTGCCCGCGGACTGCCCGGCCCCCATGCTGCCCGTGGCCCAGCTGTATCTGCGTGACATACCCCTGCTGCGGCCACCCGGCCAGGCCGATCTGCTCCAGGTTCTGTGGTGCCCCTACGACCACGAACCGGACTGCAAGCCGGCGACCGCACTGTTCTGGCGGTCCTCCGCCGAGGTCGTCGACATCCTCGCCGCACCGCCGGAACCGTACGAGGCGAACTACCCGGGCTATGTGCCCGAGCCGTGTCTGCTGGCACCGGAAGCGATCACCGAGTACCCCGACAGCCTCGATCTGAGCCCGCAGCTGCGGCAGGCTCTGGGGGACTGGAACAGATGGCAGGCAGCCGGCGCCGACGTGGACAGCTCCTACGCGGACCGTCCGGTGGAGTTCTACGACGTCCATCTGGCGGACGCGCCCGGCTGGAAGGCCGGCGGCTGGCCTCCGTGGGGCCGCACCGACCCCGACCCCCGGTACTGCGCTGTCTGCGAGGTGCAGATGGTCCCGCTGCTGACCGTCGCCTCCTTCGAATGGGGCGGCTATGAGGGACGCAGCTGGGCACCGCACGAGGACCAGGCCGCCGCCCACGCCACCCACGCCGGCCGGCGCCCCTCGCAGCCGACCCAGGTCGAAGTGGGCAGCGCCGACAACATGCAGCTCTACGTCTGCCCGACCTCCCCCGAGCATCCGCACACCGACCTGATCCAATGAGCCGTCGGGCCTGTCACACACCCCCGTGACCGGCGGCATGAATGCTGCCGCACGAGGGCGGGTGACAGGCTGCTCGCCTCGCTCGCGCCGACCAGTCAGCTGTCGCCGGGCTCGATCCCTTGACCGGCGAGCCGCACCCCTACGCCGACATGTACCCGGTCTCCGACGAGTGACCTGCTTCCGGGCGAAGGCGAAGGGAGATGTCAGAGCGTGATGAACGCCGATGCGAGGACGGCGGCGTACCAGTACTCGAAGAGGCGGTAGGTGCGATGGTCGTAGGCGGGGCTGCGGCGGTGGACCACGCGCCGGGCGATGTTCCAGCACAGGGCCGCGGTGGCCGCTTCGGCGGACCAGGCCAGTGCGTCGGCGCCGGTGGCGCGGAGCAGGAGAAAGTGGCTGACGAGGGGAAGGAGGACGAAGCCGATGCACAGGAGGCGGCGGGTGAACCGCTCGCCGAAGGCGTGGGGGAAGGTGTTGCGGTGCAGGGCGGTGTCGCCGTGCAGGTCGCGCAGGTCCTGAAGGGGGACCAGGAAGAAGATCGGGACGGCCAGGGCCAGCATCCAGCGCCAGGCGTCGGCGGTGAGGGGGGCGGTCATCTGCCAGGCGGGGCCGAGCATGGGCAGGACACCGAACCCGACCACCGCGTCCTTCACCGCCCAGTGGCGGGCGCCGCCGAGGTTGTGCAGCAGGGTCATCGCCTGCCAGAGCAGCGTCCACTGCCAGACCCCGAGCGCCCAGCCGACCAGCGGGAAGGCGGCGAAGGCGACCACGGCGCGCACCCATGTGCCCCGGAAGGAGGCATCGCCCCTGATCAGCGGTCGGAAGGGTTTGTTGAGCCGGTCCTCACGCGTGCCGGCGAGTTGGTTGGTCAGGCAGAAGGTGTAGAGGTAGAGCCAGAAGTAGACGGTCGATGCCGCGGCCGTGACGGCGAGACGGCCTGGGGACAGGTGCTGGTGGACGGCCACGGCGAGAGCGAAGACCACGCCGGGGTAAAAGCCCGCCCATGGATCGTTCCTGATGAACCGCCAGCTGATCCACGCCTCCCTCGCCGGCCACCGCACGGCCGCGCCGAGGGCTTGTGGCGTACGTCGGCGAGGCGACGGGGCGGTGGTCGTCGAGGTCGGTGCCATCGCGGCTGCTCCTGGGTGGGGAAGGGCATTCACGCGGTCCTGGTGAGGTTGCGGTGCACGTCCGGGACGGCGAGGTCGCGGTCAGGGCAGTGGTTTCGGCTCCGCGGGCGGGAAGGGGTCCGCCGCGTCTGGTCGGCCCTCGCGGTGGTGCGGCCTGTCGCCGGGCCTGCTGTGCCGGGCGTGGACCTGCAGGCGGAGTTCCCGTGGGGTGGCTGCTGCGGACAGGGCGAGGCGGGCGGGTTGTCCGGTGACCGGGGTGAAGGTCCAGGTGCTGGTGAGGACGGCGAGGATGACGGCGGCTTCCTGGCGGGCGAAGCGTTCGGCGATGCACTGCCGGGGACCGGTCGTGAAGGGGATGTAGGCGGCGCGGCCGGCCGGATGGTCCTGCCGGCGGCCGGGGAGGAAGCGGCGGGGGTCGGGGTGGAGGTCGGGGTTCCAGTGGAGGGTGTAGGGGCTGAAGACGATGGTCGTGCCCGCCTGCAGACGGGTGCCGGCGAGGGTGGTGTCGGCGGTGACGGTTCGGGTGAAGAGCCAGCCCGGCGCGTGCAGGCGCAGGGCTTCGGTGAACGCCTGGTCGATGCCGGTCAGCCGGGGCAGGTCGGCATCCTGCGGCGGGCGTCCCTCCAGGACCTGGTCGGTGTGGGCGTGGAGGCGTTCCTGGATGTCCGGGTGGCGGGCGAGTTCGTAGAGGGTCCAGGTCAGGGCGCCGGCGGTGGTCTCGGTGCCGGCGATGAAGAAGGTGATGACCTGGTCGGCGAGTTCCTGGTCGGTCAGGGCCTGCGGGCCGCTGTCCGTGGCGTCGGGTTCGGTGGCGGCCAGTAGTGCGGAGAGCAGGTCGTGCCGGTCGCCGGCGTCGGAGCGCCGGTCGGCGATGACATCGGCGACGGTCCGGCGCAGGCGGGCGCATGCCTGTCGGAAGCGGCGGTTGCCCGGAGTCGGGAGGCGGTCGAGGGGGGCCGGCATCATCATGCGCCGGATGACGCCTGCGACGAGGGTGGTGGTGTCGTCCGTGACGTGCCGGGTGGTCTGCGTCGGGAGGTGGTGGCCGAACATGGTGGTGACCAGGATCTGGTTGGCGAGGGCCATCATGGCCTGTTTGATGTCGACGACCTGCCCGTCCCTCCAGCCGGCCGCCGTCTGCAGGGCTGCGGCGGTCATGGCGGGGATGTAGTCGGGCAGGCGGGCGGACCGGAAGGCGGGCTGGCACAGGCGGCGCTGGCGCCGGTGACGGCTGTGGGGGCAGGAGGCGAGACCGTCGCCGACGATCCCGATGGCCTGGTCGTAGAACGGGCCGCCCTTGTCGAAGGTGCGGTCGTCGCGCAGGACCGCCTGGGTGAGGCTCGGCTCGCACACCATGACCATGGTGTGCGAGCCGAGCCTCAGGCGCAGAAGGTCGCCGTGGGCGGGCAGGGAGGCCAGGAAGCCGAGGCGGTCGCGCAGCAGGGGCAGGGTGTGACCGAGCACGGGAAGGTGCCCGGGAGCGAGCGGGATGTCGGCGAGGGCGGACGCAGTGGCCATGAGGGCTCCGGGTGATCGCGGGCCAGGTGTGCGAAGGGCGGGTCGGCGTCGCTCCGGCCGCAGGCCGTGGCGGACGGGCCGACATCCGTCGGGGCCAGGCTGGTCCGGCGGCCGCGCAGGGGGCGGGGCGGGGCCCTGACGGGAGCGGGGGTGTGGTCGCAGGGGCGCCGCTGCCACAGCTCTGGTCGGCAGCCGCCGGTTTCACGGCCCCAGGCGTGGTGGCCGACGGCCCGGCCCAGGACCGTGTCCGCGGACGCCTCGGTGCTCCGGCGTCGCGCGGGAGCAGGCCGGGCGCCGGTCAGGCCCATGGCCTGGGCCCGCCCGTCGGTCCTCTCGCGGATGCCGTCCGTCTCCGGCTGGGCCGGCGGCTCAAGGCTCCACGGGAGCGGGCTGTCGATCGGGGCCATGGGCGGATCGCTCCTTGCAGGGGGTGGCGGCCGGTCAGCCGGTACGGGCGACGACGGCGTGAGCGAGGTCGTGCAAGGCTCCGGCCGCGGCCGCCGGGAAGGACGCCTCGGCCAGGGCACGCAAGGCATCTCGACGGAGACGGGCGATCATCCGCTCGACGTCGGCGCGGGCGCCTGTGGCCTCGATGACGGTGCGGATGCGGGCCGCCTCCGGTTCGGTGAGGTCCCGCTTCCCGACCAGGGCGCGGAGCACGGATCGCTGTGCGGGATCCGCCCGCTGCCGGGCCGTGGCGAGCAGGACGGTGTTCTTGCCTTCGCGGAGATCGTCCAGCGGGTCCTTGCCCGTGGCCCGCGCCGTCCCGAACACTCCCAGGAGATCGTCGCGGAGCTGGAACGCCTCCCCCAGCGGCAGCGCGTACGCGCTGCAGGCGGCCTGGACAGCGGAGGCCGGTCCGGCGAGGGCGGCGCCGATGTGCAGGGGCCGCTCGACGGTGTACTTGGCGGTCTTGTGGGCGATCACCGTCCGGGCCGTCTCGACGTCGCCCGAGGGACGGCCGGTGGTGAGCAGATCGAGCCATTGGCCGTGCATCGTCTCGATGCGCATGGCCCCCAGCAGGGGCAGCACACGAGCCAGCTCCTGCGGGCTCAGGCCCGCGGTGTGGACGAGCTCGTCGGAGAAGGCGAACGCCATGTCCCCGATCAGGACGGCTGCCGCGCGGCCGAACTCCGCCGCGAGGGGGCCGGGGCCGGGGTGGAGGCCGGCCAGTGTCCTGTGGACGCTGGGACGGCCCCGGCGGGCCGGGCTGCCGTCCATCACGTCGTCGTGGACCAGCGCGAAGGCGTGGAACATCTCCAGCGCGGCCGCCACCTTCAGCACCGCTTCCGGCGGCACGGCCTCGCCTCCGGCCGCGGCGCACCAACCGGCCGCACACAGCAGGGGCCGCAGCCGTTTCCCGCCCGCGCCGACGAAGTCCGCCAGCACCCGCACCGGGGCACCGGACAGCCCCGCCTCCCGCGCGGCCCTCTCCTTGGCCCGGAAGAAATCCGTCAGGACCGCTTCCACATCGCACCGTACGGCGTCCAGATCCAGCAGGACCGCGGCGGGAACAGCACCCGCAGACTCCATGACCAGCCTCCAACAGGCCCGCCCGCACCACCGGCCGACGGCGTGCCCGTCCCTGTCGGCCACCCCTGTGCCGCCGTGCGTTCTCTTCCCGGAGGTCTCGACGACCGCCACCACCAGGACACCCCGACCACACCCCCGGCACAAGGCGCATGCCCTGCACGGCGGGCACCTGCCGAAGCAGACAGCGCACATCAACCGCCCGGCGCACCCCCCGTTGCGCGATCGCACCACGGCTGCGCCCCTCCCCCTACGTCGTCTCCGGCGACGCCGGCCCGCACTCGAACGCGGCACCGCGTGTGCCCCGCGCACCGGCCAAGTTGCTGCCCCTGCCGGGGTGTCGCGCACACCGTTTTCCACTGCGGACTGCTGCTGATACGCGCCCGGGTCAGGGGGCGTCGCCGGAGTAGTGGAAGCGGCAGCTCACACCCGGTCCCGGTGTGCGCGGTTCGCCGGGGCGCGGGCCGTACAGGGCACGGCCGCCGGGCCACCGTGACAGTTCGGTGGGCAGGGCCGCGCCGTCGTCGATCTCCTCGGTCCGCCAGCCGTGGATGTCCAGCAGCAGCCCGTCCAGCGGCCCGCCTATGAGCGCGGCATACGTGCGGTGTGCGAGCGGGCCGGGGTGGGGGTCGTCGTGGTCGAGGCCGTACACCCGGCCGCGCAGCAACTGTTCATCGCCGTTCATGACGATCAGTTTTCCAGCCACCACCGACAATGCGGTCCGGCCCAGGGCCGCTTCGGGTCCGCCCGCGCGGCCGGTCGCCTCGGTACGACCGGGTCGGGTACGGAAACGGGAGAACCATCTGCCGGTCTTCCGCACGACGGCCCGCTCCGCCGTCTCCTGCCGCAAGCGCTCCTGCTCCTGCTCCTGACGCTCGCGTTCGCCGGCTCCGGCCTGCCGGACCGGGCACTGCAGGGCCCACTCGCTCGGCAGGCCCGTGATGCGCTCTCGCGCGACGGCCGTAGTGGCGGGCCACCGCGTGGAAGGCGTCCTCGGGTTCCCGGTGCCGGTTCGGGGCCGGGTCGTCGGGGCGGTCCTTGAGGGACTTGGTGAGGGCGTAGCTCCCCAGGTCCGCCCTGGCCGGGATGCGGCCGTCGCGCCGTCCTCCGACGGTCTGCGGCTGCGCAACCAAGGGATGGCGGAAAGCGTCGATCACTGCGGAGACCGTCGAAGGTCCCCCAACCGAAGGAGAGCGACGTCTTGACCCCCCACTCCCCCATGAGCCGCCGTACGCTGCTCACGGCCGGAACCACGGCCGCCCTGCTCGGCGGCGTCCCGGCCCACGCCGCCGCCCGCCACGACGTCACAGCGCGCTTAAGCGCCCTCGAGGAGCAGCACGGTGCCCGGCTGGGCGTGTTCGCGCACAATGTGGCCACCGGACGCACCGTGTGCCACCGTGCCGACGAACGCTTCCCGGTCTGCTCCTTGTTCAAGACCCTCGCCGCCGCGGCCGTGCTGCGCGATCTGGACCGGGACGGTGAAGTGCTGGCCAAGCGGGTCCACTACACCGAGGCCGACCTGGTGGAGAACTCGGACAAGACCCGCGAGCACCTGGCCACCGGCATGACCGTGGCCGAACTCGCGGACGTGGCCATCCGGTTCAGCGACAACACGGCCGGCAACCTTCTGCTGCGCGAGATCGGCGGCCCCACCGCCGTGACCCGTTTCGCCCGCTCCGTGGGCGATCGGGTGACCCGTCTGGACCGCTGGGAGACCGAGCTCAACTCGGCGGAGCCGTGGCGCGTCACGGACACCACCAGCCCGCGCGCCATCGGCCGTACCTACGCGCGGCTGGTCCTCGGCGACGCTCTGAACCGCCGCGACCGCGCCCTGCTCACCCACTGGCTGCTGAACAACACCACGAGCGCCAACCGCTTCCGGGCCGGCCTTCCCACGTCATGGACGGTCGCGGACAAGACCGGCGGCGGCTCCTACGGCGCCAACAACGACGTCGGCATCGCCTGGACGGAGGACGGCGTCCCGCTCGTCCTCGCGGTCCAGACCACACGGCCCCACCAGGACGCGGAGTACGACCACGCCCTGATCGTCGAGACGGCGGGGCTCCTGGCAGACACGCTCATCTGAACCTCCGCGTGCAGCGCTTCCGCCACGGCTCCTTCTCCACGTGGCGGTCGCAGCCAATCCGTGCAAGGTGCACGGCCTCCTCGGCCGCCACGCCGCCCGAGGGCCACGAGGCACACCGACGTGTCCCCGTACGGGAGGACTCCCGTCGAGGTCTTGTCGGCCTTCGGGCCGGCTCCGAGCCGCCGTCCGTGCACGAGACAGTCGTGCTCAGGAGGCGTCCAGATCCACACCCGCGAGCTCGGGCATCATCCGCAGAAAATCAGTGACATCGCGGAGTTCGTGCAGCCGCTGCTCGTAGGACTCGATGCGCTGCGCGCAGTCCGCGGCAAGGGCGGTCAGCGGGCCCCGCAGATCAGTGCATGACGCGACGACGACCGAGTCGTGGTTGCCCGCATCGGAACCGATCGTGAGGTCGAGGAAGATCCCGTCGTCGCCGAGGACGTCGCCCAGGACCGGCCGCACCGGGCCCCGCAACGCCGCGGTCAGACGCTCGAAGCGTTCGGCGCCCGGGGGAACGGCGAACACGGTGATCTCCGAGGAGGCATCGAAGATCACAGCGTGCAGCGCGGACACCAGGTCCCGCGGGGTCGCCAGCGGGAACAGGCCCGCGCGGCCGGCGTTCTCCACCTCCCACGCGGTGGGAGGTGGTCGGAGCGTGAGCGCGGAGCGCCCGGGAACGAAGCCGTTGTCGCGCGACTCGGCGGTCAGCCGCTCGGCGTCGACGTCGTACTCCCAGTCCACCAGAACCGGCTCACGTCCCAGCGTCCGTGCGGCGTCGTCGCGGTAGTACGCCGGAATCGCATAGCGGGCCAGCCCTGCTGTCAGGCGCCAGACCAGACCCACGTAGACGGCGACTTCCTCCGTGTTGTTGTTGTTCACCGCCCACTCGGAGAACGGTGTCCTCCCCTCGGGCCATTCTTCGGACAGCCCCGGCCAGTGCCTGGACACAGGCACGTCGTCGCCCGGGAGGTGGTGGAAGACATGGACGCCGTGGCGCTGGACGGCCTCGAACCGGATGGGATGCACGGAGTCAACCTAGCCGTCGTCCCGTCGCTGAAGCTCGCCGTTCTCGCCTCCGCTCCCGCAACAGGAGCAGTGTGACCTCCAGCCGGTGACAGCACTTCACCTCCACGCGGCACGGCCGCTTCGAGGAGCGCAGTCTCACCGCCGCCGAATGCCCCGGGGCGTCTCCCCGTCCCCGGCCCGGCCGCCCCGGGTCATGCCTCGGAGTCCGGAAGGCGCCAGCCGAAGGGCATCAGGTCCCGCTCCCATCCGGGCGATCCGGCCAGCGCGTCGGCGGCTTCAGGAGCGCGCAGGAGGCAGCGGTGGCGCAACAGCTCGCGCCGCTCGCCCGGTGTCAGGAGCCTCTCCTCAAGACTGAGGTTCTCCGGATGACCGGGGTGCAGGTCGGCAGTGCCGTCGATCGGGCGGTCCCCCGCCACGTTGAGCCGATCGCCGGCCGGGGTCCGGTAGTCGAGGCGGAAGTCGGTGCGCCACTGGGAATTGTGGCCCCAGCCCTGGGACAGGTCGATCGTCGGCCGGTGACGGCGCCGGAAGGCCCAGTACAGCGGCGAGCGGTCCGCGACGCCGCGCTGCGCGTGCTCGACGCCGGCGCGGATCCGCACGCCGGCCCGGTCGAACAGCAGCCGGCCCAGCATCAGGCCGGGCCACAGGACCTCGGTGATCTCGATCGGCGCACGCGGATCATCGGCCTGTTCGACCTCGGCGATCTCGTGGAGGAACGGATCGAATGCTTCGCCGTCCTCGAACGGCGTCATGCCGAGCGAGGTGAACATGCCGAGGTACTCACGCTCCGAGAGCAAGGGCGGCAGGTCCGGGCCTCCGGACTCGTCGGAGGGAGGCTGGAGGGCGGGCAGCAGCCGGTCGCTGACCCGGTGCAGGGCATAGAGCTCCCGCACGAGTTCCTGGCCGGCGGGCCCGGTTTCCTTCTCGGCCCACCATGAGCCGTCTTCGGCCGCCGCGGCCAGCCGGACGCGGTAGCCGTCCCGGGCCCGGTCGAGCCATGGCACGACGATCGTCTCGTAGGGCTCCGCCCCCTCGTACCGGTCCAGGGCCTCGTACAGTTCCCGCGCATCCACCCCGTAAGACATGCTCAGCAGCCTATGGGAGGCGCCTGGAACGTCCGGGCGACAGCCCTCACCCGCGCGACGGCCGCCTGCGCAGAGGCATACCGGGACCGCCCCGGAGCCGCTCGGCACTGCGGTCCCGGCCGAACTCCACGGCGGATGACGGATCTTCGACCGCCCTCACCGTCGCCGTCGACGCTTCTCACCACACTCATGCCCGATGTGCGGCGATACGCCTGAACCGACAGGCAGCGCCTGGACGCTGTGGTAGGCAGAACCTTGTGCGGACCTCCGATCCGTCGGTGCGCTCCGGGCAGAGGGGACGGCATGTCGCAGGGCTGGAAGGTCACCATCACCTCGATGTCGGCAGGCGTGATCGTCTCCACACCGTCGGCACGGCTGCTGAGCAGCCCGGCCGATTCTCAGTTCCGTGTTCCGTGTTCCGTGTTCCGTTTCCGTGTTCCGTGTTCCGTGTTCCGTTTCCGCTCGGACCCCAGGCCAGCATTTTCCTGCATGAATTCGTCACCGTTCGAAGGGACAGAGAGCTCCGTGGGCAACAATGAGGGGCGTCCGCACGGCGACAGCCGTACGGCAAGGCCAGGCCAGAGAAAGGCCGGCAGGTCCAAGCGCGCTGCCGGAAAATTTGTGCGCATGTACCGCCGCTACCACGCATGGCGTGCCCCGTTCCCGCTGTGGGCGCGGGTCGTGTGCGACATCCTGTTCTGGGCCGTCCTCGCCGCCGCGGCCTACGTGGCCATCGGCAGCCTGTGCGGAGCAGTCCTCGTCGCAGCTCCCCTTCTCGGGATCCTCGGCCTCGCGTCGAGCAAGGAGCACGACGACGGCATCGACTGGAGCGACCACCGGATGGGAGGACAGCCCAGGAACCCCGGGCCCAAATTCTAGGCTCTCCTCACGACCCAGAACACGACCCGACTGCCCCTCGACGCACCGAGCTTGTTGCCGAGCCGGTTTCGTGCCAGGCGTCAGCGGCGCGGTTTGCAGCTGACGCCGTACTTCGTCCAGGTCACGTCCAGGACGTCCTCGCACTCCGCCGGACCGCCGACGGCACGGTGGAAGCGGAACTGGACGAGGCCGTGATCCGGCGGCATCCGGAGTTGGACGGAGAGCGGTTCGACCCGGTCGAGAAGGACGCGAGACCGGCGTTCTTCGACTACGAGGGGGCTTCCTCGACGAGGACACCGCCGTCGTCGGGACCGCCGAGAGCGACGAAGATTTCGGCGCGGTCCGCCACTGGCTCATCGGCACCGCCCCCATGCGGCCGGCCGGATCGCCTGCCCCTGCGAGGTGTCCAGCCCCCCGACGGCCCTCGGTGACGGCACCTGGTACACCGTGTCCGACACCGACAACACCCTTCGTCTCTGGACCCTGTGACGGCACGACTCCAGCGGCCGGACAGCGAGCCGGACAGCGAGAAGGCACACGCCCCAGCCATCCGACACGCGCACCGCATCGGCCGATGTTCCGCCCCACCCGTTCTAGTCGGGGATTCCTGGCATGCCCCATCGGGCGGCTCTGTCGCCGACGTCGGCTCTCGGGCATGCATGGCGCCATGCCGTAAGGGCCGGGGGTCGGCCCGGGCGTCCGAAGAGGAGCTGCCTGCCGTGCAGGCTCAGGCGGAGTTTTGCCAGGTCGTGGACGTTGTCGTGGATGACGAGGACGCGGACCGCCTGGTGGGGGTCGTGTTCGGTGATCTGCCCGCCGACGCGGCGGAGGCGGAGTCTGGCGGGACCGCCGGCTTCGCCCGGGACGATGCGCGCCTCGACCAGGCGCCGTCGGTCCCACCCCCAGTGCACGATCTCCCCGAGCAGATAGAAAGCACCTGCGTAGAGGGCCCATGCGGCGTTCGAGTCCGTCCACAGCAGCAGGCCGAAGAAGCCGAGGAAGCCGGCCGTCACACCGATGCGCCGGAGCCGCGGAACCATCCGCATGCCTTTGTCGTCCGCGTCCCAGAGCAGGTCTTCGCCGGCAGCCATGCCGCCATCATGGGCCCTGCCCGTCATCGGGGAAAGCCCGGAGCCTACCTACAAGGACGTCTGGGCCCAGGTGACTTCGACTCGGAGTGCGCTTGTGCGCCGGTCCGGTTCCGTCGGCTCCGACGCCCGGTCACGGTCGCAGCCCGGGACCAGCCGCGCCTGCGTCACCGGACAACCCCGGCTCTCTGCCGTCCGAGTGCCCACGGCGCAAGGCCGGCGCTTTCCGGCCAGGGACCGCAGGGCTGGACTGACAGACCGAGTCCCGATGGGTGGAGAGGCGTGCGGAGCTCCGGGCGGACAGCTTGATCCTGGTCGACAAGCCGTCCGCCAGGAGCTCCGCTTCGTCACGCAGGCTGTCCTCATGGCGTGCGCCACTGTCTGACATGCGTGTGGTGGCGAGCGCGTGAGCCAGGCCGACCGGCACGAGCGCTGCCGCGCCTGCGCCGGAGCAGGCCGACGTTTCTCCGGTGCCCGCACGGTTACCCGGGAGGCGTCGTACCTTCGCGCGCCCTCTGTGCACGACCTGGACGCCGAGGACAGTCGTCCGGAAACGGAGCTTGCATGGCCAGCACCAAGGTGTCCGACTACATCCTCCAGCGGCTGCGCGAGTGGGACGTGGACCATGTGTTCGCCTATGCGGGCGACGGCATCAACGGTCTGCTGGCGGCCTGGGGGCGGGCGGACAACAAACCGAAGTTCGTACAGGCCCGCCACGAGGAGATGTCCGCCTTCCAGGCTGTCGGATACGCGAAGTTCTCCGGCAAGGTCGGAGTGTGCGCGGCCACCTCCGGACCTGGCGCCATCCACCTGCTGAACGGGCTCTACGACGCCAAGCTGGACCACGTGCCGGTCGTGGCGCTGGTCGGCCAGACCAACCGCAGCGCCATGGGCGGCTCCTACCAGCAGGAAGTGGACCTCGCGAGTCTCTACAAGGACGTCGCCTCCGAATTCTGCGAGACGGCGATGGTGCCCGAGCAGCTGCCGAACCTGATCGACCGGGCTTTCCGCACCGCCTACGCCAAGCGCACCGTCACCGCGATCATCCTTCCGGCGGACGTGCAGGACCTGGACCACAGCCCGCCCACGCACGCCTTCAAGATGGTCCCCTCCAGCCTCGGACTGGGCCGGTACGCGCCGGTGCCGGCCGACGAGGACGTCCAGCGGGCTGCCGACGTGCTGAACGCCGGTGAGAGGGTCGCGGTCCTCATCGGGCAGGGGGCCCGCGGCGCCCGCGCCGAGGTCGAACGGCTGGCGGACGTGCTCGGCGCCGGCGTGGCCAAGGCGCTGCTCGGCAAGGACGCCCTGCCCGACGACCTGCCCTATGTCACCGGCTCCATCGGGCTGCTGGGCACCCGCCCCTCCTACGAGCTGATGCGGGAATGCGACACCCTGCTGATGATCGGCTCCAGTTTCCCCTACACGCAGTTCATGCCGGAGCTGGACCAGGCGCGGGCGGTGCAGATCGACATCGACCCGCACATGATCGGCCTGCGCTACCCGAACGAGGTCAACCTCGTCGGTGACGCCCGCGAGACCCTCCAGCGGCTGCTGCCCAAGCTGCACCGCAAAGAAGACCGCCGGTGGCGGGAGAAGATCGAGAAGAACGTCGCCCGCTGGTGGGAGGTCATGCAGCGCCGCGCCGCCGTGGACGCCGACCCCGTCAACCCGGAGTATGTCGTCCACGCCCTGGACGGCAGGCTCCCCGACGACGTGATCCTGAGCGCCGACTCCGGCTCGGCCGCCAACTGGTACGCCCGCCACCTGCGGCTGCGCGGCCGGATGCGCGGCTCCCTGTCCGGCACCCTGGCCACCATGGGGCCCGGCGTGCCGTACGCCATCGGGGCGAAGTTCGCCCACCCCGACCGGCCCGCCATCGCCCTGGTCGGTGACGGGGCCATGCAGATGAGCGGCATGATGGAGCTGGTCACCGCCGCGAAGTACTACCGTGAGTGGTCCGACCCGCGGCTGATCGTGGCCGTGCTGAACAACGGCGATCTCAACCAGGTCACCTGGGAGATGCGCGCCATGTCGGGCGCCCCGCAGTTCGAGGAGTCCCAGCACATCCCCGACCTGCCGTACGCGGACATCGCCCGGCGCATCGGCCTGGACGGCGTCCGCGTGGAGAAGCCCGAGCACGTCGAGTCCGCCTGGGACCGCGCCCTCGCCGCCGACCGGCCCTTCCTCATCGACTTCCGCACCGACCCTGCCGTCCCGCCGGTCCCGCCGCACGCCTCCCTGGACCAGATCGAGGCCGCGGCCACCGCGATCCTCAAGGGGGACAGCGACCGCGGCTCCATGGTGAAACAGGGCATCAAGGCCAAGGTGCAGGAGATGCTGCCCGGCACCCGGCACCGCGGCGACCGGCCCGGCGCCGGACCCCACGACAGCGCCGAAGGGAACAGGTGACCCAGCCTGCGCACCGGGGCCAGGTGCCGGTGTTCCCCGACGGGCCTGTCGTGGAGCACCTGGCCCTCTGCGTGTACCTGATCCCCGCCGGCGTGCCGGACGGGGAGGCGACCCTGGCCTGAGACGCGACGGCTCTCGTGCTGGTCGAGGCCACGGCGGCGGGCCGGACGGACCTCGGCTCCGCCTGCGGTTCGCCCGCCGTCGCCCGCGCCGCCCCACAGAGCGGCATCCAGCACCTCAGCCCCAGGAACTGCGTGAGAAGAACCCCGACCTCGTCCAGCTCCGCGACGGCGAACTCGCCCTCGCCCAAAGGTTCCTGGGCCGCCTCCCGGTCTCCGAACCGCTGCCCGGGACCGACGCGGAAGCGCCTCCGTCCGGGACGAGATCGTCGCCCTCCCCTCAGCCCCGCCGCGGTCAGGACGATCTGGGGGACGAGAGCCACGCCCTGCTGACCAGCGACGGTCCCCAGGCGGTCGGCGAACAGGCCGACCGCCTCGCCGGCATCGTCCGAGCCCGGACGAACAGCACCCTCACCGGCCGCCGGCAACGGCCCCGTCTTTTCGTCCTCGTCGGCGGCAACGACTTCAACGCCGCTCACCTCGCGGCCTCTTCGCGCCATGAACCACCACCGCGGCAGCCATGCCGCCCGGGGCGCAGACGGCGCCGTCCGAGAGCAGGCGGCAACAGCGGAGCCACCGCGCCCACAAGGCGTCAGGAGTAAGATCAGCACGCGCCCCGGGCACCCTGCCGAGCAAGATCGTCAAGCGCAGGACCCGGGGCTCGGCCCGTTCCGAAACGATCAGCAAAAGGGGTCCGGTCAAGGTGAAACCATCCGCGCGGGGAACCCCGGGCCCGCGGGCCATGGACCCGACGGCCGGTCCGATGCACCGACGGTGTCGACGGACGGCCTGAACCGGCCCGGGACCCGGGGCAGTTGTGGCTGCGGTGACCCGTCGACCTGGGCCGCCTCATGCCACGAAGGCCACCCGGGGCGTCACGAGGAAGTCGCGCAGGACCGGCCCGCCCGACGTCGCTCCCGTCTCGTCTGCGACGTGCGGGTGCCGAAGGGGCTGTCGGAGTGCCGTCGGACGTCTGCCTCTGGTTTCGCACCGTGATGGACCCGTGCTACGAGGAAGAAGGAGCAAGACACGACATGGACACCCATTCCGTACCTGTGCCGCCGCCGGGGTGCCCCGCTCACGACTCGGACGGCAGGGTGCCGCTGTACCAGCCCGAGTTCGCGGCCGATCCGCAGGCATACTACGACTTCTTACGCCACTACGGGCCAATGGCACCCGTCGAACTCGCGCCGGGCGTGGAGGCCACCCTCGTCACGGACTACACGGCCGCGCTGAATCTGCTGCGAGATCCCTCATTCCGCAAGGACGCCCGCCAGTGGCGGGACCTCCGCAGCGGCAAGGTCCCGGAGGACAGCCCGGTCGTGCCGCTGCTCGCGTACCGGCCGAACTGCATGTTCGCCGACGGCGCCGAGCACCAGCGGCTGCGCCAGGCGGTCACCGAGAGCATGGCCCGCATCGACTCCCGCCGTCTGGCCCACAGCACCGAGCAGGCATCCACGTACCTCATAGCCCAGTTCAGCGCCCACGGCTCCGCCGACCTGATGGCCGACTACGCCAGGCAGCTTCCGCTGTTCGTCTTCAACGAACTCTTCGGCTGCCCCGCCGACATCGGCGACCGGGTGCTGTCCGGTATCTCCGGGATGTTCGACGGAATCGACGCCGCGGAGTCGGCCGAGGTGCTGTACGGGGCGGTCGGTGAGCTGGTGGCCCTCAAGCGCACCCGGCCCGGCGACGACGTCACCTCCTGGCTGATGCAGCACGAGGCCGACCTGAGCGACGAGGAGATGCTCCATCAGCTCTCCCTGCTCCTCGGGGCGGGCGCGGAACCCCTGCGCAACCTGATCGGCAACACCCTGCACCGCATCCTCACCCACGAACGGGGTGCCTACCAGGACGTTCGCAACGCCATCGACGATACGCTGTGGCAGAACCCGCCGATCGCGAACCTCGCTGCGCACTATCCGGCGACCGACCGGATGTACGCCGGTCAGCAGGTGGAAGCGGGCCAGCTGATGATGGTCAGTTTCGCGGCTGCCAACACCGGCATAGCGCGGACAGAGGCCCAGGCCAGCAATCGGGCCTCGCTGGCGTGGAGCGCCGGCCCTCACGCCTGCCCGTCGCAGAGGCCCGCGACGCACATCACCGTCACCGCCGTCGACAACCTGCTCGGTCAGATCCCCGACATCGAACTCGCCCTGCCGGAGGCTCTGCTGACCTGGCGCCCCGGTCCGTTCCACCGGGCTCTGGCCGGGCTCCCCGTCCGCTTCAGCCCGGTCCAGGTCATGGGGCAGCCCACGCCACCGCCTCCCCCGCAGCACACGACGACGCAGACCGAGCACCACACCGCCGGGCAGCGCAAGGCGAACAGCCCAGGGAAATGGAGCCAGTTCCTGTCCTGGCTGAGGAAGTGACCACATGCCCCGTGCGGTCTGCACGACGGCCCGCACGTCGTAACCTTCGACCCGACGCACGACCGTCGCCCTGAACACCCGCCCCCGGTCCACCCCCCGGACCCTGCCCCCAGGAGCAAGCAAGCCGTCATGGACGCCAACACCCCGGTGCCCCCGCCCGGATGCCCCGCCCACGCCGTCGGCGGGCGAATACCCCTGTACGGGCCGGAGTTCGCGGCCGACCCGCACGCGTACTACACCTATCTGCGGCACTACGGCCCCACCGCACCCGTCGAACTCGCCCCGGGCGTCGACGCCACGCTCGTCACCGACTACACGACAGCGCTGCGTCTGCTCCAGGACAACGGCGCCTTCCGTAAGGACGCGCGCCGCTGGCGGGCCTTCAACGAGGGGCTGATCCCGCCGAACAGCCCCGTCGTCCCGCTGCTCGCCTACCGCCCCAACGCCATGTTCAGCGACGGCGTGGAGCATCTGCGGCTGCGGCAGGCCATCACCGACACCATGGCACGCGTGGACACCCATCGGCTGGCCCGCAGCACCACACAGATCTCGGACTACCTGATCTCCCAGTTCGGCTCCCGCGGCTCCGCCGACCTGATGGCCGACTACGCCAAGCAGCTTCCGCTGTTCGTCTTCAACGAACTCTTCGGCTGCCCCGCCGACATCGGCGACCGCATCCTGTTCGGTATTTCCGGAATGTTCGACGGCATCAACGCCGAACGGGCCGCCGAGGTCCTGTTCGGCGCCGTCGGTGAACTCGTGGCTCTCAAACGCAGCCGCCCCGGGGAGGACGTCACCTCGTGGCTGATGCAGCACGAGGCCGACCTGAGCGACGAGGAGATGGTCTATCAGCTCTCCCTGCTCCTCGGGGCGGGCGCCGATCCGCTGCGCAATCTGATCGGCAACACCCTGCACCGCATCCTCACCCACGACGAGTACGCCCACCAGGGCGGACTGATCGACGAGGCGATGGACGACACCCTGTGGGAGAACCCCCCGGTGCCCAACCTCGCACCCCACTACCCCGCCGCGGACATGGAGTTCGCCGGGCACAAGTTCCAGGCCGGCGACCTGATCATGGTCAGCTTCGCCGCCGCCAACACCAGCCCGGCAGTGACCGCCGCACGGCAGTCCGGCAGCAACCGGTCACACCTGGCATGGAGCGCGGGCCCGCACGCCTGCCCCTCGAAGGACCCCGCACGGCAGATCACCATGGCTGCCGTCGAGAACATCCTCAACAAGATCCCCGACGTCGAACCCGCCGTTCCCGAGAACAGCCTGACGTGGCGCCCCGGGCCCTTCACCCGCGGCCTCACAGCGCTCCCGGCCCGCTTCACCCCGCTCCCGCCCCCCGACCGGGTGCACGCCCCGGGCCGGACACCCGCAGACGGGCACACCGAACAGCGCGGCACCGCGCGCAAGCCCGAGGGCACAGGCCGGTGGAGCCAGTTCCTGAACTGGCTCACGAGGTGACAGGCACAACAGGCCACCGGCGTCCGCCACCCGCGTAACGGGCCGAACCCGCCGGTACGGCTGCGGGAAACGGACCGCGCACGGCCACCGGACACCACGACCGTTCGCCGCAGCCCCCAGCACAACCCGACGTCACAGACCGCAGAAGGCTGCCCGTCCCCCCGGGGGCGGGCAGCTTCCTGCATCATTCGGAGGTACGCAATGATCCGCCCGGAAACAGCCTGGGTCCTCTTCGCCGCCGGCCTGCTCTTCATCGCATCACTGGTGGTCGGGGTATGGAAGTGGCAGCAGTCGCTATCGTCCCCGGACGGAACGGCACACCGCTATGTCAACGTCGCGCACAACGCCGGACTGATGTACTCCTTCGCGACGTCGGCCGTCGTCGCACCGCTCGTCCAGTTCTCCGGCTGGCCGTCCGCGGTGAACATCACCGCCGCCGCGGCGATCATAGGCATGTTCACCCTGACGATCTCGAACTACGTGCGGCTCGGGATCCAGGCCCGCACCGACAACCAGATGCGCGATCTGAGGCCCAGCCTGCTCGGTGCACGCGAAGCACTGATCATCGGTGAGATCGGCGGCACCGCCGTCCTGCTGACCGGGTTCGCCTCGGCCCAGCTGTAGGCAGGCAGAACGCCCGGCCTGGACGATGCGGGACGCCTTCCGGCCCGAGGCGTCGATCGTCGACGACACCGGGTTCCTCGTGGGCGGGGATGCCTCGGCGTGTGTCGCGGCAGTGCACAGGCGCCGCGGCCCCTGCGCCATCCCCGCCCAGGCGGAACACATGGAGAAGTGACAGCCGGCCCTGGACATGACCGACGAGGCACGCTCATGGCGGATTCCCTCGTGCCGGTCACGAGCCGATGACGTTGGAGTGACGCCCCGTTCGTACCGTCGACATGAGGCGCATGCTGTCCGAGCGCCCCGTCGGCCCGCTCGTGGGCCAGGCCGCGGAGACCATGATCCTCTGCGGTTGCGCACCGCACTCGCGGTGCAGATCATGAAAAGCGGCGACCGGGTCGAGCGCCACCGGCCCGCTCGGCATCTGACCATCGTGCGGCGTGAACCCACCCTCTGCAGCGTTGCTGCAAGGCTGCCGAACCACATCGCCCTCGAGGTCGATTCACGAAAGATCCGCAAGCCATGTCGATACGTATAACGCTTGACATTTTCTCTGGCCGCAACAATCCCTGCTGGGAGGTCCGGGACCTCGATCAGGAGCGTGAAACAGTCGAGGATTTCGCTCGGCATCAGAGTGCGCTTGGCGACATAGGCAGCGGTTTCACGGGGCTCGGGTTCCGCGGCATCAAGGTGGACTTCACCAGCGATGTCAAGATCGCCGGCCTTCCCTCGAGTTTCGAATTGGCAGGAGGCGGCGCCCAGGACCCCTTCGCGAGCGCCGGTCTGGCGGACCGAGTCCTGGATACGGCGCCACACGGATCGCACGACACCGACGTAACAGATGCCGAAACAAAGGAGTACTGGCTCGCGATGCGGGCTACCGCCCGAGAAGAGATCAGCCGTGCCACCCGAAGAGGGTTCACCGAGACGCAGACCTTCGAGCCGCTCTACCGGCAGGAAGACGACGGACTCGCCGCAGAGGCCGAGAAGCAGTTGCGAGAACTGAATCAAAGATCTGCAACCTGCGCTTGGGATGCTGCGCCATTTCAGCCGGACTTCTGGAACCAATCGAGCGTCCAGCCGTACAACAACTGCTACAACTACGCCGTGAACATCCGGACCGACACCCGAGCGAAGCCCGGACGCTATCACGGGTTTCAAATCTCACCTTGGGTGACCGGCTCCGAAGTGGCGGCCGGAGTGTTCAAAGACGGACTGAACGTCTGGGGCACCTGCCAGCCCGAAGGAAACAACCGTGTCATCGTAGCCATGGTGACGGGCGCTTTCTCCACAGGTGTCAGGGATTTCCACTTCTACCGCCTGGACATCGGCGGCCATTGGTCACACAAGATGGCAGAGAACATGGCTCGCCGCACCGACAACTCGGGTATTCCGATCACCAACCCATACCTTTGCGACCGCGGCATCTACACGGAATGGAATGGGTTCTTCCAATCACACAACTCCGTGCGGATCAAATGAACTGCACGGCCTGCAGCCGGACTCTTTCGCCCATCGCCATCGCGACAGGTCCGCACCGCGGAGCAATCCTGCGGGGGTGAAAAATCAGCCCCCGACGCCTCCTGGCGCATCACATCGACGACAGCCGGCTGCCGCCCATGAAGAAGCAGCACCGGACTCATGGATGAGATTTCGGAGGAAGCAAAAAATGACCTACCTCGCTTACGTCTACAACGCCGGCCTCGGAGCCAGCTTCCCTACGGCCAATGTCACGTTTCCCGGCTACGCCTCCTCACCGGTCAGTGGATATCCGGGCTGGTATGTCGTAGGCGTGGGAGAAAACCAGAACTTCTACGCCACGGCCCCTGGATTCCACCCCGGACCCGTGACCAACAGCGACCAGGTGGACCCCAACACCTACTACTTCATCTTCGCACTCCTGCCGATCGGGACTGCTCAAGCAGCACCGCCGAACGAGCTGCTGGAAAGAGCAGCCAAGCACCACGCCGACCCAAGCGGAGAACTCCCTTCCTGAGCTGAACGTCCGGGAGAGGCAAGGCCGGTGGGCGCCACTCGGCAGCGGCGTCCACCGGCCGTCACCACGTGTGGCAGAACCAGAGCGCAGCGGGGTCCGCTCAAACTCAAGTGGACCCACGTGACGTGCATCCGATGTCGGCGGTGGGAAACGGGCGTCATTCCGACGTCATCACGCCGTCACCGGCACGAGCGCTCCCCCGAAGGGCATGCCAGACTGATGGTGTGCGTCGAGGACGCGCTCCAGAGCCGCCTCGGAAGTGACGACCGAGCCGAGTGTCACAGGGTTTCCGGGCCGGCCTGTCGAGGTGCGGGAAAACCAGAAACTCTCCGCCGCAGTCCCGGGATTCCACCCCGGACCTGTGACCGCCGGCGGTCAAGTGGCCTCCACCACCTACTACTTCGTCTTCGCACCCCTGCCGCTCGGAACTGCTCAAGCAGCAGGCCGAATGAGCCGCTTGAGCTGCACATCAGAACGAGCGGTCGGACAGGGTCAGAACTCGCCCCGGAAGCATGGCAGTTGCGTCAGAAGCTCTCGCCGGATGCCGCAATGCAGCAGGCTGCATCTCGCACTGGAGGCAAGGATGGCACTCGAACTCGGCGACCACGCGTGGCACTGGAACCATGCGAACTCAGTGACAGCAGCCCTGAGTGGCCGGGCGTCGACCAGGGGCGGCGACCTCGACGACTCCCAGACGGCCGTCGTGCAGAACGAGATCCAGAAGGCCGAGGGAACCACCCCCGGCGCGAGCCTGACGTGGGACTCCGACGAGATCCCCGTCGAGACCTCGGACCTGCTGCCGGGAGGCGGGGGGACCGTCGGCTGCCCGCGCGCCCTCGTGCGGGTCGGCAGCACCTTCACGGCCGACGTCCCGGCTCCGGTCAGGGCAGCCCGCCGCCGGAGCCGGTCCGGCACTCGGCGCGGCTCGGCGTGCCGCATCGCTCGCACGTCCCGGAGCCCGCGAGCGCCTACGTCACCACCGTCTCGGACAGCTGGGAGCGTCTGACATGGCTGCCACAGAGCGGTACTCGGTCCTGCGCCCGAGCGATCTCGTGTCGCTGACGATCCGCTCGACGGGTCTGCAGGAACGGACCGGCACCACAGGGGTCACGGAATGGGTCGCCACAGGCGAAGGCCGCCTGATCGTCGACCTGCAGCCGCAGCACGTCGCGGAGAGCGTGGTCGGCTCGCCCTCGGCGCAAGGGCGACCGGCAGGGCCGTCCAGCCTGCACTTCCTCGTGCCGTCCGGTCACGTCATCCCCCTGTCCGTCGAGGGCGTACTCGCCGCGGCGAACGAGCTGAAGCTGGTCGGCACACCACGCGAGCAGGGAAAGGCCAGCACGCTCGAGCTGCCGTGGCGGCTGCTGCTCGCCGTCGAGCACGAGGCCCGTTGCCGGCACCGCCACCGCCCCGCGACCAGCAGCGACGGCGTCACCCCGATGTGGCACACCCGGATTCTGGCGCCGGCACCGCGCTCGCACGCGTACTCGGCAGTCTTCCCCTTCGCCAGCCTGCCGCTGGAGACGCCGTTCGCCGACAGCACCCCGCTCGGCGACAGCGTCAAGAAGATCGCCGCCCAGGGCCAAAACCACCCCGGTACGCCTGTCGCAGTCGACAAACTCGTCCTCACCACGTGCGGCGCATCGTTCTCCGGCTCGGTGAGCTACCCGGACCTGGAATGGACCCACCGCATCGCGATGGGGCGCGACGTCTACGTCCGGCTGCTGCAGCGCGGCGTCCTGTTCCCCTTCGGGCACGAAGCCTCCACCGTGGAGGTGACCGAGCGGAAGTTCGACCCGGGCACCGGGGTGGCCGGACTGCACCGCACCCTCACCCTGGTCGTCACACAGCCCGTCCGCGATTACGACATCAAGGTCGCTCAAGAGCACGAGTTCCCGTTCCACCAGGTCGCGATCGACCCCGTGCTGGTGACCCCGCTCGACCGGCCTGAATCCGGGGCCCGCGCCTTCTGGCTGACACGGGACGGCCGCCCGGTGCTGTTCACAGTCCGCGCGTCCTCCGCCGGTGACGTCATTCCCCTGCACCTGCCCCTGCTCTTCGCCGAGAAGGGCACCGACGTCGGGCACCTCAACACCCTGTACGCGGGCGGGCCGCGGGAGGATCTCGAAGCCGCCCCCGTTCCCCCGACGGCCGTCGTCGACCGGGCCGTTCCGCTGGTGGTGCGCCGACGAGCGGACGAGGTCGTGGAGGCGGTCGAGCGCACCGAACAGCACGTCCGGTCAATCACCCTCGCAGCCACCAGAATCGGAAGCGGCACGGCGTTCCATCCCCGGATCGCCGGGCTCGAGGTGACCCTCCCCGCCGTGCAGCAGCTGCTGGGCCAGCACCAGACCATCCGCGCGACACTGGCGCCGGATGTGGCGAAGGCCGCACAGACCGGGGCGGTGCCGGAGGTCCTGCTTCAGTTCCCCAAGGTCCTTCTGAACTTCGCCGCCGCTCGTGCCGGTGTCGCGGCCGCGCCGTCCATGGCCGTGGACCGGGTTCATCGCGCCGGTCCCACGGTGGCGAACCTGCCCACCGACCCGACGAAGCTGTTCGACCGCGGCGCCAAGCTGCTCGGTGTCGTACCCCTGGTGGACATCATCGGCCAGGTCACCGGGCGTCCGGCGATCACCTGGTCGCGTACCCCCACACCGAAAGCCACCCTGCACTGGAGCGAGCGCCTCACCGGCGAGAGAGGTGGCCCCTTCGAACCCATGGCCGGCTGCACGGTGACGCTCGACGTGCGGACGGAGCTGGTCGAGGGCCGGCCGCGGAGCACGACCGACGGCACCGTCACCGACTTCGCGATCGGCATCCCCTCCCCCAAGGAGGAAAAGTACCTGCTCAAGCTCGGGTTCGCCGCCCTGAGGTTCCACGCCGAACCGGACAGACTGCCGCAGACCACGCTCGAGATCACCTCGGCGCGGCTCGGCCAGCAGCTGAAGTTCGTGCAGAAGCTCAGCACCTACCTCCCGGGCATCGGCAGCAAAGCGCCCACCGTCGACGTCGGCGCCCGCGAGGTACGGGTCCGTTACGCCCTCGACGTCTCCCCACCGCCGCAGTTGGGGGTGTTCGTCCTGCAGAACCTGCTGCTGCAGGCCGGCGTCACCCTGTCGCTCGGCGACGATCCGGTGACGGTCGACTTCGCCTTCGGAACCCGGGACCGTCCGTTCCTGGTGACCGTGATGGGATTCGGCGGCGGCGGCTACCTGGAGCTGGGCATCCGGGCCGGCGGGAACGACTCCGGCCTGGAACGATTCGTCGGCGGCATCGAGTTCGGCGCCGCCGTGGCGATGGACTTCGGTGTCGCCCGCGGCGAGGTGCACGTCTTCGGCGGCGTCGTGTTCACCAAACAGGGCAGCAGAGTCGAAGTCACCGGCTACCTGCGCATCGGTGGATCCGTCCGCGTCCTCGGCCTGGTCTCGGTCTCCGTCGAGCTCACGATCAGCCTGACCTACGTCGAACCGAACGTCCTGCGCGGCAGGGCCCGGCTCATCATCGCGGTCGACCTCACCTTCTGGTCCACCTCGGTCGAGATCACGTGCGAGAAGACGTTCACCGGATCGGACGAGACGGTGGCCCTCAGCGACAGGGACGCCCTCGCGGCCGCGGGTCCGTCCCCGGTGCAGCAGGCGTGGGGTCCGGTCGGATCGTCGTTCCCTTGGCACACCTACTGCCAGGCATTCACACGGGAGTGACCATGGCACTCGCCCTCACCCGTCAGTTCGTCTGGACCGTCCTGCCCAGCGGCCGCACGGAGACCACCGGAGGACAGCGGGCGCTGTTCTCGGTGCTGCTCACCCCACGGCTGCTCGCCCCGCCCGGCACCACGCCGACCGTCGGACAGTTCGGTATGCAGACCTGGCCCTCCCGCCTGAAGAACATGAACTTCGCCGCGCACCGGGGCGACCGGCCGCTCACGCTCACCCGGGTCCAGATGACCTCCGAGGACGGCCGGCCGATCTGCACGCCGGACCAGCAGCTGTCCGCCTGGCAGACGATGTTTCCCGCCTCCATGCCGGTCCGGCCCCATCAACCGGCCACCTATCGGGATCGCCAGGTCCGGGACTTCCCGGCGGACGAGGCCGGCGCGGAGATCAAGCAGGCGTACGCCCGGGCCACACGGGCCCTCGCCCGAACCGGCGCCCGCGACCACCGGCAGCGCGCCCAGCGGGAGGCGGCGTTGCGGGAGATCGCGCGGACCTGGCAGGCCGCGGCGGTTCTGTCCGACCACGACACCGACGAAGCCGACACACCACCGCTGGTGCGGGCCTACCAGTTCTACCGTCGGGAGGAGGCCGGCCTCACCTCACACGCCGACGAGGAGGCGGCCCCGGCCCTGGACTTCCACGACGTCGTCGCCCGGCTGGCCGGTCACCCCCTCCTGCTGCGCACGCTGGGCCTGGTGGTCGACTTCGCGGTACCGGTGACCGAGCTGACCTCCCTGGACGGCCCCGCCCACATCCGCCTCGAACCCAAGTGGCCCGTTCCCGACCTCGCCGCCCCGGCAGGCTGGGCCGACGCACGCCAGGACGATCTCCGGCCGACGACCGCCTACTCGCTGGTCGGCTCCCGGTTCGTCCCGCTGATGCCGTCACCGGCGGGGACCACACGTCCCCAGGGGATGCTGCCCCTGGCCAAGGTCACCCTGGCGGGCACACCCACGAACTCCCCTTACACGATCATGCCGTTCGACGTCGACAGCGCGGCGCTGCGTATGGTCAGCGTCGCCCAGTCGGACCGCGGCCAGGTGCCGCCGGAGGCGGCGGGGGCCGCCGGCCTGCCCGCCCTGCGCTCCACCGGCTTCGCCTTGGTCGAACGCAACCGTCGGGAGGAGCACCTCGCGCGGCTGCAACGGGCAGGCGACCGGGACACGGCGCAAAAGCTCGTGGGCTCGCCGCTGACGGCGGAGAACCTGGTCGCGGGGTACCGGCTCGACGTCTTCGCCGCCGGACGGTGGCACTCGCTGTGCCGGCGCCGGGCCCGCTACACCGTCGGCGGGGTCACGATCCCCTCCGAGGCCGGTCAGCCCGGCCTGCTGGACGAGGGCTTCGTCCGCATCGGCTCGGCGACGACAAGCCCCGGTGCGAACGCCGCGCTCTACATCCACCAGACCGTGGCCCGCTGGGACGGCTGGAGCCAGGTGGTGCCCCGCCCCGAAAGGGTGGTCGATCCGGTCGCGGCCGAGCCGTCGCCGTTCACCATGGCCACCGAGACCGAGCCCGGGTCGCTGCCCCGGCTGAAGTTCGGCTCGACCTACCGGTTCCGGGCCCGGCTGGTCGACCTCGCCGGCGGCGGGTTGCGGCGCGACCAGCCCGGCGCGGAGGACGCCACCGAGAAGATCGTCCATCGGCGCTTCGAGCCCCATCCGGCACCGGCCCTGGTGCCGACCGCGGCCTACGTCGACGGCGCCGGGCCGCACCGCATGGCCGTCCGGACCGAGCGCGGCACCGACGCGGCCGCCTACGCCGCAGCGCACGGCTACCCGGCCGCCGAGCTCCGGTACCTGTTCCCCCCGAAAAGCTCGCTCGAACTGGCCCTGCAGTACAACGGGGCCTTCAGCAGCGCGTTCGGACCGGGTGTCGACATGGACGAGGTCCGCAAACAGTTCGAGATCGCGACACGCGCGGACAAGGACGTCGGAGACATCGCCGGGGCGCGGCACGAGAGCGCCTCGGACGGGTCAGGAACCTATGTGGTCGCCCCCGCCGACCCCCCGTTCCCGAAGCCGCCCTGGCTCGCCGACCGCGGGACGGTCTGGGTCAACCTCCAGAACCGGCCGCGGCCGACCGATCCGGACACCGGCTATCCGGGAACGGCCGACGGGTTCGACTCGAAAGAATCGCAGAGCCTGTGGCGGGGGACCTGGCCCGACATGGAGCCCATCGCGCTACGGGTCGAGCCGGCTGCCGGCGGGTGCACCATCAGGCGCAGCCCCGGCCTCGGCCCGCGCACGTTCACGGTCTCGCTGGGCCCGGCCGAGCAGGTCACCGTCGACATCCCCTCGTGCCCTTCCATGCTCGCCGTCCCGGATCTGGGCATCCCGTACTGGGCCGGTGCCACGCAGGATCCGAGCAACCCGGTCAACGTCGACGCGGAGCACGGCCGCAACCCGCTCGTCAGCCCGCCGCGCACGGTCACCATGGTCCACGCGGTGCAACGCCCCCTGGCTCACCCCACCGGCCGGTTCCTCGCCGCCCGGCGCATGGGCGACACGGATGCCGAGCTGGAGACATCGGCGTTCCACATCGACGTGCGCAGCACCGGGCGGATCGACGTACAGGCCGAATGGACCGACGTCGAGGACATCGCTCCCGAACCGCCGGTGTCGAGGCGGGTCGTGGCGAACGTCGGCTCGTTCGAGATCGCGCACAAGCCGCTCCTCCTGAAGCCACCCGACGGCGCGTTCCCGCTGATGCGCCACGAGTTCGGCGACGCGCGGCGACGGAAGGTCCGTTACACGGTCACGGCCATCTCACGCTTCAGCGAATACTTCGGCCGGGTCACCGCACAGGATCCGCGGGCATGCACGGTCACCAGGACACTCGAGGCCACCGACGTGGCGAGCACGGCCCGGCCTCCGGCGCCGGAGGTCCGCTACGTGGTGCCGAGCGTGCGGTGGACCCGGTCCCGTGAAAGCGGCGGGGCAGTGATCCGGTCCTCGCGCAGCGGCGGCGGCCTGCGCGTCGTCCTCGGACGGCCATGGTTCGTCACCGGCGTCGACGAGGCGCTCGCCGTCCTGGTCTGGCCGCAGTCGTCGGCCTCGCCCACCGACCGCCAGCGACGCCATCTCAGCCTGGCCGGCCGCGACCCGCTGCGAGCCACCGCGACACCGTCCGCCGTCCTCGACAAGACCCACGTCCGCGCGACCGTCGCCGAGACAGTGAACCTCGCGGAGCTGGGCGGTGTCCCGGTCGTGGCGATGGTCAGCCCCCTGGACCCCCGTTCGAGCTATGACGAGGACGTCGACTGCTGGTTCGCCGACCTCGACCTCTCCCCCCTGGCTGCGGCCTCGTACCGCCCGTTCGTCCGACTGGCGCTGGCCCGCTACCAGGCGAACACCGCTGACCGCGACCAGCGGCTGTCGCCGCCGCTGGCGATCGAGCCGGTCCAGCTCCTCCCGCCGCGCGAACTCGTCATCACCCGCACCTCCAGCCGGGCGGAGGCCGTCCTCAGCGGTCCGGGGCCGACCGGGTCTCCCTTCACCGCGGTCCGCGCCGAGCTGCAGGCTTTCGCCGGTGACCCGCGTGCGGCCCGGGACGGCCTGATCGGGCCGTCGGGCTGGACCGTGCTGGCCCAGGCGACCGGACGGCTGAGCGACAGCCTCGGACTCGATCTGCGGCCCACCGACGGACGGCCGATGCGTATCGCCGTCACCGAGACCGAGTCCGTCCCCGGGGCGGCGGGCGACCCGGGGCGCCTCATCTACGCCGACATCGCCGAACTCACGTGACCGCCCATGTCCTGAGGAGAACCGATGGTGTTCCAACTCTTGCCGGAGAGAGAGCCGATCGAGATCCGCGGGGGCGCGACCGGGCCGCTCGTCCCGTTCGTCGTGCCCCTCGAGGCAACCGAGATGTTCATCCGCGTGATCGCCCTCTGGCGCGACAACCGTCCGCTCGTCGGACGTGCCCCGACGTTCGAGCTCAAGTCCGGCCGTGACGGCCAGCTCACCGCCGTGGACGCCGGGACGGGCAAGGTCGAGATCCAGGAGATCAAGGGCGACATCGCGGCATTGGCCGAGGTCCAGCGGCTGCCCCTGGACAGCTACCTCATCACCCTGGCCGGGCTCGAGGAGAACCCAGGCCCCTGGTACCTGCGCATCACCAACAACGACGCGGAGACCTTGCGGTTCGCCTGGGTCTCGTCGCACTGCGAGGAAGAGACTCTCCAGCCCTGGATGGTGCTGGAGCGCGCCACGACATCCCAGGACGGTCTGCTGGCGCTGCACGGTGAGAACCCCGAGACCGTGATCACGGTACGGAACCAGGGCACCGCATCGCTGACCGTCAACGATCCACCGGGCACCCGGCTGGGTTCGGAACGATCGCCGGTGGTCCTGCGGCGGCGTCCCGCGTCGATCGCCCCGCACGACACGGACGAGCTGGTGGTCGAGTGCGAGCAGGTCCGCTTCGCGGATCGCTTCAGCCACACCTTCGACACCAACGACATGAACCGCGCACGGACGACGCTGTCGTTCGAGGTCCTGCCTCACTCCTCCGCGCACGACTCGCTGGACGACGAACCGGCCTTCTGCCGAGCCTGCGAGCGGTGCCCGGACTATGTGCCGCCACCGCTCGACATCGGCGGTCCGTGCGAGACCTGCGGGCATCGCGGTGCCCAGCACTTCGATGTCCCGCCGGATCACCGGAACGTCTAGGCAGGGCCCTTCTGATGGATCTCCGTGGGAGCGGGAGCGGCGTCCGGTGCGTGCGACCGGCGTGCGGTGCGGAGGGCCGTGCGGCGGAGCCATCCGGCCCTTCGCACCGTGCGGCGAGCGAGCGTGCGTGCGTGCCGGGCGTCGCGACGCCGCGGAGATCCGTCAGAAGGGCCCTGGGGCGGCGTTCACGGTGCACGAACCGCTGCCGCAACACCGCGCACGGACTTTCCACACCGGCATGAGAACTGGGTGATATGCGATGAGCGTGATCCAGATGTTCCCCCCCGACAAGCCGTTGACGCTCATGCCCGGCGAGACCGGCCCGCTGATCAAGTTCGACGTACCGATCGAGCCCGTGCCGATGTTCCTGCGGTTCATCGCGCTGTGGACCGACAACACACCGCTGGGGCGCGACGCTCCGACCTTCGGGATCAAGCTGGGCGAGGGCCTCATCACCACGGTCGCCGCGGACGGCACCGAGGTCGGCATTCCCGGGCCGAAGGAGGGAGGGACGGCGAGCTGTCGACGCCTGCCCGATGACATCTACCTCCTGACGGTCGTCAATCACTCGGAGTCGAGCACCACGTGGAAGCTGCGCATCAAGAACAGAGCCGATGAGACGTTGCGTTTCGTCTGGGTCAACTCGAACATCACCGACGACACGTTCCAGCCCTGGATGGCACTGGACGACCAGCTGTCGATCATCAGCGGGAGCCCGGGCGGCTTCGCCGCCGTGCGGAACTGGGGACCCGGAACGCTCACGATCGAGGACAGTCCGGGAACGCCGGTCGGCGGACAGGAATCCCCCGTCGTCCTCGTCCACCGTCCGGCGGAGATCGCCCCGCACGGCGTCGACCACCTGGCCTTCACCTGTGGGAACGTCTTCAACCGCATGAACCTCGAGCACACTTTCAAGACCAACGACGACAAGGCCGACCACGCCACCCTGCGGATCGTGGCCGACCCGTTCTGAGAGGCGAGCAGAAGAGGCCGACATTATTTCTCTTGAACTGCGGACGATCAACGGTTCCCGATGAACCGTCCGCGAACGAACTGACGCCTGCCCTCGGACGACTGCGTATTCGATCGCATGCAGCAAGGGTGAAGAGATCATGGTATTCAAACCGTTCCGGACCATCCGCCTGACCGAGAATCAGAAGAGCTCTCCGATCGAGTTCGTCGTGCTGCTGAATGCCGAGCAGACGTTCCTCCGCGTGATCGCACATCTGCACCCCAACGTCGTACACGGCGGCTCACCGCCGACGTTTCTGATCAAGGCGGGCATGGGCGATCCCACGGCCGTGGACGAGGGCACCGGCCCGGTCGGCATCCCGGGAAGCGGGGGAGCGACAGTGGCAACCGCCGTTTGCCGCCGTACCGCCGAAGACATAGACACATACCTGGTGACGGTCACCCACAGCGCCCCCTCCGGACCCTGGCAGGTTCAGATCAAAAACAACGAACCCGAAGCGCTGGAGTTCGTCGGCTTCATCTCGCACGAGGAGGACGAGACGCTTCAATCCTGGGTGGAATTCCCAAAACCGCAACTGCACGCACGAGAAGAAATAGAAACCACTCACGGGATCGGCGCCTACAACGCCGGCACCAAACCGTTGACCATCAAAGATCTAACCGGCTCACGATTCGGCGACGACGGATCCCCCTGCGTCATAAAGGCCCGTCCCGATCTGATCGCCCCTCATGACGAGGGCCTGATCACCGTCAAATGCAGCCCCCTTGTGGGAGGACGCAATGAACGGTCGGAGGGATTTGCGCACACCTTCAGCACGAACGATCCTGATCCCGCGCACTCCCGAATGAACTTCAAGGTCGTGTGGCCGTCCTTCCCCACCATGTGCCAACCTTTCGAAGGGTGTTTTGTCAGGTGCAAGGAGTTCGTTCGACGGTTGCCGCCGGACGAGTTCCAATGCGAGAACTGCTTCCATGACGCCGGCTTCCACGGACTCGAAAGCAACCCTGTCGAGAATCCACCCTGAGGGCAGAGCTCGGCAGTTGGGCCGCCGACGTGGTGAAGCCCTGGTGGATGGGCCTCCGGCCAGGAGAACCGTCTCCCCCGGAAACTCCACACACTCCCCCGCCTGCGGGTGGGACACACCTGTGCCCGGCTCCCGGCCGGAAGCGATGACGGCGGGGTGACAGAACTCGCCGATCCCGGAACACGGGCGGGCTCGTCCGGAAGGAGATCGGTGACGAACGCACTTCTGTACGATCGGAGCAACAGGATCGTCGAACTGATGGAGCAGCCCGCGCAGCGGCGTGACATCGACTGGATGCAGGACGCGGCGCAGCAGGCGGTCCTGCTGGAACTCGCCACGCTTCCCCCGTGTCTGTGCGGCCTGTGATCGATCGACACCTCGACCGGGGACGGCTCCGCCTTCGACGAGACGACGGCACCGAAGTACCCTGCTACGTGGGTCCATGAGGGTCTCGACACCGGTGAGGTCATCGTCCACGGGCCGCCGTTCGCCGACGCGGCCGATGAGTTCGACGCGCTGTTCACCACCTTCGAGCACACGGCCTGGCGCTGTGCAGTGCCGTACGCACGGTTCGGGAGTCACTGACGAACGGCCAGTTCACGGAGTGGCTCGGCGCAGCAAGTTCAGGACCGGCCCCGCCTTGGCCGCGATTGAACGTGCCTCCAGGGCCGCCGGCGCCTCGGAGACAGCCTTCTTCTGCGCCGACGATGAGGCGCACGTGGGCAGACCTGGCTTCTCGGGAGGCTGCGGAAGAGCCGGAGGAGTCCGTGAGGGCACGGTCGGCCGAGCTCAGCGAAGGACCACGGCCCCCGTGCCACCACAGCGGTGTACGGGGGCCGGATGTCCGACTACGAGCACCTTGCATGCAGGCGTTCGGCGGTGGGCCGACGTGAGCATTCGATCAAGCCGCCCCGGTCAGGGCTCGCTCACCGCCGGACAGACACGACCGCTGCGGTCCCGCGGCCGACCTCGGCCTCGATCCCGTCTCCCGAAGGGCCCTGGCTCCCGATCCGGCCTGCCCGGCGTGGCGCGGACCGGCTTGCGACGTCAGTACCAGAGCTGTCAGTACCAGAGCTGGTTGTCCCCACCGGTGTAGCGCCACACGTGGGTGTAGGCACCGTTGTTCGTGGCGTAGTTGGCGACATCGAGGAAGCCGCCGTTGTAGCGGTTCTGCCACTGGTAGACCGTCTTGTTCGAGCCTTCGAGAGATCTGGTGCCCCGCGGGATCATGATCCACTGCTGACTGCTCTGGTACACGTACCCACTGCAGTTCCACTGGTGCACCCGGACACCGTCACCCGTCCACGGGCCCTGGATGTCGATGCACTTGCCGGTGTAGAGGTTCCTGATCCGGTAGTACGAGTTCCCGCCCACGCTTCCTTCGTTACGGAAGCACCAGAGCTGGGGCTCTTCTCCGCGGTTCTCCCAGAGCGTCACCGGCTTGCCGTCCGAGAGGCTCGGTCCGTCGATCTCGGTGACCGTGCGCACTCCCCGTGCCCTGGTCGCCTGGACTGCCCCCATCCACTGGGGGTAACCGCCGGCGTTCCAGCCGCTGCCGTACTTGTTGAGACAGCGGTTGTCCGCCGCGCTCGCCGTGCCTGCAGTGGCGATCACCACGACCGTCCCGAGCGACACGAGCGTCACGAGACTCACGAACATGGAGCTGAGCTTCCTGAAGAGCTGCTTCACCTGTTCCTCGCCTTCTCGACCGGTGGAAAGGAACCGCCGACGGGCGCAGCTCACCACACACGAGATGCCGGCCGGCCCCGAAGAGAACGGGGCGCACACAAGACATCCCGCCTGGGACGAGATCAACGATGTTCCCCCGGTGGCACGTCCCCTCGCCCTGCACCCCGCAGGGCTCGCCGAGGCTATGGCCAAGGTTTCGGGCCGTCAAGATGTTCGGAGTGCAATCGTTTTGCCAGATGAAGATCGATTTTTTTAGGAATGTGCGGCGCTGCCAGTTTTGCAGCGTGCCGAGAATGCGCGGGGCGGGGTGAGGTGAGGGCGGGACGAGGGCGAGCAGCCCGGGGGCACATTCAGTGGTCCGAGCGCCGCGATCAGCACCGGCAAAGGCGGCGACCGGCTGTTGCACGGCGAGCCGCATCCGGGCAACCTCCTGGACACAAGGAGAGGACCACTTCTCGTGGACCTCGCCACCTGCTGCCGTGGGCCGATCGAGTTCGGCCTCGCCCACGCGCCCGGAGAAGCGGGAAAGCACTGTGCGGGGGCCGGCCACGACCTGATTCACCGGTGCCGCGCCCTGAACTGGGCGATGTTCCCGGCCTGGCGCCGGCGCCGGGACGACCGGATGCCCGACCGGGACCACCGGAGAGTGGAGGGCTCAACCGGGTTCGTGCCGCGCTCGATCCCTGCGGACCGGGCTGAACTCGAAGCAGAGGGGCTGCCGGGCCGGTTCCGATCCGCTGCACCGTATGCGGAATCCCGACACGGTGCGACGGTCGAACCCGGCCGGCTTCAGACGCCTTGGCACGGTGCAGAGAAAGGGCACTGCAGCTACGGCTTCTTCGCCGAACGGCCTGCGCCCGCCGCCCTTTCCACGTCCCCGAGGAGTCCACCGAGAGTCAGCGGCTCGGCGGACATCCCCGCACGCGCCGGGCGCTGTGGCGTGCCGGGCTCGGCGCGTGGGGCCCTGTCAGCAAAGGGACGTGAGCGGCCGTCAGAGCCGGTTGCCGTTGGCCACGAGGAGGACGTCGATGTTGCCGCGCGTGGCGTTGGAGTAGGGACAGACCTGATGTGCCGTCCTGACGAGTCCGGCAGCCTGCTCGTCGGTGACGGAGGGCAGGGTGATGCGCATCTCGACGCCCAGTGCGAACCGGCCGTCTTCGCCCGGGATCAGCGAGACCGACGAGTCGATCATCACGTCGTCCGCCGTGAGCCCACTCCGCTGTCCGACCAGTGTGAGCGTGGCGCCGAAGCAGGCGGCGTAGCCGATCGCGAAGAGCTGCTCGGGGTTCGCTCCCTCGCCGTCCCCGCCCAACTCCTTGGGCCGGCGCAGCACGAGATCGAGCGTTTCGTCCGTGGTGCGCCCGCGGCCGCTCCGGCCACCGGTGACGTGCGCATGTGCCGTGTACAGAGCCTTGCTCATCCTCAACTCCCCTCATTTGCTTCCTGATTCAGAATCTGACACTTCAAAATCTGGAAGTCAACATCTAGCATCGGGGGCGAGCGACCACGAGGAGGACCCGATGACCACGTTCGTTCTCGTCCACGGCGCCTGGCACGGCCCCTGGGCCTGGGACCGGGTCGTCCCGCTGCTCCACCGGGCGGGGGCCCGCACCGTCACACCCGATCTGAACGCTGCCGCGGACGCCGGGCTGCACGACCACGCCGAGGAGGTCGCCTCCGCTCTGGACGCCGTTCACGGGCCGGACAGCGTCTTCCTGGTCGGCCACAGCTACGCCGGCCTCGCCGTCCGCGAGGCCGCCGACATCCGGCCCGACCTGGTGGACCACATCGTCCTCGTCGACGGGTGGGCGGGAGCGCACGGCGAAAGCCTGCTGGACCTCGCCCCGCCGGCATTCGCCGACGCCGTGCACGCGGCGGCCGACGAGCGCGGCGCCGGAAGGGTCGTCCCGCCCCCTGCGCCATCGGCTTTCGGCGTGACGGACCCCGCGGACGCCGTCTGGCTGGCGCAGCGGTTGCGCCCGCAGCCGCTGCGCTCCTTCACCGAGCCCACGCGCCTGAGCGGGGCCGTGAACCGCATCCCCGGAACAGCCCTCTGCTGTCGGCCGCACGCCTACCCTTTCGACCGGTTCGCCGAAGCCGCGGGATACAGGACGCAGCCGCTGGACGCCGCTCACGACGTCCCCCTGACGGACCCCGAGACGCTGGCCGCGCTCCTCCTGCACACCGCGTCCACCGGGCCGGTCCGGGAACAGGAGGCGTGACATCTACAGTGATGAAGTGGAACAGCGAACGTACAACCAGTACTGCGCGACCGCGCGCACCCTGGACATCGTCGGCGAACGGTGGACACTGCTACTGATCCGCGAACTCCTCACCGGACCCAAACGGTTCGGCGACCTCCAGGGCAGTCTGCGCGGACTGGGCACCGGACTGCTCGCCGCCCGGCTCAAGCACCTGGAACGCGAGGGCCTGGCGCACAGGACGACACTCCCCCCGCCCGCGCGGACGGCGGCCTACGCCCTGACGGAAGCCGGTGAGGAACTCGCCCCCGCGATCCTGGAACTGGCCCGGTGGGGACTGAAGTGGGCGATGGAGGAGCCACGCCCGGCCGACACCTTCAGCCCCGCCTGGGCCGTACTGGGACTGCGGGCCTGCTTCGATCCCGAAGCCGCAGCCGGGCTCCGCGCGCTCTACGACTTCCGCATCGACGACGAGCACTTCCACGTCAGGATCGACGACGGCGGCATCGAAGCACTGCACGGGCCCGCCCAGCACCCGGACGCGACCATCACCATGGACCAGGAAACCTTCCTGCGTCTGACCGGGCAGCACCTCACCCTCACCAGTGCCATCGAAACCGGCGCCGCCTCCGCGTCCGGCGACCCCCACGCCCTGCACCGGCTCGGCAGCCTCTTCCGCCTGCCGCCCCACCGCTCCCGCACGACGCAGCAATGACGGTGGGACAGTGCCGGCCCGCGGGACGACGGGCCCGAGTCAACCGCCCTCTGAAGACGACGGCGACCTCCCCCCCTCGACGGGGGCATGTGCGGCAGCATCCGCCTCACCGACACCCGTCACCCCACCACCGGGGCCGGTTCACCGTCCTGCGTGCGAAGGAAGACATCGGCGACCGGTGGTTCGCCGCCGCCATGGACGGGCGTCCCTTCCGTCAGGTGACGGGCTTCAACGCCGGTGAGGCAGGCCGCCGTTCCGCCGGCTCCGCCACCGCGAGGCTCCCCGGCCGGACGAGGGTGTATCCGCTGATCGACTGGGGCCGGTGGCGGCACGAGGCCGAGAACTGCCTGCTTCACCGGTTCGGCCCGATGCCTTTGATCCTGGTCGCAGTTCCGTCCGGGGCGAACGAGTCGCGGAAGGTGAAGGCGTACGGCGCGGAGCCGTGGCCGTGGAGGTGCTCCAGCCTGGAAACCCCGTCCCGCCAGGTGGGTATCACGCCGTCGGCCACCCACCAGAACACGTAATTGGGGTGTCCTGTCCTCTCGAACCAGTCGTAACGCCTGTTCAGCGCCTCACGGTGCAGACCGGTGTGGACGGCGTCGAAGGCGGGGCGCAGGTCGGTCCAGAGGGAGAGGGTCGTGGCCAGGGCGGTGGTTTCCGCCGTACGGCCCTTGCCGTACCAGGTCGGTACGGCGAACTCTCCCCATGCACCCCAGTCCGCCTCGAAGAGCGCGCCCCGGTCACCGTCTGCCGCTTCAGCACGCGCGAGGTATCCGGGATGCTGACCGATCTTCCGGTAGACGGCCTCACCGATGTCGTAGAACTCGTGCGTGAGAGGTGCGGGATCGGCGAGAGGCGACTTCAGGACACCGAATGTGTACAGAGCAAGATGGGGCATGCGTCTCTTTCTGGTTGAGGCTGCCTGACGTGGACCCGGTCCGGTGGCTTACGCACAGGGGTGAGGGTTCGTGGGGCGCGATGGACTCGTCCCGTCGCGGCAGGCCCAGCCCGAAGGAACCCCCTGAGCGACCGCGGGCGACCGCCGAGGACCAGACGAAGGTAGCTGCCTCTGCGAGCCATGTCGAAGTTGCAAGTTCCCTGCCCACGTGGCTTCTTGTGCGGGCCCTTGCGGGAACCGGGGCGCCCGCGCTGCCTGCCGCCGTGGAAGTCCGCATCGGCCCGGCACATGCCGGGAAGCAGCATCGGCAACCCCGCTCAAGCCCGTGTGCCGGGCCGGGGCGTCAGGCATCGCGGGATCGCGACGCCTGACGGATGACGCCTGACGGATGACGGATGACGGATGATCTGCCCCGTTGTCATGAGGTCATCGGACGGCGACGGTCTCCGTGGTCTCCGTCTCGTCCGCGATGGCGAGGTCTGAGCTTCTCGGCCCGCGAAGAGCGACGTGGACGAGCAGCATGCCCATGATGACGACGCCTGCCCACATGGCCTGCTGCCAGCCGTCGACGAAGGACTGCTGCGCGGTGTGGACAAGGTCCTGGGCGTGGCTGCCGGTGCTCGGGGCCACCTCGACGGCGTTGGCGATGCCTTCGCGTGCGGTGTCCGCGGCCCCCTGGGGGATGCCACCGAGCTTGTCGTCGATGGCGCTGCGGTACCCGTCGGCCAGGAGCGCGCCGAGCATCGCGACGCCCAGGGCGGTGCCGAACTCGCGGGTGACGTCGTTGAGGGCCGAGGCAACGCCCTGCTTGGCGCGGGGCAGGGAGCTGGTGATGGCCTCGGTGGAGGGCGTCATCGACAGGCCCATGCCGATGCCCATGGCGAGCATGCCGGGGAGGACGGACAGGTAGCCACCGTCGACGGAGACGGACGACGCCATCAGTGCCAGGCCGAGGGTGGCCAGGGCGATGCCCACGGTCATGGTGGAGCGGGCGCCGATCCTGGCGGCCGTCTTGGGGGCCAGGCCGGACGTCGTCATCATCATGATGGCCATGGGCATCATCGCCAGGGTGGACAGCAGGCCCGACCAGCCCAGCACGGCCTGGAAGAACGGGAAGAGGACGACGGCGATGCCGGCCTGGACTCCGAAGACGACGAGCAGCGTGACGGAGCCGCCGGCCAGGCCGCGCTCGCGGAAGAGGCGTACGTCCAGCAGGGATGCGTCGCGGCGGTGCAGTTCCCAGGCCACGAAGGCGATGGCGGCGACGACGCCGACGGCCAGGCCGATCAGGGAGACGGGGTCGGTCCAGCCGCGCTCGGGGCCTTCCTGCAGGACGAAGATGAGTCCGATCACGGCGACGGTGGATACCGACGCTCCGACGGTGTCGAAGGAATGGGTGGAGCGTTCGCGGGAGTCGGGCACCGACTTCAGGGTCATGGCCAGCGCGACGACGACCAGGATCACGGGCAGCACGAACAGCCACCGCCAGTCCGCGACGTCCACGAGGAACGCGGAGAGGAACATTCCCAGGATGCCGCCTCCTCCGGCGACTCCGGTCCATACGCCGATCGCCTTGCCCCGTTCCTCCTCGGGGAACGTCGAGGTGATGACGGCCAGCGTGATCGGCATGATCATCGCGGCGCTGATGCCCGCGGCCACACGGGCGCCGATCATCACTGCGGCCGACGGGGCGAGCCCGGCGACGACGCCGGCCGCGCCGAAGACGATCAGTCCGGTGATCAGCATGGGCTTGCGGCCCAATCGGTCACCGATCGCACCGAGCGGCAGCAGCAGGGCGGCCAGGGCAAGGGTGTAGATGTTGATGATCCACAGGACAGTGGTCTGTGAGGCGCCCCACTCGACGGCCATGTGGGTCTGGGCGACGTTCAGGCCGGACACCGACGCGATGACGGCCATCAGCGCGATCGACACGGCGATCAGGATCGCGCGCAGCTGACGCGCATCCGGCACACCTCCGCCGTTCACTGGCGTGGCCGCCGCCTGGGGAGGCTGGTTGCTGCTCATGGTTTCCTCTCAGAAAGGGCATGCGGAATCAGCGCGCCGGCGCAGGGCCGGCCGCAAAGGGGTGGTGAAGCAGGAGGTTGCGCGGACCGCTGGGCGCAGTCGCGCGGTTCAGCTGTGGCAACCGGAGTGTCAGGCGGAGGTGTTCGCGGCCTGGGCGGCGGCGAGGGCCGCGTCGGTGTCGGCGACGGCCGGCAGAGCGTCGATGTGGGATCCGGCCAGGGCGCCGGGCGCGGCGGACGCACCGACCTGCGCGGTCGGGTCGGTGGCGTTGCCCGCCGCCCACACGCCGGGGACGTCGGTGGTGCCGGCCATGGCGGAGGCGAAGCGGCGGCCCATGGCGTCGGGCAGGTCCTCCATCGGCAGCTTCAGCCCGTCCAGGCCCTCGGTGCGGGCCTGCAACCGGGTGGCCACCGCGATCACGCGCCGGGCGACGAAGGTGCGGTCCACCAGGCGCAGACCGGTCAGGGCGCCGTCCTTGTCGACGGCTTCCTGCACCTCGGTCTCGACGATGCGGATGCCGCGGGCGGCGAACGGGGCGCGCGCGTCCTCGTCCAGGCCGGTGCCATGGGTGAAGTGCACCAGATCGTCGGTCAGCTGACGGAACAGCAGTGCGTGGTGGAGGGAAGCGGGGCTGGTGGCGACGATGCCGATGGGCTCGTCGCGCACTTCCCAGCAGACATGTCATGCCCTTTCGTCGTACCTGGCCCCGTACCGGACCATCTGCGTTCGACGTTAAGCCCGCATTGCATTCAAGGCATACGATGTTGCCTATGACGCAAGAAGACGGGCAGCTGGACGGCCTCGTACGCAAACGGATCCGTGCCCTGCGGGTCGCTCAGGGCTGGTCCCTGGAAGAGCTGGCCACCCGCGCCAATCTCAGCCAGTCCTCACTCAGCCGCATCGAGAACGGCCGGCGCCGTCTCGCCCTGGACCAGCTCGTCACCCTCGCCCGCGCCCTGGACACCACCCTGGACCAGCTGGTGGAGAACGCCGCCGATGACGTCGTCATCAGCCCGATGATCGACAGCGCCCACGGCCTGATGCGCTGGCCTGTGAAAGGTGACCCCGGCATGAGCGTGACGCGCCAGCGGATGACCGAACCGCCGCCCGACAACCCCGCCCGCATGCGTGCCCATCCCGGCCGCGAATGGCTTGTGGTCCTGTCCGGCACCGCCACTCTCATGCTCGGCCATCGCCGGTTCCGCATCGAGACCAACCAGGCCGCCGAGTTCCCCACCATGATGCCGCACGCGATCGGCGCCGAGGGCGGACCGTGCGAGATCATGGGCATCTTCGACCGTGACGCCCGCCGCGGCCACCAACGCGATGCCACCGAGACCGGCGACAGCGGCGACGCCTGAACGTCCCGCGAGTGACGGTGCGGGAGGCCCGGCGCGGGCCCTGTCTTGCGTGACGGGCAGCAGGAGAAGCGACCTTCTTGCGCAGGCCGCAAGAAGGTGTGCCGCAGGCGCATGAGGCTCTTACGGTGTCGCCATGACCCAAGCGCACCAGCACACCCCTCACGGCGAAGGCGGCCATCACCATGCGCACGACGATCGCAGCCAGGCCGAGATCCTTGACCTGGATGCCGAGGTGCTCGCCGAGCACCTCGCCCTCATCACCGCCTGGCTGCCGCTGAAGGCCGAACCGCGCCAGATCGTGGACCTGGGCTGCGGCACCGGGGCGGGCACCTTCGCGCTCCTCGACCGTTTTCCCGAGGCGCACGTCACCGCCGTCGACACCTCGGCGGGACACCTGCAGCTCCTGCGCGAGAAGGCGCGCGCCCATGGGACGGAGAAGCGCGTGCGCACCGTGCAGGCCGACCTCGACGCCGCCGCCTGGCCCGGTCTCGGGACGCCGGACCTGGTGTGGGCCTCGGCCTCGATGCACCACATGGCCCACCCCGACCGCACCCTGGCCGGCGTCCACGATCTGCTCGCCCCGGGCGGCCTGTTCGCCGTCGTCGAGCTGGACGGCTTCCCCCGCTTCCTGCCCGCCGACGCCCCCGAGAACCGGCCCGGTCTCGAAGAACGCTGCCACAGGGCGACCGACGCCTTCCACGTCGAGCACGTCCCGCACCGTGGCGCCGACTGGGGGCCGATGCTGTCCGCCGCCGGTTTCACCGTCGAGGACGAGCGCACCGTCACCGTGAACATCGAAGGCGACCGCAGCGAAGCCATCGGCCGCTACGCCCACGGCAGCCTGCGGCGCATCCGCGGCGCCGCAGCACCGGCGCTCAGCCCCGAAGACCTCGCCGCACTCGACGAGCTCCTCGACACCGACAGCCCGCACAGCATCCTGCGCCGCGACGACCTCACGGTACGCACCGAGCGCACCGTCTGGGCAGCCCGCCGCGCCTGAGTTCCGGCCGACCACGAAGCCTGGCGCCGAAGCCGGCGGGAGAAGATCTCCGGCGCGAACGGCAAGGCCGGCGTCGTCGCCGAGGAGGACGAGGGCTCCCGCCGGTCCGCGTCCAAGGGCTCGGCAGACCACAGGCCGGGCAGCCGGGCCCGGGACACCCCTGGGCCCGGCTGCCCGACCGCGGTCAGGGCCACTGTCGCTCTCCCGTGCGACGGAGCCGGGCGAAGGACAGGGGGATATCCCCCTCCAACGGCCGGGGGCAGTCCGGGTGTCGGCGGTGGCGGGCTGTCCGTAGCGTTCCGGACATGACCACCAGGACCAGCACGACGAAGACCGCCCGGAACGCGGGGCTGCATCGCGGGGCCGCCGCCGTGGCCCTCGCGGCCGTACTCGGCGGTGTCATCACGCCCGTCGCCCGAGCCACGCCCAGGGCCCACGCCACAGCCACAGCCAAGGTCTCCGCCACCGCCACGGTCTCGGCCTCCGTGACCGCCCGAGGCCGCCTGCTCGCCGTCACACCGCTCGACACCGTCGACCGCGCCGAGGTCGTCGAGACGCTGACCGGCTTCGGCGTCGATCCCGCCACCGTCAGGTACGGCGTCACCGCGTACCGGCTCACGTACGCCACGATCGGCCCTCACGGCCGTCCCGCCACCGCCACCGGTCTGCTGGTCCTGCCGTGCGGCGGCCCGCACCGCCTCGACCTGGTCTCCGACACCCACGGCACCGTGTCCCACCGCGACGACGCCCCCTCCGGAGGCGCAGGCCGCAACCGGCTCACCCCGTATCTGCACGCCTCGGCGGGCCGGGCCGTCGCCGCGCCCGATTATCTGGGGCTGGGCGGCGGGCCCGGCCGGCACCCGTACGTCGACACCGCGTCCTCCGTCACCGCCTCCCTCGACATGCTGAAGGCCGCCCGTACCGCCTCTCACCGGCTGGGCCGCCCGCTCACCCGCACGGTGTACGTCACGGGATTCTCACAGGGCGGCCAGGTCGCGATGGCCCTGGGCCGCGAACTCTCGCGCGGCCGCGACGGCTTCCGGCTGCGCGCCCTGGCCCCGATGGCCGGCCCGTACGACCTGCTCGGATCGGAGTTTCCCGGCATCGCGGACGGGCGGGTCGCGCCGCGCTCCGCCGTCTTCTACCTCTCGTACTTCTTGACCGCGCAGAACCGGATCCATCCGCTGTACAAGGACCCTGCCGAGGTGTTCCGCGCGCCCTACGCACAGGCCGTGGAAGATCTGTTCGACGGAACTCACAACGAGTCGGAGGTCATGGCGGCACTGCCCGCGACGCCGGGGGAACTCCTCACGCCGGAGTGGGCCGAGAACGTCCGTGCCCCGCGCGGGGCTCTGCGCGCCGTGCTGAAGGCGAACGACGGGGTCTGCGACTGGGCACCCACCGCGCCCGTACGCCTCTACGCGGGCGGCGCCGACACCGACGTCCCCAGCGCCAACACCCGCGCCTGCGCCGTCGGCCTGGCCCGGCTGGGCGTCCGGGCCGAGGTCGTCGACCAGGGTCCGGACGTGGACCACTTCGGCTCCGCGATCCTCTCCGCCCCGCAGGTGGTCCGCTGGTTCGACGCGCTCGGCGGGCGCTGAGACTCGCCGTCCGCCACGAGGCGTCCGTGCTCGTCGCGGCCGTCGGCGAACGGCTGTGACGAGCACCTTCCGCCATGGCCGGGAGGACCGTCAGCGGTGGCCCAGCACGTTGACCACCCGGCCGTTGGGGTCACGGACGAAGAACCGGCGTACTCCCCACTCCTCGTCCTGCAGGGGGTGGACGATCTCCGCGCCGCTCTCCCGCACGGCTGCGTAGGCCGCGTCCACGTCATCCACTTCGACACTCATGTCGGGAGTGACGGGGGCGGTCTTGTCGCCGGCCATGAAGCTGATCTGCGCCGTCGGACTGGACGGGGACGCGAGCGTCATGATCCAGCCGTGGTTCATGACCTCCTCGAATCCGAGCAGGCCGTAGAACTCCCGGCTCTCCTGCGCAGCTTCCGACTGCACATTGGGCACGACACGGCGAACGGCCATCGGTGACTCCAGGTGACAACAGACCGGCATCGAGACCCTCCAGGAGTACTACGCCGCACCGGCCACCGCACGCACTTTCGATGCGCGTCCGAGAGCTCTGCTCTGACGGCCGCCGGCAGCGGCTGACGCCCCTCCGACCACCGGGCCCCTCCGCGCACGGCTGCCCACCGGCCTCAGGCGCAAGGCGGCAGGCGGCAGGACCTCGATGATTTCGGCGATGCCGACGGCCGGTCGGGCCGCTCGCTGCATCCCGTGGAGGCCGGGCGTCCGACGCTCCGGGGCCGAGGCGAGGAACGCCGAGCCGGGTTCGGCCCTGGCTCAACGATCCCGCGGAGCCCTAAACGGCGGTCTCCTGAACGGGATCCCGGGATTCCGGGTGAACTGGATCCTCGGCCGGGGCGGCGGCACGCAGCGCCGCCTCGACCCGGCGGTTGCTGGTCATGGTCGCCGTGACGGCGGTCATGGTGAGCAGGAGGCCGGCGGCGGTCCAGAGCGGGGTGCGTACGTCGTAGGCGGTGGCCAGCCAGCCGCCGAGGAAGGCGCCGAACGGGGCGGCGCACATGGCGAGCATGCGGGAGGTGGAGGCGACCCGGCCCATCAGGCGGGCGGGGACGATCGCCTGTCTGAGGGAGGGGCCGAGCACCATCGTGGCGCCCATGCCCGCTCCGCAGGCGGCGAGCGCGAGGCCGGCGACGTACGGGTCCGGGGCGGCGGCAAGGCCCAGGACGGCGAGCCCCTCGACTGCGGCCGTGCAGGTCAGTGCTGTGCCGGTGCCGAGTCGCCGACCGAGGAAGGAGGCGATGCCCGCGCCGAGCAGACCGCCGGTGGCCTCCGCCGTGAGGAGCAGGCCGAAGCCGAAGGTGCCGATGCCGAGACGCTCGTGCGCGAAGAGGGCGAGTACGGTCTCCACGGCGAGGAAGGCGATGTTCCCGACCGCCGGACGCAGCGCGAGCCCGAGCAGCAGCTGATCCCGGAAGACGTACGAGGCTCCGGCCCGAGCCTGCCGCAGCAGCGACTCACGGGCCTGCGGGACGGGCCGGGACACGGCAGGCAGCGACCGTACGAGGAGTGCGGAGAGCGCGAACGACACCGCGTCGGCGAGCAGCGGAGCCGCCCGACCGAGCGCGAGCAGGGCACTGCCCGCAGGCGGCCCCGCGAAGCCGGACGTGGCGGTCTGGGCGCCGCGCAGGCGGGAGTTGGCACGTTCCAGGAGCGCGGGGTCACGACCGAGCAGATCCGGCAGATAGGCCGTGGCGGCCGTGTCGAAGAAGAGTCCGCCGAGGCCGAGCAGGAAGGCAATGGCCGCGAGCAGTGGAATGCTCAGCACGTCGAGCGCGGCCGCTGCCGCCGGTATCGCGAGCAGCACCGCACGCGCCACGTCCGTGACCCACATCGTGCGCCGCCGGTCCCAGCGGTCCACCAGCGCACCGCCGAGCACTCCGAAGAGCAGCCACGGCAGCGTTCCGGCGGCCGTGACGACGGCGAGCGCCAACGGATCCCGCGTCAGCATCAACGCGAGCAGAGGCAGCGCGGCATGCGACATCCCGTCACCGAGCGAGGAGATCGTCTGCGCAGTCCACAGCCGTCCGAACCCGACCGGCAACTTACCCACGGGTGAGGTCACTTGACGTCCCCTTCGGCCTGCTCACGCGGTGCCGGGCGGAACAGTGCGAAGACGAGAGACGCGTCCGGCAGCGACGGATCGGACAGCTCCCGGTACTCGTCCGCCAGAGCCTCCAGCCGTGCCCCCAGCTCCGCGAACTGCTCGTCCGTAAGCCGCAGATGCGCCATCCGCACATGCCGCTCGCCCTCCACCGGCGCCGCCTCCAGGTCCGCCACCGCATGCCGCATCAGCACATCCGGCCCGCCTTCACCCGGATCCGGCAGCACGATCGCCCGCGCGGCCATCGCGTAGTACCGCTCGGTGACCCCCCGTACCTTCCGTGTCCGCACCACCTTCACCAGGCCGGCCCGCTCCAGCAGACGTACGTGGTAGCTGGAACTCCCCTTCGCAAGGCCCACTCGCTCGGCGATCTGCGTGATCGTCGCGGGCTCGAAGCGGAGCACGGCCATGATCCGGTGACGCGTGAGGCTGGAAACGGCACGCAGCTGCTCGTCAGTGGTGACGTGGAACATCTCGGGAAGGTCGTCGGTAGGCATGCACTCAATGGTCAACACTTCTTGACCATTGAGCAAGGGGTTTTCGCGCGGACTTCCGGAACCGTCGGTCCAGCACGTGAGGCTTTCACTCCGGCGCTCTCCCTGTCGGCCTCGCCCCACCCGCATCCGGGCACCTTCGCTCCGCCTGCCGCGAAAGCCCGGCCGATCCGGCCGACGTGGCGGTGCAGTTGCCCGGGGCGCGGGTCGCCGACGCGCTGTTCGCGCACGTCGCCGCAGCCTGCGAGCACGACGTCCGTGAACCCCGGACCCGGTCCCGCCCGACCGCATGACAGGTCCGCTGCCTGCTGCTCGTCGAAGCCCTCGGCCAGACCGCCTACGACCGGATCGTGCCCGGCCGCCGGGCACACATCAACGACTCGCCGCGCCCGGCCTTCCTCCAGCGCCTGCCCTCCCCCTGTTCAGCGCGAACGAGTACCGGGCCTCTGCGCCGGTGGTCCTGGCCGACCGCAGCCACCCCGCCTTCCGCCTGCGCGACCGGTCACCTGACGGGTTACTGCATCAACTCGGTGTGGGGGTGCTCCGGCGACGCCGGGCATATATAAAGCTGCTGGTCGTAGCCGCTGCCGATCTGGACCGCGGTGGGCTGCCCGGGGTCGAAGTGGCCCGAGCCGGGGGACGGTTCATCGGCTGCTTCCCCGTACGGGAACCAACTGCGCGTTTCGTCGTCCCCTTCTTCGAACGTAACGATGCTCAACAGCGGATCCATCCTGTTGCCGCAGGCGGAGCAGTACTGCGGATCGGGGTCGGTGGCATCCCAGGAAGGCCAGCCGCCGACTTTCCAGCCGGGTGCAACGGACAGAGAGAAACGGTAGAACAGCTCCGGTTCGGACGCGTAGGGGTTGTCATCATCCGCGCCGGCTGCCCGCCACCGGCTCCAGTCCCCGAGCTCCTCTCGCAGTTCCTTGCTCAGCTCCCTGGGACCGGGGTACTCGGTGACCTGCTCCGGGCTGAGCAGACACGGTTCGGGCAGGTAGTCGTCGAACTGCATCGCGGGCGGTTCCGGGGGTGCGGTGAGAATGTCCGTGACCGTGGCCGCCGACCGCCAGAACAGTGCGGTCTTCGGCATGATCGGATGGTCGAAGGGACACCACAGAACCTGCAGCAGGTCTGCCTCCTCGGGTGCGTGCAGATCGGGCACGTCCCGCACGTACAGCTGCGCCACGGGCAGCATCGCCATGGAACCCTCGTACGGCCCGGCCGCCACCCGGAGCGGAGACTTCCGGGGCGGACGGATCCGCTCGAGGGTCTCCCGTTCCTGCGGGGTCAGGCTCCTGCCGTGCGAGGCGGCACGGATCCGCCGCTCCACCCGGACATCCGCCGGCGACAAGGCCGGGTTCACCCCATCCACCACATGAGGACCGTCGCAGTGGGGCCACGGCTCGTCGGCGGGCCACAGCAGCGGCCCGCCGATCGAACTGTCGTGTGGTGACGGAGCCCCGGGACGGGGGTGCAGGCGGGTCGCGGTACGTGCCAGCGGGGCCAGTTGAGGAAAGACCGCGGTAACGTCGAGCGGCCGCGGCGGAGTTGCAGGCGTGGCGTTCATGGCCTCGATCCTGGCAGCAGCCTCTGACACAAGGCATACCGGCCCATCACAGGCATGCCGATGCCGGACCCGATGCCCTGTGACGCGGGTGGCGGACGGAGACCCGACGACGTCCGCTCCAGGACCGCAGCCATCGGCGCGGCAGTGGTCGTCCATGCCTGCGACACGGCCGTTCAGTCTCCGGCCACCTCGCTCATGGACACACGGGGCCCTGCCGGTTTTGTGCATGAACCTGTCGGTGCCCTGGAATTTCAAGAGCGGCAGGGTGCGGGCGGCTCGTATGATCGACAGCGGGATGGGGCTCGTAGCGCAGAGGTCGTCGCGCCCTCACCGCATGTGGGAGGACGCCGGTTCGAATCCGGTCAGCCCCATCCTGCCTCTTGTCCGGCAACGGTCCGTCGCTTCCGAAGGCGAAGCCGAGCAGGGCAGTTGAACTGCCGTGCACCACTGGCCACGTCACGCTGCGGCCTGGCCACGTCCACGAGACGGCCGGCCTGAGCGAATCTCGACCGGGTGAGGGGCGGGGAGACCCTGCCGGGCATCAGGCGATGACCCGGCCACGCAGGATGATGCGGCTCGGACGGGCCAGAACCGAACTGTCGAGGGTCGGGTCCGTGTCATAGGCGACGAGATCAGCGGGGGCTCCATCGACCAGCCCCGGCAGACCGAGCCAGGACCTGGCCGACCACGACGCCGCGCCCAGAGCCGCTTCGACCGGCAGACCGGCGCGGACCAGCCATTCGACCTCTGAGACAACAGTGCCGCAGGGGAAACTGTCGGTGCCCGCGAACACCGCGACGCCGGCTTCGTGCGCGGCCCGGACGTTGGGCAGCATGCCTTCCCATCCGCCCAGCCACCAGTCGCGACGGGCGCTCGGCTCTTCGGCACGCCGTCGCTCGGCTCCGGCGCCGAAGACGCTGAGTGTCGGGACGAACGCGGTGCCTTGGGAGGCCATCTGATCAATCAGTCCGGGGTCCAGATGCATACCGTGTTCCAGGCTGTCGACGCCTGCCCGAACAGCGTTGCGACTGCCGTCAGCGGTCTGGCAGTGAGCCGCTACGCGGCCGCCGATCGCATGCACAGCCTGCACGACGGCAGTGAGGACATCCTGTGGCAGCGCCGGCTCGTCGTGCCTCCAGTCGGCGATGACCTTGCACCAGCCCGAGGACGCCTTGGCTTCCTCGACCGCCGCGCGCACCAGATCCTCTTCACTCACATCACGCCCGAACCCGGGAAAGAAGCGGCCAGGAGTGGCCAGCCACCGCCCGGCGGAACGGACCCGCGGCATCCGGGGATCCTCGTCCACCCATTCCGGAATGCGTGCGGCAGCCCCGGGCGTCCGCACCAGCAGCACGCCGGCATCCCGGTGATCGGTCAGGTGCTCGCGGAGCATCTCGTCGCTGAACGGGGCATCGAGGTGCTCGGTGCCCGGATGCGTGTGCACGTCGACCAGGCCAGGCAGCAGCCAGCCTCCCCCGACGACGACATCCGCGTCCGGGACCGGCTCGGTCCGTAACCGGTCTCCATCGATCCAGAAGGACCGCTCTTCCCGTTCCGGCAACACGACGCCTCGCACCTGCAGCACCACCGGCGACCGCCTCCTCGCACCTGCGCGTAGACCATTGACGATCCCTTGATCCTAGGGACGTTCGAATCAGCAGAGCCTTGACCGCGTCCCGGGTGCACGGCATCCGGCGGGCTGCCACAGCGGTGCCGCACCGTCCGCCGACGGCGAGGACCTGGTGGTGCTCCTGCGGGAAGTGCCACCCGGAGCGCACGATGCAGCAGCGCTCACGCACCTGACCAGCAGGTTCATCAAGCCCGTCCCCCGAGAGCCGCCTCCGCTCAAGGTGCTCGCAAGTTGATCACGGTCTTACATCGTTCTCGATCATGAATGGCGTGCACCGGCCGCCGACGTGTTGAATGAACCGTCCCCTCCGGATGTGAAAGCGCAACCGGCAGGTGGCTGATTCAGGCCGCAGCGGGGCGCGAAGTGCGCCACCGGAGAACTACGGCTTCCGGTTCAAGCAGCAGGAGCGCACATGCGAACGCGCCAGTTCGGCGGAATGCTGATACTCGCCGTCTTCTTCACGGCGTGCGCGATCGGCTACAGCCTCAACGACGGCACCCCGAGCGTGCCCTGGGGCATCGCCGGAGCCGCCGTCGGACTCCTGCTCACCTTCCTGATACGGCGCACCGGGGGACGCTGACAGCGCCCGACCGTTCGACCCGCCGATCACCTCGGCCGGCCCGCGCATGCCCTTGCTGCCTCCAGGAGCCCGCCTCGGATGATCCAGGTGCCGGTCACCACCCTGGAACACGGGATCAGCCGCCTTCAGGCATGGCAGGAGGAGCTGCTCCCGAGGAGTGACCGCTTTCCGTTCGTCACCGGGACGAGCGGGGCAGTGCGGTGGGCACAGGGGCGCGGCGAACAGGGGCAGAAAGAGCGAGAGGTGGCGTCCGGCGTGGAGGACCGGTCGGGCTGTTCACGGGGACGGGGTCACTCTGCCCACGGAAGCGGGATCTTGTCCTCGCTGCCCGGCAGCATCGCCCTGCCGCCCACGGCCATGGCGACGACGGCCTCCGCCGGGCCGCCCACGGCCTTCAGCCGCCGCACGGCACCAGCAGGCACGATGACGGCCTGACCGGCCTCGGCGTACCGGATCTCGCCCTCCGCCTCGATCTCGAACTCGCCGGACAGGGGCATCCACACCTGCTCGCGGTCGACGATGTGCACCGGCGTGGCGGAGTCCGCGCCGAGTTCCACCCGCCAGGTGCTGACCTCGGCACTGCCCTGGCTGGGGGCGGCCAGGGCGAACATCGAGCCGGACGGCGTCCTGGTCGTCCGCTGCTCGCTCTCGCTGACCACATACATGTGGGCACCCTTCCATGTCATGCAGAGAATCTCTGAGGTGTGTGGCCGTGCCGCCGCGACCGGACCACGGGGTTCGGGCAGGGAGGTGACCACCGGGCATCGAGGGGCAGGCGGGCGCCTGCCCCGGGCATCACGGCTCGGGCTCAGGGAACGGTCAGCACGATCTTGCCGGTGGTGCGGCCCGACTCGCCCAGAGCATGGGCCTTGGCCGCATCGGCGAGCGGGAAGACGGCCTCGACGTGGACGTGCAGGGAGCCGGAGGCGACCAGGCCGGCGACGGCGTTCATGCCGGTGTGGTCGGCTTCGACGAGGAGGGTCTCGACGCGGACCCGGCGGGCCGCGGCCTTCGCGCTCTCGTCGGGGTCGGTTCCCGGCAGGAGCGACACGAGGACGCCGCCGGGGCGCAGGACGTCGAGGGAGTGGGTGCGGGTCTCACCGGAGAGGGGGTCGAGAACCATGTCGACGTCCTGGACGACGTCGCGGAAGTCGGTGGTGCGGTAGTCGATGACCTCGTCCGCGCCGAGGGAGCGTACGAAGTCGTGCTTGGGTGCGCTGGCGGTTCCGATGACGTGTGCGCCGCGGGACTTGGCGATCTGGACCGCGAGGTGGCCGACCCCGCCGGCGGCCGCGTGGATCAGGACGCGCCCGCCGGCGCGGACCGCGGCGGTGTCGACGAGGGCCTGGTAGGCGGTCAGGGCGGCGAGTGGCAGGGCGCCTGCCCGGACGTGGTCGATGCCGGCGGGCTTGTGCGCGAAGGCGCGGGCGGGACCCGTCACGTACTCGGCATGGGAGCCGACGCCGTGCGGGTAGGGCAGCATCCCGAAGACCTCGTCGCCCGGCTTGAAGATCGTGACGCCGAAGCCGACGGCCTCGACGACGCCGGACACGTCCCAGCCGAGGACCAGCGGCAGACGGCCGAGGAAGAGGCCGGAAGCGCGGTGCTTCCAGTCGGTCGGGTTCAGCCCGGCGGCGCGGACGGCGACGAGGATCTGGCCCGGGGCGGGCGCGGGGCGGGGCAGGACGACCTGGTGGAGGACCTCAGGGGCGCCGTGGGCGTCCTGGCTGACGGCGCGCATGGTGGTGGGGTCGGTCATGGGCACCAGCCTCGCCGGAGACACTTCCCCGTACCATGGCATGAATGCCAACTTCCAACGGGATCGTGCCATGACCGCTGTCCACCGTGTCGCCGTCCTCGCCCTGGACGGGGTCTACCCCTTCGAGCTCGGCATCCCGAGCCGGATCCTCGGTGCTCTGCAGGATCGCTACGAGGTCCTGACCTGCTCCGTCGACGGCGGCCCCGTCGCCACGAACGCCGATTTCTCGGTGACGGTGGGGCACGGCCCCGAAGTCCTCGCGACGGCGGACACGGTGCTGCTGCCGCCCTTCGACATCTCCCGGATCGCGCGCGAGTTGCCGCCGGGAGTGGCCGAGGCTCTCGCGACGGTCCGGCCCGGGACCCGCGTCGTGTCGATCTGCACGGGTGCCTTCGTGCTCGCGGCGGTCGGACTGCTCGACGGCCGGCCCGCCACCACCCACTGGGCCGTTGCCGGCGTCTTCCGGTCCTGGTACCCGGCGGTCGCGCTGGATCCGGACGTGCTGTTCGTGGACGACGGCGATGTGCTGACCTCGGCCGGCGCCGCCTCGGGCGTCGACGTCTGCCTCCACCTGGTACGGCGGGATCACGGTGCGGCCGTCGCCAACCACGTGGCACGGGTCTGCGTCGTGCCGCCGTGGCGGGACGGCGGCCAGGCGCAGTACATCGAGCACCCGGTGCTCCCGCCGTCGGTGAACGGCACCTCGGCCACCCGCCAGTGGGCACTGGAGAACCTGCACGAGCCGCTGACCCTGGTACAGCTCGCCGGGCATGCGCGGATGAGCCTGCGGACCTTCACGCGCCGGTTCAACGAGGAGGTCGGGACGAGCCCGGGGCGCTGGCTGATCCAGCAGCGCGTGGCCCGGGCCCAGCACCTCCTGGAGACCACCGACCTGCCCGTCGACGACATCGCCGGACGGGTCGGTTTCGCCACCGGGACCTCCTTGCGCGAGCACCTGCATGCGGCGATCGGTGTCTCGCCGACGGCCTACCGCCGTACCTTCCGGGGGACCGCCGTGCCGACAGGGTGAGCGCCTGCGCGCGGACCGACCGGCCGGGTACGGCTCACTCGGCGCCGGCCCGATCCTCTGTCGTCCCGCCCTCGGTCACGGACCGACCGGTGAGGAATCGGCGGAGAGTTCGCCGGGGCGCCGGTCACAGCCAGGGGCGTCGTCCCGGTCCGGTGGGGTGTGTGCCGGTGACGCCCATGACCACCGAGTACAGGCTGGTCTCGGCGGCGATGAAGAGGCGGTTGCGCTTGGCGCCGCCCCAGGAGATGTTGGCGACCGCCTCGGGGACGTTCAGGCGGCCGATCAGGGTGCCGTCGGGGTCGTAGCAGTGCACGCCGTCGTCCATCGCGGCGGCCCAGAGCCGACCGCCGTCGTCGAAGCGGAGGTTGTCGAAGCGGGCCTTGTCGCGGCCCCCTGCCTCGGCGAAGACCTCCCCCTCGGAAAGGGTGCCGTCGTCGCGCACGTCGAAGACCCGGACGAAGCCCGCTCGGGTGTCGGAGACGAACAGCCTCGACTCGTCGGGCGAGAAGACCAGCCCGTTCGGCGCGCCGAAGCAGTCCGCGACCAGCCGCACCTCACCCGTGGCCGGGTCGATGCGGTAGACGTTGTTGGCGCCGATCTCGCTCTGCGCGCGGTACCCCTCGTAATCGCTGGTGATGCCGAAGTCCGGGTCGGAGAACCAGATCGAACCGTCGGACTTCACCGCCGCGTCGTTCGGGCTGTTCAGGCGCTTGCCCTGCCACCGGTCGGCCAGCACGGTCACGGTGCCGTCGTGTTCGGTCCGGGTCACCCGGCGGTTTCCCTGCTCACAGGTGATCAGCCGGCCCTCGCGATCGAGGGTGTTGCCGTTGGTGTGCCCGGCGGAGCGGCGGAAGACACCGACCGAGCCGGTCTCCTCGTCCCACCTCAGCATCCGGTCGTTGGGGATGTCGCTCCACACCACCTGGCGCCAGGCGGGCACGTAGACGGGCCCCTCGGCCCAACGGCAGCCGGTGAACAGGACCTCCAGCGCGTCATCGCCGTTCATGCACCTCCCGGCACGGAACCGGTCGTCGAACATCTCGTACAGCCCCGGGCGCTCGTCGCTCATGGAGTCCACTCCTCACGAAACCCATCACATGCCGAATCAGAATCGGCCTGAAGCGCATGCTGCAATATGACATACTGTCATGGCCAGTAAATTCCGAATGGAGAGTTGTGGATCACATCGATCGCGCACTGTTGGCCCGGCTCCAGCAGGACGCCACCCAGCCCTACGCAGCCCTCGGACAGGCCGTCGGTCTGTCCTCCGGAGCCGCCCACGAGCGGGTCCGGAAGCTGCGCGAACGCGGCGTCATCCGGCGTACCGCCGTCGAGGTGGACCCGGCCGCCGTGGGCAGCGCCGTCCTGGCCTACGTGATGGTCGACTCGACGTCCTGGATGGGTGATTCGGCGCAGGACTTCGCCGCGCTCCCCGAGATCCTGGAGGCGCACGTCATCGCCGGAAGCGCCACGGTGCTGGTGAAGGTCAGGACCGCGACCACCGAACAACTGCAGGACGTGCTGCGCCGGATCTACGCCATCGAGGGGGTCAGCGGAACGCAGGCGACGGTGGTCCTGGAGACCTTCTTCGAGCGGCCGCTCTCACCGCTGACGGGCGACCGGCCGTGACCCGCTCGCGCCCCGGCGCCCGCGTCGCCGGAACGACGAAGCCGACAGAGCTGGTGATCTTCGACTGCGACGGCGTCCTGGTCGACACCGAACGCCTCGCCGTCCGCCTTCAGATCGCACTGGGGGCGGAGCTGGGCCGGCCGCTCGGCGCCGACGAGGTGGTCGAACGCTTCATCGGGCGCTCCAAGGAGTCGATCACCGATCAGATCACCGAGCGGCTCGGCGTCGAGACGGCCGGCCTCTGGTGGAGCCGGCTGATCCAGCGTCACCGGGACGCGGTGGACCTCGGCCTCGACCCGGTGGACGGACTTCCCGAGGCGCTCGCCGCCCTCACCGTGCCGACCTGCGTCGCCTCCAGCGGTTCACACGAGAAGATGCGCCACACCCTGGGCCGGACCGGGCTGTACGACTTCTTCGCCGGCCGGATCTACAGCGCGAGCGAGGTGTCCCGCGGCAAGCCCGCGCCCGATCTCTTCCTCCATGCCGCCCGCCGGATGGGCGTCGACCCGGCGGCCTGTGCGGTGGTCGAGGACAGCGGGCCCGGCGTCGCCGCGGCACGGGCGGCCGGTATGCGGGTCTTCAGCTGCGCCGGAGGCCCGACACCCGCCGAACGGCTCCAAGGACCGGACACGACCGTGTTCGACGACATGCGCGAACTGCCGGGCCTGCTCACGGGGCGGTGACACTCGCCCGGGACACCCGGCCGTGCGGGCCCTCGCAATGCCCGCACGTGCGCGGTCGGTTCCTCGGGGGGAATGCCCGTGACGGCTCATGGGCAGAGAGCTGTGCGCCTCCGTGTCAGAACGGCAGGTCTCCGGCGCAGCCGCCTGTCCCGTTGCTCGCCCACCATGGATCATGGTCGGCCATGCGGGCGTGGAGTTCTCGGGCCGTCATGCCGTTCGAGTTCCCCAAGGGGCTGGTGTCGTGGCCCCAAGCATTCAGCGCGTCCAGCATGCAGGCGCGTTCGTATCGGTCCGTGCTGGTGCCGAGCGGGTGGCGGGCGTGGTCAGCCGGCTCGTTCCGGTGCTCGGCGAGGGCGGGGTGCTCGGCGAGGGCGGGGTCAGCGAGGGCGGGGTCGGCGAGGAAAATGGCGGCGGCGAGGGCCGCGTCACGCACCCTCGCGTCGCCGTCGGCGAGAAACGGCTGAACGGCGGAGCAGATCACCGGGCGCAGGTCCCGGAAAGCCCTCCTGTCAGGGCATGCATCGAGAAAGCCTTCACCGAAATGGCGTTCGCCCATGGCGACGCACTCGTCGTCGGCGTCGTGGGCGATGCGGCCGAGCCATTCCGGCAGTGCCCGCCTCGCCCGGGAGGGCATTCTGATGACGATGACGACCTCCACCCAGCGGTTGCTCGGCATGGCCGCCGCACCCGCAACCGACGGCGAAGAGCTTCTGCCGCTCGTACCGGCCGAGTGGGAACCGACCCTCGTGGCCCTGGTCTGCACAGAGATCACCGAGGCAGCAGCCCGGCGCGGCGTGTCACTCCTCCCGGAGGAGTGACCGCTTCCGGCCATCCCCCGGAAGGCCGGGTTCATGCGCTGGACCCCCGCCCCGGCTCCTGTCATTATATGAAGTGCGGCCGCTGGACCGGGCCGCCACCCGACCTGGAGGGACACCCCTGCCATGACCTCGCGCGATGAGCCCCGTCTGGCCGACGCCGCCGAGATCGCAGCCGAACACGGCCTCACCCCCGCCCGCATCAGCGGCCTCTACACCAACCGCACCCCCAACGCCGCAGGCACCCCCTTCCCGGAGACCGCCGGGCAGCGCGGCCGGGCCCGCCTGTGGAACCACGCAGAAGTCACCGCCTGGTTCGCCGACCGAGGCCAGGCCCGCCTGCGCAGCCACACACCGCCCGCCCGCGACCCGCAGGAACTCCTCAACGCCGCCGAAGCCTCGCGGTTCCTGGGCTACAAGAACGCCAACCAGGTCACCACCTACGTCCGCGACCATCCCGGCTACTTCCCCGACCCCGACGTCGTCGAGGAGATGGGGACCGCCGACAACCCCTACCGACGGCTGCAATGGAGGGTGCAGACCCTGACCGACTGGATGGCCACCCGGCCCGGACGCGGCAAACGCACCGGTGCCACGCGCAGCGCTCCGGCTCTGCCGGACGTCCCTCTCGACGGCGACCCCGACGAACTGCTGGGAGCCACCCAGGCCGCGGCGCTGCTGGGGTTCAAGAGCGTCAACTCCTTCTCCTCCAGCCTCGCCCAGGGAAACCTCCCCCTGCTCGCCACGCCGGACGCGCTCAGCGAGAAGGGCGGACGCCGGCGCTGGACCCGTCGGCGCATCCTCGAACAGGCCGCCCAGCGCGGTACCAGGCGGTAGAAGCGGGCGGGCGGTCTGCGCGCCCGTTGCCCGGCAGCGCCCTTCGGCGCTCTCAGGGCTGATTGCGTCTCAGCAGGCGAGCGAGCCGGGCGGGCCTTCCGTTGCGGGGCTGGTTGTCCCTGTCGATCAGGAAGCGCGCCGTCTGCAGCGGGTCCCGCGGCACCTGGCCTCTTTGGTGACGCTGCCAGTAGCGGGCCACCCTCTGCTCCAGGGCGGCCAGGTCGGCCCTGTCGGTCCTGGCCACAACGACCGGGCCTTTCCAGCCGTCGGGGGCAGTCAGCTCCAGCAGACGGCCGTCCGGCGAGTACGCCGCCGGGTACTCGCCTTCGGACACGTCGATCGCCTCGAGGTGGTTCGTGGCGTGCGTGAACGACTCGAAGACGCTCAGGTCTTCGTCCCGGTCGAAGACCAGCACGGTGTCGGGAGGCAGATCCATACCGGTCACTGTGACAGCAGCTCCCACCGTGCCGCACTTCAATTGCCGTGACGGTGTCCGCGGTGGCGGTCGCGGAGAGGGCGGGGTGCCGGTCGAGGAAGATCCGTACAGCCGGGTGAGGGAGTTGCCGGCCGGCCGCACCCTGGCCGTCCCCGGCACCTTCGGCACCCAGGCCCCGGCCACGGCAACTGCATCGGCCGAGGCGGTGACCGGCCGCCGGGTGACACCCTCACCCGCGCCCGCACCACCGGGCGGATGATCCGGGACCCGGCCGGCGCCCCCGGGCTCCTCAACCGCCACCGGCGTGCCGGCCCGGCCGCCAAGGCGATGCGGGAGGCGTCGACGGACGCGCGCCGCCTCGGTCTCGGCCTTCCCCGCCCCTTCCTCGTCGACGACGCCGCCACGCCCCTGGACGCCTGGCCCTGGTGCGAGAGGGGGCCGGAAACCGGGAGGGTGCCAGAGTCCTCGCCCGCCGAACCGGCGACCACGTCAGCGACCACGCCGAGTGCCCGACGGAGACACGCAGGACTGCGATCGCCGAACAGCCGGGCATGTTCGGCGCAACAAGCCCCGGTCGAGGACCTGCCGCGGCTGCGTGTGCCGCGGGACCCGTGACGGCCGGCCTCGCGGCATGACGCCTTTCTTCGATGACCGAATATGTCGCATTTCGAACGTATGACAAAGAATGATGAGTTCCGGCCCGGAGTGTGCCTTCGTCTCCTAGCCTTGTTCCGTCTCTGGACGGACTAGGTGGGGGGGCCGCCATGGCCGATGTGGATGGACGCCGGCAGGACGCGGCAGCCGGGGAGCCGGAAGGGGAGTGCGATCCGGACTCCGCCACTGGGCAGGAGGGCGAACCCGGCGCCGGCTCTCCGGTCGGCCCGCCCCCTGTCCAGGACTCCGGTCCCGACCCGACTCCCGACCGGACGCCTGCACCCGCACCCGCTCCGACCCCGCTCGGCGGCTGCGGTGACTCCTTACCCATGCTGTCGATCACCCGCCACTTCGACTTCGGTCAGTTCGTCCACGTCCACTCGGAGACCGAGGGGGACAGTGGCGGACAGTCGTCCGAGCGAGTGGTCGTCGACCCGACCGGCGGCAAGTACGGCGCCTACCGCTCCTGGCTGGAGGAGTTCCGCAAGGCCGACCTCGTCAAGATCGGCCCCCGCCCTCCCGAGCAGGACCGGGGCCCGCTGAGAGACCCCCTCGGCGGCGTCTCCCTCTTCCAGCTCGTCGACTCGCGCGGCCCCACCGCCTGGGCGCCGCTGGAGATCCCGGTCGCCTCGGCGGAGCTCGCGGACGTCATCCGCAAGGGCCGTGTCCCCTACGGCAACCGGTCGGTCGTGCTCCAGCTCGACGAGGAGGCAGTCGCCTCGCTCGCGGCGGGTCGCGAGACGCTCGTGATGGCCGGCCCGCGGGACGAGGCCACCATGCCTTTCCTCACCAAGCTCGTGGTCCAGGTACCGACGATCCGGCTCGACGACGACGCCGTCGACCAGGTCCTCGCCGAGGGCAGCATCGTGGACGGCGAGATCGAACGCCCGCTGGCGGTCGCGGAGGAGGTCACCCGGGCTCTCCTCGACGGACGGCCCGTCGTGGCCTGGACATCCGAGCGATCACCCAGGCTGGTCCGGCTGGAACCGCCGGGCGAGGGACGGCGGGCCACCGCGGCCGAGGTGGTCGTCCGGGATCTGGCGGGATTCCTGTCTCAGCCGCTGGTCCCCGGCTCGGACGGGCGGCCTGTCTCCGTCGCCTTGAACCGCTCGCAGGTCAGTGCCCTGCGGATGGACGGGACGACCACGGTCAACCTCGGCGGGGACCAGATCACCCTCATCGACGGCAACCGCGAGGAGCAGGCGCTGCGCGACGGCCACCGGCTGGCGGCCCGCGCTCTCACCGAGCGCGTCAGCCTCACGGCCGGCGTGGCACCCGTGCGCCGGATCGAGAACCGTACGACGGCGGCCCTGCCGTCGCCGGGCGTCCGGAGCGCCGGCGAGTCGGGTGCCGTGGTGCCGCTCGGACTGCCCGTCGCCGTCTTCATGCCCTGGCGGCAGATCTGGCAGCTCACCGGGTTCAGCCGGGGCGAGCTGCGCGGCAGTGTCGCGCTCGCTCCCCAGGAGGAGACGACCATCGAGGTGTCCAGCTGGGAGCGCAGGTCACGGACGCTCGACCAGTCCTCGCAGACCGAGGTCGACCAGTCCTTCGAGTCCGTCCAGACCCAGCGCGACACCGACGACGTCTTCGCCGAGCTGACCCGGCGCCACGACTTCGCCTGGCAGCTGGAAGGATCCGTCGACGCCACCTACAGCACCGGCAACGGTTCGATCACCGTGGCCGCCGGCGGGAAGGTCAGCGACACCAGCCAGCTCCAGTCGGTGGCCCGGGTCACCCAGCAGCGTATGAAGGAATCGACCCTGAAGTCCGCTGCCCGGATCCGGGCGCTCCGCACCACCCGTATCACCGACGCCGTCGAGACCGGCGGCCAGAGCAGGGTCACGCGGCTGATCAGGAACACCAACTATTCACGTACCCTCACCCTCGACTTCTTCGAAACACTGGCCCACTACAAGGTCACGCTCGTCCCGCGCCCCGACCGGCTCGTCCTGGTCGCGCTGCTGCCCAACCCTCTGGCCACCAAGCAGTTCAACCGCGAACTGGTGCGCCGCCACGAGTCGACCCTGTACCGCGCCCTGCTCGACCCTGCGGTCGCGGACGGGTTCGCCGCGTGCCGCACGACCCGGGCGTACGAACTGGCGAAGCTGGTCATCGCCGATCAGGCGGCGATGGGTAAACAGGTCGACACGGCGGCCGACGACCTGAACCAGGGGCCGACCACCCCGGCCACGAAGACCAGCCCGCAGGAACAGGCCGTCATCGATCTGCTCAAGCTCATCCGTGCCGCCTTCGCGAGTGTGTCCGAGGGAGCGGCGAAGGGCTGCGATCCGGCGCTCAAGCGGATCCCCCCGGGACAGGACATCACGCCCGACGAGAGGAGCGCTGCCCAGCAGTGGCTGTTCCAGCAGTTGTGCAGCAAGTATTTCCCGGCGGTCTGGTCGGCTCTGGCGCGCGTGCCGGCCGCTCCCGGCGCCGCCGACGCCGAGCTGCTGGTGGCCGTCGTGCCCGCCCAGGGTTCGGCAACCACTCTGTCCGGCCTGAACGACAAGTCGGACTGGGACAAGGAACAGTGCGGGCTCGGGGAGAAGATCGGTGATCTGGTCGGCCGTTTCAACTGGAACTGGTCCTCGGGCCGGGCGCGCGAGGAAAATCTCTACACGGCCGACGACGGGGGCCTCGCCGGCCTTCTGGAGCGTCTGAAGCTTGCCTACCAGGCGTATCTGGGCAAACAGGCCGAGGGCGAACTGGCGGCGGAGAAGGAGGTCGTCATCGCCAAGGCCAACGCGCAGCAGGACAAGCTGAGCACGGCGGACAAGCTCGCCATGGCCTTCCCCCTCGACGAGCTGGCCGCGGCCGGGGAACGTGAGGAAGCCCTGCTGGCCCACCTCAACGAGCATCCGGACCACTACAGTTTCGCCCTGTTCCAGGGCATGTCACCGGCGGGGCAGAGCCGTTACATCGAGGTCGCCTCGCAGGGCGCGCTCAAGGTCGGCATGTTCGAGCCCCGTGTGATCGCCGTGAACGGTGCCGAGCTCGCCGTTCCGCTGGCACCTCAGCCGGCCGGTGGGCTGCGGGACTTCGTCGAAGGACTGCGCGACAGTTTCGCGGCGGCCTTCACCGGAACGGCGGACACACCCGACGAACTGGTCTTCCCGACTCCGGGGCTGACCGTCAGCACCCGGCTGGGGCAGTGCTCCACCAGCGAGGAGTACGTGGAGACCTCGCGCCGGACGGAACTGCGGCGGCTGGCGGCCGAGGCGCGCGTGGCCGAACTGGAGGCGGACCGGCGGGCCGCGCGCATCCAGGCCGGGGACTACGACGATCCCGGCACCGGTGCCGCGAGCCTGCGGGTGAGCCTCGACCAGCAGGGCGACGACTGATGGGCGCACCGGACCCGGGACGGGGCCCCGCGGCGGGCCCGGACCCGCAGGGTTCGGGCGCGGGGACGGCGTACCCCGGCGGGACGTATGTGCCCGACGTGGTGTGCAGACGCCGGGGTCCCGAGAACGCGCACGAACTCATCGTGGTCGTGGGGGGCGTGGCGGACAAGCCGAGCAGGTCGATCCCGGACGTCGACGCCCTGGACCGCGGCCCCTTCATCGGCCCGCGCGAGTTCGTCGACCGGCCACGCCCGCCCGTGAGACCCATGGTGACCGTCAACGACCGTCCGTACGAACTGCCCATCGGTGACCCACAGGCGCTCCGTGACTTCGTCACCATGGCGTACCTCGCGTACGGCTGGCCATCGGTGCTCGCCGTCCGGAGAGAGCTCGAAGAGATGCACGGCCTTCTGATGCACCCCACGGCCCGCACGCACGAACTGAACGCGACGCCGGCGAAGCGCGAAGCGCTGCGTGTCTCCGGGGCAGCCCTCGCCGACACCGCGCGCTGGATCAACGGGTTCGCGGACGCCACGACGCAGTTACGCCTGCGCGTGCTGCACATGGCACGGCTTCTCGAAGCCGAAGCCGCGTCGATCGCCGACTCGATGCTGCGCCGCAGCAGTGAACGGGTGATCGACGAGATGGCCCACTATTTCCAGTGGCAGGACAGGGCCGCGGCCTCAGCCGCGCTGGATGCGCTGCGCGCACCGAGGCTGCAGAGCCGGCAGCAAGCCGTGAAGAACCTCAAGGAGGCGCTCGAACGCCTGAAGCCGTTGGCCCAGCAGGTGAGGGCGACGAACACGGCGGCCGGGCAAACGCGCGCACGACAGCGACAGCAGCTCGGCAGGGAGCAGATCGGCATTCTGAACGACGCAGCGGTGTCCCACCTCAAAGCGCTCGACGAGGCCGCGTTCAGGGCACGGAAGAACTTCGCCGAGGCGCTGCTCCGTGAGGCCCCTGGCGCGCCCGTGCTGTACCGCTTCGACGTCGAGACGGTCCTCTCGAATCCTGCAGAACTCGAACGCGCCGTCTTCGACCGGCTCCGCAGATCGTGGCGGGCGAGCCAGGATCTGCGCGAGCGCGTGCGCCGCAGCCGCCCCGCCGACCGGGCCGAGGAGAAGGAAGTACGCAAGGACACGCTGCCCGAGACGCTCATCGCCAAGGAGACGAAGGGTTCGGTCTGGGAGTACGAGAAGGTGCTGCGGGCAGCCGTCTCTCGGCTGCCCGCCGAGGAAAGGGATCTGTACGAGCGTCTGCTGGACAGCATGCGCGCCGCCCGCGAGGGCGCGGACCTGGCCGAGGTGCGCACCGGAATCGCGAGGACGGCCGGTCTCGGCATGCTCACCCTCGCGCTCACCGTCGTCTGCCCGCCCGCGGGTATCGCCCTCGACCTCGGGCTGTCCGTGGCGGACATCGTCGAAGCCGCGTCCGACTACATGGATGCCGCCGACGAGACCGTGTCCGATCTCGACCCGCGTCAGTGTCTGTCCGACGTGGAACCGTCGTCCGTCGGACTCGTCATGGCGGTCGCGGGCGGGCTGCTGAGCGTGGCGCTCTGATGAGCGGGGGTGCGGCGGGCGACGACGCCCTGAAGCAGCTGGGAAAGCTGACCGGTCTGCTGGACGCGGTCCACGACCTCGATCCGGTTCTCGTCGAGGAGATCATCCTCACCGCTCTGCCGGTCCGGCTGTTCCGCAAGGGCGGCAGAGCGGAGGCCGACTTCCTGCTGGAGACGGGCGTGCGGGCGCTGGCCGGACAACTCGCCAAGGAGGAAGGGCAACTGGGCGAGGTGATGGCCGACTTCTACCGCCGGTTCAGGCTGGTGGTGAGACACCCGGGCAAGAAAGCGCCCTTCCTGCTGGACGAACTCCAGGCTGCGGGAGCACGCTGGCGTGAGCTGAGGCCCAGGCTGCGAAGCGGCAGAGCCGAGGGGGTCGAAGAGTTCATCACCTGGTTCGACCGGGAGGTCGACGAACTCACCGCAGTCGCCCGGCGGACCCGGAGGCAGGCCCAGAGGTCCAGGGGGCACAGCGCGCAGCATCAGCCCGCTCAAGCCAGGAAACCGAAAGCGACCAGGGCGAAAGCGGATGTGCCGGCGACCACCGAAGAGGACGGCCTGCGCATCTACGAGACCTTCCTCGATGCGGCGAGCGAATCCTCACCCGAGATGTTCGCCCTGATGGAACGGATCTCCTGCTTCCTTCCCCACAACGATCCGGTCTGGCGCCGCATCGCCGAGAAGGCGGCCTCCATGAAGAAGGCCGGCTCCCTCAGACCGAAGGACATCGAAGACTTCGCCATTCATCTGCAAGGCGTCCTCGGTGAAGCCCTGGCACTGCGCCATCCCTGGGTCGGCCATCTGATGTCGGAAGCAGGCGTCCGCGCCCAGAAGCTGGTCACGAAACTCGGAAAGGGCTGGCGGGTGGTGGTCGTCGAGTCCGAGGTGTACGCGACCAAGACCCGTGGCAGCGGGCTGGGACAGCTGTACGACGCGTCCCTCTGGATCGTCCGTGACGGGAAACGCGAGGCCGCACCACTGTGGATCATGGAGGTGAAAAGCGGAAGCCTGTCCACAGCGCCGGAACAGGTGCGAAAGAGCTTCTTCCGTGAGATCGGCGGCAGCGCCCGACTCCCCGTCGCCGGCGGCGAAGCCCAGCAGTTCGCCGTGAGCAACCTGCGGAGCCTGCTGGAAAGGAACGGCGTCGATCCCGCCGCATCGGGCCTCGACGACCTGTCGACACAGCGCCTCCTCGTCGCTCCCCGGCCGCCCACGGACAGAGCACTGAGCCGTGGTCTGCCCAAAGGGGTCGCCATCGACTACGTCCAGTCGGTCATGCCCCAGGCGGAGATCCGGGCCGTGTCGACATATCTCGCCCGCGCGATCAAGAAGGCCGAATCGGCTGCCGCTCCGTAGCCGCACGGAGCACGGCCGGGTGCGCCGGGGCAGTCACGGAGAGACCGTCACCGTCGCCGACCGTTCGTGACCGTGGCCGGGGACGAGCGGCTTTCCTCGACAGCGGGACAGGAACCGTCAGCCCCCGAAGGGGAACCACGTCCATGGCCTGCACACGCAGTGCCCGGCATCCAGAGCACCGGCGCTCAGTCCGGCCGACACCCTGGCGCAGCAGGCACTGACCGCGCTCGCGCAGCACAACATCGCCGCCATCAGCCGACCGCGACCGCCGCAGGACGCCGAGCCGTGGAACACGAACTCCAGCAACGCGCACCACAGTTCGCATCGCTTTCGGCCGCACCGGCAGAGCGCGATATCGGTCGAACGCCTCGCGAGCGTCCGGAACGAACTCCCGGTGCCGGACCGGTTGCTGCTCCGGATGACGAGTTCTACCGCTATCACTCCAAGATCTACCGCAGCAGCGAAATGCTCAACCTGACACACCCCACTGACTACGCGGCCGCATGGTGGGTGCTCCCGCGATGGAGGGAGGGAGACGGGTTCGCCAAGGGCGACACCGATCCATACATGCTGGTGAGCATCTCCCGGGACCCGGAAGGCGAAGAAACCCTCAGCGATTCCGAGCAAGAACCGTACGGAATGAAAACCATGGACCTCGCAACCGAGCGCACCATCGATCAGCTGCTGAAAGCAGCCAGGAAATAGTCACCATGTGATCGGACCGTACAAGCCGTACCGGCCGTACGGGCTGCTCCGCGTCCCACGTGCGGGGTGCAGCTGCCCGAGCCGGGCTCGGACCCGGTTGGGATCGGGGTGCCTGGGGCGTCGGGTCTTTCCTGAGCCCGTCGGAACGGCGGCAGACCCCGCGCCCCGGGTGTCGGTGGCTGCGCTTACGGTCTGCTCATGACTGATCAGTGGTGGGTCGGTGTACGGCAGAGGGTCGAGGCGGCGGGTTCAGCGCCTGGGAGCGACAAGGTGTTCGGCGCATCGGGGCACAAGTGGGTCCTGGAGGAGCCGCTCACCCGGGGCGAGCTCGCCGAACTCGAGGCCCAGACAGGCGTGCGGCTGCCGGAGGAGTACCGGGCCTTCCTGCTCCACGTCGGCGCGGGTGGCGCCGGCCCTGCGTACGGCCTGTTCCCGGTTCGGCGCACGCAGGGTCGCTGGCGTTGGGAAGGCGACGGCGCGGACCTGGCCGACCTGTCGAGGCTTGCCACCCCGTTTCCCGGTCAGGGGCCGGACCCGAAGCTGCTCGACGACCTCCTTGCCCAGCGCCCCGAGGAAGAGGACTTCGACGACATCGAGGACTTCGACACCGCCTTCGAGGCGTGGGACGAGCGGTGGGAGGCCATGATGTTTGCCCCGGAGCGCACCGCTGGCGCCATCGCGATCTCCCATCTGGGCTGTGCCCTGAGAGAGTGGCTGATCATCAGCGGCAGCCACCGCGGCACGATCTGGTCCGACTGCCGGGTAGACGACGTCGACCTCGCACCGCTCCTCGACGACGACAATACGCCGGTGAGGTTCGCCCGCTGGTACACCGGCTGGCTGGAGGGAGCCGAGCGCACAGCCCGGTCGGCGCCGTAGACCCGTGGTGCCGTGCCGGGTCGCCCGGGGCCGCCGACGGCGTTCGCGACGACGTACGCGCCTACGGTCGGCAAGCCGCTGACGCTCCCGCACCTGTCAGTCCCACGTGAGAGGCTGCCGGTGACACCGGGACGTGGATCGGGGAGCTGGCCGGATGGGTTTCGAGGGTGAGGTCTGGCGGCTGATGCGGCAGGAGGAGCTGCTCGGCGAGATCGTGATCGACGAAGCCGACTTTCCCTGGCTGAACGGTCGCTTCGTTCCGGCGCCGGCGTTCGGAGAAGTGAAGCCGTGGTTCGACGAGTCGCTGGCCTGTCTGGAAGCGGAGGAGTACGAACGGTTCGAGGACTCTTACGACCGGATCGCAGACGCCCTGTCGCTGCTGGCTCCGTCAGGTCCGGTTGCGGAATTCCTCCTGCACATCGATGAGGGACGTGCTTGGTTCAGGTGGAGCGACGAACCGTTCGACGAAGTCTGAGACCACCGGGCCGGGGGAAATCTCCTGGCGACACCGGCGGGGAAGTGCGGCTCCTGTCGCGGGCCTTGTGATGCCGGTCAGCCGGATGGACAGAGTTGCCGCACAGGCCGGCAGGGGTGACGGTGAGCTCGACAGGGGCATGGGTGGTCGGCGTCGTCCCTGACGCGGAGGCCCGGGAACTCCTGAACCGTTACGTCCGTCTCACGGGGCCCGGCGACTCGGACAGGTCGCAAGGTTTCAGCCAGGCGCCGGCCTGGTGGTCGAACGGCGGTGAGGAAGAGCCCTTCTTCGAGCGTTCCATGGATTCCACCGGACCTCTGGTGCCCACGGCAGCCGCCCATCGATTCGCGGACTTCATCGAGGACGCCAACAGGAAGCCCCGCTCATGTCCGGCGCACAGCGAGGCACCGCACTTGCCCTCCTGCCCGACAACCGCCTGGACGGCGCCGTGCACGCCCTGGCCTTCCCCTGCTCCGCACCCGGCAAAGACAACCGCGCCGCCCTCGCAGACATGGTTCGCACGTCTACCAGGACTCATGAGCGGGAGCGTGGGCGAGGACGGACCCCGGCCGTGCCCGGGCCGTTCTTCCCTGCCTGCCGGGACAGCGGCAGCCACCACGTCGTCCGGGCCGACGGCTGCTTGCGGCGACCGGTGAGCAGACTGTCGGAGACCGCCGCAGGCACCTCACCCGCATCCCGGCCCGGTGGGCGGAGCGTCTGCGCCACGAGAGCCGTGAGACCGCATCTCACCCTGTGACCCACATCACAGATGGATCCTGTCAGCAATCGGGGCGCTGTCCCGCTCAAGCCACCAGAAGCAGGTGAACCGACAGGAGCATCACATGAAGCACCGCATCGTCGTTCTCGGCGCCGGCTATGCCGGGGCCTACGTGGCCGGGAACCTGGCCCGCAGGTTGTCCCCGGCGGACACCGAGATCACCGTGGTCAACGCGGAGCCGGATTTCGTCGAGCGGCTGCGACTGCACCAGCTCGCGGCCGGCCAGGAGATCGAGGTCCAGAAGCTCGCCGACGTCTTCGCCGGTACGGGGATCCGGCTGCGCCCGGCCCGTGCCACCGCCCTCGACCCCGAGCGCCGGGTCGTCGCCGTGGCCGACGCAGAGGGCGGCGACGAACTCGGCTACGACACGCTTGTCTACGCGCTCGGCAGCCATGCCGCCGACCACGGGGTTCCCGGCGTCGCCGAACACGCCTTCGACGTCACCGGCCGGCCGGCGGCGCTGCGCCTGCGCGAGCGCCTGGACGGCCTGGACAAGCGCGGCGAGGGCGGGAACGTGCTGGTCGTCGGCGACGGGCTGACCGGTGTCGAGACCGCCACCGAGATCGCCGAGTCCCGGCCCGGCCTCCTGGTGACCCTGATCGCCCGCGGCGAGCTGGGCGCCCGGCTGTCCGCCGGGGCCCGCGCCCATCTGCGCCGGGCCTGCGACCGGCTGGGCGTCACCGTCCGCGAGAACACATGCGTCGACGCGGTCGAGGCTGCGCGGGTGCTGTGCGCCGACGGTACCGTCCTGGCCTCCGACGCGACCGTGTGGACGGCCGGGTTCGCGGTCGGCCCCCTCGCGGCCGCCGGAGGGCTGGAGGTCACGGACGACGGCCGGATCGTCGTCGACCGCACCATGCAGTCCGTGTCGCACCCGGACGTCTACGCCGCCGGCGACGCCGCCCACGCCGTCGGCGACAACGGCCTGCCGCTGCCGATGTCCTGCGCCTCGGCCGGATACACCGGCATGCAGGCCACGGCGGCGATCGTGGGACGCCTGACCGGCCGAAAGATCGCGCACACCAAGATGGAGTACCTGGGCAACCACATCAGCCTCGGGCGCCACGACGCGATCCTGCAGCTGGTCGATCACGAAGGGCGGGCGAAGCCGAAGTACATGGGCGGGCGGAAGGCCGCGCGGATCAAGGCGGGCATCCTCTGGATGTCGCTGTGGGCCAACTCGCACCCGACCTTCGGCCTGCCCAGGCGCAAGCACCGGCTGGCCACCGCACCGGAAGCATCTCCCGAGACGGCGGGCCGTGTCGCCGCCTAAGGTGATCCGCATGGACAGCACCGCCGATCGCTTCGACACCGACCGGTTCGAGGCCGGCCGCAGCCGGCTGGCCTCGCTGGCGTACCGGCTGCTGGGCTCCGCCGTCGACGCCGAGGACACCGTGCAGGATGCGTTCCTGCACTGGCAGGCCGCCGACCGGGAGCGGATCAGGGTGCCGGAGGCGTGGCTGACCAAGGTCGTCACCAACCTGTGCCTGGACCGGCTCCGTTCGGCGCAGGCCCGCCGCGAACGCGCCGTCGGCGCCTGGCTGCCCGAACCGCTCCTCGACGGCGACCCGATGCTCGGCCCCGCCGACACCGCCGAGCAGCGCGAGTCGGTCTCCCTGGCCGTACTGACCCTCATGGAACGGCTGTCGCCCTTCGAGCGTGCCGTCTACGTCCTGCGTGAGGCGTTCTCCCACAGCCACGCCGAGATCGCCGAGATCCTCGACATCACCGAGTCCGCGAGCCAGCAGCACCTCCACCGGGCGAGGCGCCGCATCACCACCGCCCGCCGTCGCGACGGCGAGGTCGACCCGGCGTCCGCCCGCAGGATCGTCGAGGAGTTCCTCACCGCCGCCGCCTCCGGCCGCACCGAACGGCTGGTGGCACTGCTCACCGACGACGCGACCGCGATCTCCGACGGCGCCGGCCTGACCGAGAAGCTGCTGCGGTACGACACCGCGGAGCGCATCGCCGCCGTCGCACGTGCCGGTTTCAAGCCCACCCCCGCGAAACGCCGACTGGCCGGCGGCACACCCTCCATCCACTACGCGCTCGTCAACCGCGCACCCGCCATCCTCTTCGTGCTCGAAGGCCGGGTCGTCGGCGCCGTGACGTTCGACCTCACCGACACCAGGATCACCACCGTGCGCGGCATCGCCGCCCCCGGCCGCCTCGTGCACATCACCGAAACCTGGCAGCAGCGCGAACCGGACACACCGCTCGTCACCCGGTGGTGACCCGGCACCCACCAGAAAAAGGGACCACCGCCGGCAAGAACACAAGGGCCGACGCCGAGCCTCAGCGGTGCTCGGGGTTGTCGGCTCCCGGCCGGCAGCCCGCGTCCCATTCCGAGCGCTGGTTGCCGTGGGCGGGGACGCCTCCGGCGCGCTTGAGCAGGGCCGCGATGTGCATCAGGTTCCAGGTCATGAAGGAGGTGTTGCGGTTGGTGAAGTCGTTCTCCGGGCCGCCCGAGTCCGGGTCGAGATACGACGGCCCGGGGCCGGCCACGCCGATCCAGCCGGCGTCCGCCTGGGGCGGAATGGTGTAGCCGAGGTGCTGGAGGCTGTAGAGGAGGTTCATGGCGCAGTGCTTGACGCCGTCCTCGTTGCCGGTGATCAGGCAGCCGCCGACACGGCCGTAGTAGGCGTACTGGCCCTGGGGGTTGAGCAGCGCGGAGCAGGCGTAGAGGCGCTCGACGACCTTCTTCGTCACCGAGCTGTTGTCGCCCAGCCAGATCGGGCCGGCCAGCACCAGGATGTCGGCGGCCATCACCCGTTCGTAGAGGGACGGCCACTCGTCGGTGGCGAAGCCGTGCTCGGTCATGTCGGGGTAGACGCCGGTGGCGATGTCGTGGTCGGCCGCCCTGATCTCGTCCGTCGTCACCCCCTGCGCCTCCATGATCGCGCGGCTCTTGTCGATCAGTCCCTGGGTGTGGCTGAGCTGCGGGGACGGCTTGAGGGTGCAGTTGACGTAGAGGGCGGTGAGGTCGTCGAAGCGGTAGGAGGGGGAAGGAGATGCGTTCATGACCGGCAGCGTCCCGCGCAGAGGGCGACATGTCCCGTTCCGACGCGCCCGTGGCGTCTTACGGAGTGATGACGTGCGCGGCGGGTCACGCGCTCCGGCGGGCGGCCGGACCTAGCGTGAACGTATGCGAGTACTGGTCACCGGCGGTGCCGGGTTCATCGGGTCCCATGTCGTCGAAGCGCTGCTGGAGCGGGGACACGAGCCGGTCGTGTACGACGTCCGGGAGGATCCGGGCGCCGACGTGCGCGACCCCGCCGCCGTGGCCCGGGCCCTCGCCGGGGCGGACGCGGTGTGCCATCAGGCGGCGATGGTCGGGCTCGGCGTCGGCGTCGCCGACGCGGCGGAGTACGTCTCCCGCAACGACCTGGGCACGGCGGTCCTGCTCGCCGCCATGGCGGACGCGGGGGTACGGCGGCTCGTGCTGGCCGGGTCGATGGTGGTGTACGGGGAGGGGCGGTACGTCTGCCCGCGGCACGGGGCCGTACGGCCCGGCCCCCGTGCCGTCGGCGACCTCGAAGCGGGCAGGTTCGAGCCCGCGTGCCCGGCGTGCGGGGCGGACCTGGCCCCCGGCCTGGTGGGCGAGGACGCCCCGGCCGATCCCCGGAACGTGTACGCCACGACCAAGCTCGCGCAGGAGCATCTGGCCGCGGCCTGGGCCCGCTGCACGGGTGGGTCGGCGGTGTCTCTGCGCTACCACAACGTGTACGGGCCCGGCATGCCCCGCGACACCCCGTATGCGGGCGTGGCCTCCTTCTTCCGCTCGGCACTCGCCCGGGGCGAGGCGCCGCGTGTCTTCGAGGACGGGCGGCAGCGGAGGGACTTCGTACATGTACGGGATGTGGCCGCCGCCAACCTGGCCGCGCTGGAGGCCGACGTGCCGGACAGCGCGCTGACGGCGTACAACACGGGCAGCGGCGAGCCGCACACCGTCGGCGAGATGGCGCGGGCGCTGGCCGCCGCGTACGGCGGGCCGGAGCCCGTCGTCACCGGCGAGTTCCGGCTCGGGGACGTCCGTCACATCACCGCCGACTCCTCCCGGCTGCGGCAGGAGCTGGGCTGCAAGCCGGAGGTCGGGTTCGAGGAGGGCATGGCGGAGTTCGCGCGGGCCGGGATGCGGGGCGCGTAGGGCCGCCGGTGGACCGGTGGTGCTGCCCGCTTTCAGGAAGCGGCAGCGGGCAGCACCACCTCGAAGCGGCAGCCCCCGGGGATGTTGCGCACGGTGGCCCGGCCCTGGTGCGCCTCCACGATCCCGCGCACGATGGCGAGACCCAGTCCCGCGCCGGCGGGGGGCGTGCGGGCGTGGGTGCCGCGCCAGCCGGTGTCGAAGACCCGGGGCAGGTCCTCCTCAGGGATGCCGCCGCAGCCGTCGGTCACCGACACCACCACTCCCTCCGGCGAACGCTCGGCGGCGATGGCCACCGTACCGTCGGCGGGGGTGCGGCGGATCGCGTTGACCAGCAGGTTGCCCAGGACGCGGCTCATCTCCCTGCCGTCCACCTCCACAGGCAGCGGCTCCACCCGGTCGCCGACCAGCCGCACACCGTGCTCGCGGGCGAGCGGGTCCGCGCCCGCGAGGGCGTCGCCGACCAGGTCGTAGAGGGAGATACGGGAAGGGCTCAGCGGCAGTGTGCCGGCGTGGATGCGGGAGAGTTCGAACAGGTCGCCGACCATGCCGTTCAGGCGCTCCACCTCGGTGCGGATCTGGCGGAGATAGCGCTGGGGGTCGGCGGCGACACCGTCCTCCAGGGCCTCCGACATCGCGCGGAGACCGGCCAGCGGGGTGCGCAGGTCGTGCGAGATCCAGGCGACGAGTTCACGCCGGGAGGTCTCCAGGGCCCGCTCGCGTTCCCGGGACGCGGCGAGTCTGGCGCTGGTGGCGGCCAGCTCGCGGCTCAGGGCCTCCAGTTCGGCGGTGGCCGGGCCGCCGGGGGCGGCGTAGTCCCCGCCGTCGCCGAAGGAGCGTGCGGCGACGGCGAGTTCGCGGCTGCGGGCGACGACCCAGCGGCCCAGCAGGAGCGCGGTCGCCAGGGAGACCACGGCCGCCATGGCGACGACCGTCGTCACCACCGTCAGGTCGTGCGGGGAGAGGAACATCGCCCAGGCGACGGCGAGGGTGCCGGCGAGCATGGCGACGACCCCGGTCGCCGCGACCACGGCGAGCGAGGCGGTCAGCGAGCGGCGCCGGATCATCCGCAGCACGCCCGCCCCGGCGAGACCGGTGACGGCGGCGCCGGCGAAGGCGTACAGGGCGATGAGAAGGGTGTCCCGCACGGTCACTCACCTCCCGGTTCGAAGCGGTAGCCCACGCCCCAGACGGTCTGGATCAGGCGCGGCCGGGCCGGGTCGTCCTCCACCTTGCCACGCAGCCGCCGGACGTGGACGGTGACGGTGGACAGGTCGCCGAAGTCCCAGCCCCACACCTCGCGCATCAGATCCTCCCGGCTGAACGCCCGCCCGGGATGGGCAAGGAAGAAGGAGAGCAGGTCGAACTCCCTCATGGTCAGGGAGAGTTCGATGCCGTGACGGGTGGCTCTGCGGGCCGCGGGGTCGAGGGCGAGGCCGGCGGCCCGCAGCGCAGGCGTGCCGGTGTCGGGGCGGGAGCGGCGCAGCACGGACTCCACCCGCAGGACGAGTTCCCTGGGGCTGAAGGGCTTGGTGACGTAGTCGTCGGCGCCGACCTCCAGGCCGAGGATGCGGTCGTCCTCGTCGCCGCGGGCGGTGAGCATGATGACCGGCACGGGTCCCCGTTCGCGCAGTCGGCGGCAGACCTCCAGTCCGTCCATGCCGGGCAGCATGAGGTCCAGGACCACCAGGTCGGGCCGGTGTTCACCGGCCCGGGCCAGGGCGGCGGGCCCGTCGTCGGCCCGGTCCACGAGGTGGCCGGCGCGGTCGAGGTATCCGGCGACCACCTCGGAGACGGTCGGGTCGTCGTCGACGACCAGGACCCGCGCGCGAGGGGGCCCGGTTCGTGCCCTGGCGGGCTCGTACGGCTGCTGCATGCCTCCAGCCTGGCACCATGCCGACCGGCACACCGCACCCGGCCGCGCCCGGCCGCCCGACGTCCGCGTTTCGTAAGGAGCGGAAGCCCGATATGCACCCTTCGCGTTCGTAGGGTGAAAGCCGTGACCCACTCACCACACCCAGCCGTCGACGTCGTCCTTCCCTGTCTGAACGAGGCCGAGGCCCTGCCCTGGGTCCTCGCGCGGATCCCGGCCGGCTGGCGGGCGCTCGTCGTGGACAACGGCTCCACCGACCGGTCCGCGCAGATCGCGCACGATCTCGGCGCGCAGGTCGTGCACGAGCCCCGCAGGGGATTCGGCGCCGCCTGCCACGCGGGCCTGACGGCCGCCACCGCGGAGGTCGTCTGCTTCTGCGACTGCGACGCCTCCCTGGACCCGTCGCTGCTCGTGCCCTTCGTCGACGAGATCCGCTCGGGCGGCGCCGACCTGGTCCTCGGGCGGCGCCGCCCCCGTGCCAGGGGGGTCTGGCCCGCCCACGCCCGCGCCGGGAACCTGGTGCTCGCCCGCCTGCTGCACCGCCGCACCGGCCTGCGTCTGCACGACCTCGGGCCGCTGCGCGCCGTCCGCCGCGAGGCGCTGCTCGGGCTCGGCCTCACCGACCGGCGCAGCGGCTACCCGCTGCAGATGGTGGTGCGGGCCGCCGACGCGGGCTGGCGGATCGCCGAGCACGACGTGCCGTATCTCCCGCGCTCCGGCGCCTCGAAGGTGACCGGCACCTGGCGGGGCACCTGGCAGGCGGTGCGGGACATGAGCCGCGTCCTCCAGGAGTCTCCGCTCCATGAGGGGAGCACGCGGTGACCACACTGATCGTCATCGCCAAGGAACCGCTGCCGGGCCGGGTCAAGACCCGGCTCACCCCGCCGTTCACGCCTCAGGAGGCGGCGGAACTCGCGGAGGCGGCCCTCGCCGACAGTCTGCGCGCCGTGGCCGCCGCTCCGGCCTCGCGCAGGGTCCTCGTCCTCGACGGCTCCCCCGGCCCCTGGCTGCCACCCGGGTTCGACGTCGTACCCCAGTGCGCGGGCGGGCTGGACGAGCGGCTGGCGGCCGCCTTCGGGGACTGCGCCGGCCCCGCCCTGCTCATCGGGATGGACACCCCCCAGGTGACGCCCGAGCTGCTCACCGTGGACTTCTCCGACTGCGACGCCTGCTTCGGCCCGGCCGAGGACGGTGGTTTCTGGGCCCTGGGCCTGGTCCGGCCCGACCCCGCGCTGCTGCGGGGCGTGCCCATGTCGACACCGGTCACCGGAGCCGTGCAGCGGGAACGGCTCGTCGCCGCCGGGATGCGGGTGCGCGACCTGCCCCGGCTGCGGGACGTCGACACGGCCGCCGACGCCCACGCGGTCGCCGCGCTCGCCCCGTTCGGCCGGTTCGCCGCGTGCCTCGGCCGGTGCGGCGCGGCGGCGGGCGGGCGATGAGCACCACCGTGCCGCCGTGGGCGGCCGCCGATGCCTACGCCGCCGCCCTGCACACCGGACACGGGCCGCTGTTCCTGCGCCGCGCCGACGGCTGGCTGCTGCCGCTGGAGGTGGAACGGTGGTGCGCGCGTGCGGACACGGTCGATCTGGAGGTGCTGGACCGGTGCGCGGGCGCCGTACTGGACGTCGGCTGCGGACCGGGGCGTCTGGTCGCCGAGCTCGCCGCCCGGGGCCGGACCGCCCTCGGCATCGACGTGAGCGAGGCCGCCGTCGAACACACGGTGCTGCTCGGGGGCCAGGCGCTGCGGCGCTCGGTCTTCGACCCGCTGCCCGGCGAGGGCCGCTGGGACACCGTCCTGCTGATGGACGGCAACATCGGCATCGGGGGCGACCCGGCCGCGCTGCTGGAGCGGGCGGCGGTGCTGCTGCGGCCCGGCGGACTGCTGCTCGTCGAGACCGCCGTGGTCGACGTCGACGAGCGCGTCCATGTCCGCATCACCGACGCCCGCGACAGCGCAGGCGCCCCCTTCCCCTGGGCACGGCTCGGCACCCCGGCCCTCCTGCGGTACGCGCGGGGCTGGGGGCGGGCCGGTCAGTGGACGGCCGGCGGACGCCGCTTCGTCGCCCTGCGCAGCCGCAGCGCCAGGAGCAGCGCCGAGCCCGCGAAGAGGACCGCGGTGATCAGCAGCCAGCGGGCGAGGAAGCCCTCCGGGGACAGTCCCGTGCCCAGGCGGTAGCGCCGGTCCACCATCCCGCCGATCAGCGGGAACCACACGAGCAGCAGCAGGCCCGACAGAGCCGCCGGGACGCGGACGTACATCGTCCGGTCCCGGCGGCCGACCGCGCCGAGTCCGCCCGTGACCGCCCGGTCGGCGGCCGCGTACAGGGGCAGCAGCACCAGGTCGTGCAGCAGCGCGGCCCCGACCAGCCACAGACAGACGCCGAGCCAGTCGTCGGCCAGCAGGCGTACTCCCGCGTAGGCGGCGAGGGCGAACGACGCGGCGAGCACAAGCAGCTGGAAGGGGCTGCCGAGCGGGATCCGGGGCGGGCGCATCACAGGTCTCCGAAGGTCAGCCGGGCCACCCACTTGGTGTTCAGCACACCCGGTGCGGCGGGCACGATCACCCGGGCCGGGTGGCCGTGGTCGGGGGACAGGTCCTCACCGTTGACGTACAGGGCGAGCAGCGAGCGCGGGTCGGCGACCTGGTTGGCCCGCAGGGCCGCGCGGCGGAAGGCACCGTGCAGCTGGAGGGACTCCACGAACACGTCCGGCGGGTCGTCGTCGTAACCGACGAGCGCGGCGAGGTCCCGCAGACGTACGCCCCGCCACCACTGGTCGGAGGTGGACCAGCCCTCGACGCAGGCGATGGGCAGCGCCGAGCTGTGCAGGGGGAGTTCGGCGAGCTGGGCGCGGCTGAGGCGGACGGTGCCGGTGCGTCCGGTGACGACCAGCCGCCAGGCGTCCTCGCCCGTGTCCGCCGGGTCGATGCCGGCGTACGCGGCGGTCTTGTTGATCTGGAAGCCGTTCGGACCGCTGCCGGGGTCGGCCCAGCCGTGCGGCGTGAGCAGCGCGGTGCGGCGCAGGCCGTCGAAGTTCTGCCCCACCGTCGTGGCGAACAGCAGCAGCGAGCCGCCCCCGACGAACCACAGCGCGCCTCGCCGGGAGACGGTCGGCTCGGCGGGGAGCGGTGCCACCAGATCGTCCCGTTCCTCGCGCAGTCCGCGCAGGTTGCGCAGCGCCGTCGGTGTCTTCAGCAGCGCGTGGGCCACGAAGGCAGCGAAGAACACCCACGCGCCGTAGAAGTGCAGCGGATAGAAGGAGCCCGGGAAGACGTAGTCGAGCTGGACGTTCAGGACCCCGGTCACGAACTCGAACAGCCCTCCGCCGACCAGCAGCACCAGCGACACCCGCTCCAGCGCGTGCGCGAGAGAACGGACCGGAGGCAGCGCGAACAGCCTCGGCACCACCGACCAGAGCTTGGCCAGCAGGACGGGGATCAAAGTGATGCCGAGCGTGACGTGGACGCCCTGGGTGAGCCGGTACAGCCAGGGCGGGTCCGTCGGCCAGTCGAACAGGTAGAAGCCGAGAATTCCCTTGTCCGGGGTCTTGTCGTTCACCGGCGACAGGTCCGGGTTGTAGGCGGCGTAGGAGACCAGGCCGGTCACGAACAGCACGGTGACACCGGCGAGCAGGACGACGCCCAGCACGGAGGTGAACCAGGGACCGCGCAGCGGGCTGCGCCAGAAACGGGGGGAGGTCGGGAGCCGCGGATCATCTCGCATGGACCGACCGTAGGCCGCAACCCTCCCCGGAACGGCTCTCCGACCTGTGACGAAACGCTGACGTCCGGCCCGGACGGCGCTGCGGGGACGCCCGCCCGGCCTAGCGTTCCCGTGTGACCCACACAGTGCCCTCCGCCGAGCCGCGCACCCCGAGCCCGGACGGCCCCTCGCACGGCACCCGCCGTGACCTGTACGCCGCCGGGGCCGCCGTCGCCCTGGTGACGGCCGCCGTGCTGATCGGCCGCCACATCCAGGACACCTCCCACACGCTCCGCGTCGGCTGGCCCCCGCTGCTGGCGTCCTGGGAGCCGCACCTGGGCCCCGGCACCCCGGCGGCCCTGCTCGTCGCGGCCGCGGTCGTGGCGTACGGCCCGGCTCTCGCGGCCCGTCTCCCCTGGCGGGCCCTGCTCCCGGTGGCCTGGGCCACCGCACTGGCCTGGACCTTCTCCCTCGCCCTGGTCGACGGCTGGCGGCGCGGCATCGCCGTGCGCCTCACCACCCGCCACGAATACCTCCAGGTCATCGGCCGCTTCGACGACCTCCCGGCCGGTCTGCGGGACTTCACCCACCACATCCTGCTCCACTCCCCCGACAACTGGCCCGCCCACGTCGCCGGCCACCCCCCGGCGGCCACACTCACCTTCGTCCTGCTCGACCGGATCGGCCTGCGGGGCGGTGGCTGGGCCGGCGTCTGGTGCATCACCGTGGGGGCGACGGCCTGCGTGGCGGTCCTGGTGACCGTCCGCGCCCTGGCCGACGAGCACCTGGCCCGGCGCGCGGCCCCCTTCCTGGTGCTTGCCCCGGCCGCGGTGTGGATGGGCACCTCGGCGGACGCGTACTTCGCGGCGGTGGCGGCCTGGGCGGTGGCCCTGCTCGCGCTGGCCGTCACCAGGGGGTCCCCGGCCTCCGCCGGGACGGCGGGGCTGCTGTTCGGCCTGACCTGCTACCTCTCCTACGGCCTCACCCTCGTCGCGCTGATCGCTGCGGCGGTGCTGTGGCTCGGGCGGCGCGGTGTACGGGAGCGGCCGGTGCTGCTGGTGGCACTGCTCGCCGGAGCGGCCGTCGTGCCGGCGGTGTTCACCTTCGCCGGGTTCGACTGGTGGGAGGCGTACCGGCTGCTGGTCACCCGGTACCGGCAGGGCGCGGGCGGTGTACGCCCGTACGGCTACTGGGTGTGGGCCAACCTCGCCTGCACGGTGCTCGTCACGGGACTGGCGACGGTGGCGGGGCTGCGCCGCGCGGGAACGGTCCTGCTGCGGCGTGCGTCCCCGGCGCGCGGCACTTCCCGCCTCGCGCTCCTCGTCGCCGCCGCGCTGCTCGCCCTGCTCGTCGCCGATCTGTCCGGCATGAGCAAGGCGGAGACGGAACGCATCTGGCTTCCCTTCGCGATCTGGCTCCTGCCGTCCTGCGCCCTCCTCGCCCGTCCCCGCGCCTGGCTCGCCGCCCAGGCAGTGCTCGCGCTTCTCCTCAATCATCTGCTGCACACCGGGTGGTGAGCCCTGGCCCGGGAAAGGGAAGCTCTGAGCACCGCTCAGGGGGCTGCGGGCGTAAGGATTTCGTCATCCGCTGAAGGATGCGGGACGGTCCCCCGCTCCCGTTGAATGGGGCGGGACGGACAGGCTCCCGGAAGGCGAGGCGAGGATGAGGCGCGTGCGGAAGGCACTGACCAGGCCGCTGGTCATCACGGGACTGGTGGTCGCGGTCGCCGGTGCCGGCTTCGGACTGTACTGGTTCCAGCCGTGGAAACTGTGGCAGGACAAGACGGTCCAGGAAGCGCTGCCCCAGGTCGGAGAAACCTCCGCTCCCCCTGCGGCGGCACCCTCCCTGGCATCCACCGCGCCGGAGGGACCGCAGACACTGGCGAGCGGTGAGCTGATCAGCCACGAACACGCGACAACGGGCACGGTGAAGCTCGTACGGCTGGCCGACGGCTCCCACCTCGTCCGGCTGGAGAACCTCGACACCAGCAACGGCCCCGATCTGCGTGTGTGGCTCACCGACGCACCGGTGAAAGCAGGCAGGGCCGGCTGGCGCGTCTTCGACGACGGCCGACATGTCAGCCTCGGCAAGCTCAAAGGCAACAAGGGCAGCCAGAACTACGTCCTGCCCGAGGACATCGACCCCGTCCGGTACACCAGTGTCAGCATCTGGTGCGACCGTTTCGACGTCTCCTTCGGCGCCGCCGAGCTAGCCCGCGCCTGACTCCGGCCCAGGGCCGGCACCTGCGGCCGGCCTCACCATGTCCCGCAGGCCCCGGGCCCGTCCGCGGCGCAGTTGCCGACTGCTCTGCCGTCGCTGCCGCCGACTGTTTCGAGACCGGCCTCTGACAGGCCGGCACCCCAGGCGTGATCGGGCCGTCAGCAGAACGCCGCGCGCAAGCGGCACCGGAGTCGTCGCGGGGCGTCGCCCAGCCGGTGAGTCGTTTCCCGCCCCGCACTGGTGAGGTGGGACGGCCGACTGCCACAGGCACAGTTGCTGTGGTTCAGGCGAGGGCGGCGAGCCGGCTGGACAGGAATCCCGCCATCGACCGCACGCCGACCCCGATGGCGGTTTCGTCAGCAGCGAAGTCCGGGCTGTGCGGTATCCCGTTGAGCCCCGCTTCCGGGTCGGCGACGCCGAGGATGAACATCGCTCCGGGCAGACGCTGCAGGAACAGTGCGAAGTCCTCGCCGTTGAAGGGAAAGGCCGCATGCTGCACCATGACGGCGTGGGCGCCGAGAACGCCACGCAGGTGTGCGGCCGCCGCCTCGCTGAGCTCGGGAGAGCACACCATGGCGGGGAAAGGCGGCCCTTGGAAGGTGATCCGGGCGTCGGGCAGGGCGTCCACCGCGCTCCGCAGCTCGTCCCTGATCTCGGCGTACCGGCTGTCGGGCCAGGCCCGCAACCAGGCCCGTACCTCCGCGCGTTCGTCGGTCCAGGTCAGTTGGGATCGTGCGAAGACGAAGCGTTCCAACGGGCCGTCCGGCGTCCGCAGGTCTTCGAGCAGCTGCTGGAACTCTCCGGGTGACTGCGGATGGCGGATCGTCGAGAATCCGTCGATCAGGTCGGTCAGCCGCTTCCCGGCGTCTCCGGCCGCGGATCCCGACAGTTCGATCCGGAACCGGTCCTGCCCCGGGAGCCCCGTGCCCGGCATGACCGCGAGCGTGCCGACCGGCAGCGGACCGCAGTGCAGCGCGTAGATCTCCTGCGGTGCGGTCCGCTCGAGGACGCCGTCCTCAAGCATGGCGCGGGCCCCGGCGAGGGTCTCCTCGGCGGGCTGGAACAGCAGTACCACCTTGCCGTTCAGCCGCTCCCGCAGTTGCGCGAGGACTTCGGCGATTCCCACCCCGATCGCCGTGTGCAGATCGTGGCCGCACAGATGGGCCGCTCCGGGAACCTGTGACGCGAATTCGCCTGCGTACTGCTCGTCTTCGTCGACGGCGTCCATGTCGGCCCGGTAGGCGACGGTCGGCCCCGGGCCTGCACCGCTGAGCACGGCCACCACGCCGTGACCGCCCACGCCGGTCGTGACGGCCAGACCTGCGGCGCGAAGCCGCTCGGCGACGAGAGCCGCGGTACGCCGCTCGCCACCGGCGAGTTCGGGACAGCGGTGGAGCGCGCGGCGCAGCCCGACCAACTCGCCGTCGATCCGGGCCGCGACCTCGTCGATCGCTGACTGGTCCAGCTCGGAGGACATACGCCGGAGGCTACAGGAGCCTGTGTTCGACATGACCGTGACGGCGGAACAGGAGCTCGTCCGTCGCGCCGTCAAGCGGAAATGAAGGGCTGGACCGGTCAGCCTTCTTTGAGCACGGGGTCGATCATCATGTGCAACTTTTCTCTGTCGACCCCACCGAACACCCTGGCCGCCGTCTTCCCTTCCCGGTCCAGGACAACAGTGACCGGGAGCCCTTGAAGACTCACCGTCCCCTTGGGGAAGCCCGACATGAGTGTCTTCCCGATCGGGTCGTACAGACTCGGATAGGAAATACGGGCTTCGTCCTCGAATGCCTTGGCCTGAGTCTTCTCGCCGTCACGGGTGTTGATGCCGAAGAATTCGACACCCTTCGGCTTCGTCTCCTTGGCAACCTGGTTCAGGTACGGGGCTTCGGCCCGGCACGGCGGGCACCAGGAACCCCAGACATTGATGACAACGACCTTGCCCTTGAAACGGGTGACATCGAGGTGCCCGCCGTCGACGGTCTCGCCCTTGATCGAGCCGACGGGATTCCGTTCTCCTGCGGCAACCCTTGCGATGCCGTCCGCGCCCGTCACAAAGCCCGCCTGACCGTCACTTCCGGAAGTGCCGAGGCCGCAGCCGGGCAGAAGGAGCGAGGCGAGGGCGACGAACGTGGTCCGTGCAGCCGTACGGGCAATGGGACTTGAAGTCATGGGGTGAGTTTTCCACGACCCCTGTGACGAGAAGGAGTCACCCCTGGGCGTCCAGGAGTGGCCGACGTCCCACGCCGTCCGAGGACGGGGCGACATCACCATGGCCTCGCACCGGGCCCGGAACGCCGACGGCCGGAGCGAGGCCATCGGTGGTGGCGCCCAGCGCGGCGAAGCCGCCGTCACGGCCACGGTGGGCGAAGGGCATCGTGCAGCGCCTTCACCGGCTCGTCGGTGCGCGGGCCCGCGGCCCGGCGGACAGGAGGGACGGCGGGCAGGGGGGGGACGGCGGGCAGGGGGGACGGCGAAGCCATATGAATCCGGTCATACGCGCCCTCGGGAGAGCTTATTCGCGGGCCGCGCGCTAGCCTCCGCCCATGATGGACATGACCATGTCACAAAGAGCGCGTCGGCGCTCGCTCGCGCTCCTCCTGCTGCTCGCCCTGCTGGGCATCGCGAGCACCGCGGCCGCCGCGCCTTCGGCCCCGTCCACGCCCTCGGCGTCCGTCCGGGCCGGGTCCTCCCCCTCCGCGGCGGCCACCGCCCGCTGGGGGGACCGGCGTGTCGACGAGGTCTCCTTCCTCACCACCCACAACGCCTTCACCAACTACGAAGACGCCCGCTGGAGTTCGGTGAACCAGTCGGAGTCCGTACGCGCCCAGCTCGACAACGGCGTCCGAGGTCTGAGCCTGGACACACACTGGTACGAACGCAGTACCTGGCTGTGCGTCATCAGCTTCGGCAGCGACTGCTACCCCAGCGACGTGTATCTGTGCCACGGCGGCTGCAAGACGTTCGCCGGCGCCACGTACGCCCTGCCCCGGCAGTCGTTCCACTCGACGATGCAGACGGTCGTGGACTTCCTCGGCACCCACCCGCAGGAAGTCGTGACCGTCTTCCTCGAGGACTACGTCAGCGCCGACCAGTTGCGCCAGTCCCTCGGCCGGGTCAGGGGCCTGCAGGAGATGCTGTTCCGCCCCGACGACTGGGGCGTCAGGCAGAACGGCTGGCCGAAGGTGGCCGACCTCGTCACCTCCGGCAAGCGGCTGCTGGTCTTCTCCGACCGGCCCGACCGCGAGCATCTGGGTGTCATGTACGACAGGTCCTGGACGGTGAGCAACTTCTGGAGCCTCGGAGACCTGGGCAACGACCTGACCTGCGTCAGCCGCTGGCCCGACGTTCCCCTGGACCGCCAGGAGCCGGGATTCCGACGCCTGTTCCTGATGAGCCACCACCGCAACGTACCCACCGTCCTGACCGCGGCCCAGGACAACGGCACCAAGCTGAGAAACCGCATCGCCGACCAGTGCCGGACCGCCACCGGTGGCCGCGAACCGAACTACGTCTCCGTCGACTTCCACCGCCTGTCCGACGGGAGCGGCCACACACCCGCCTCGATCGTCACGCAGCTCGACGCGAGCCGCTGAGACGCGGCCCGGACGAGTGGACATGCCCCCGCCCAGCCCGTGCGCGAAGAACGCCTCCCGGCCTTCGGGCCGCCTTACGGATGTCAGAGGCGGGGGATCCGCGCCCGGGCGGCGGGGCGGCCGGAGCGCCGCAGGGGCGTGGGGGCCGGCAGGGCGGGCCAGTAGTGGTCGGTGAAGAGGCGGGCGACCAGTTCGCCTCGGCTGGAGACACCGGCTTTGGCGAAGACGGTCTTGAGGTGGTCGCGGACCGTGTGCGGTGAGATGACCAGCGTGGCGGCGATCTCGGCCGTGGTCATGCCGCGGGCGAGGAGCTGGGTGATCTGCAACTCGCGCGGCGTGAGGGCGTAGGCGTCGGCGATGAGGACCGCCAGGTCGGCGGGTGTCGCGGGCTCGATGACGAGGGCCACCGGGCCGGGCTTGCCGGCGGGGCCGGTGAGGCAGGAGGCGTGGCAGACCAGCCAGCGGCCTTCGGTGGTCCGTATGCGTACCCGGGCGCTGCCGTGGTCGCGGCCGTCGGCGATGGCTCGGGCCTGGAAGGCCACGCCGATCACCCAGATGGGCAGCTTCACTCCCAGAGGCGAAGGGAACGACGGGCCCTCGGGCAGCAGCGCCAGGTGATGCCGTGCCTCGTCGTTCATCGACGTGGCCTCGCCGGACTCGTCGAAGAAGACCAGCCCGGGCGCGGGTGCCTCGGTGCGCGGCGTGGACTCGGGCGGCCGGGCGAGGCCGCGCAGCCGCCCGGCCAGCGGGCGGGAGAGCTCGGCGAGCAGCGCGACCTCGTCCGGGCGGAACGCGTCGGTGGTACGGAACAGGCTCACCAGACCCCATGGCCGGCCGTCGATCCGCAGTACGGCGCGCAGTTCGTCGAACACGCCCTGGCCGAGCAGGAGCCGCCGGAAGCGGGTGCTGCGGGCGGGCAGGTCACCGGTGGCCGCGCGCAGCCCGGCGGCCGGTACGGTCGCCCGGGCCAGCTCGCGGAACGGCAGGACGTTCTCCTCCAGGAGCTCGCTCTCCCAGTACGCGGCGCAGTCCTCCTCGGAACCGATGTCCTCCACCAGCATCGGCGCCGTGATCAGGCCCGTCTCCGGGTCGGCCGCCGTCCACACCGCCGAGTGGAACGGCACCACCTGCCGCAGCCTCGCCGAGGCACGACTGAACAACTCCACCGCGTCGGCGGCCCGTTCGGCGGCGGACAGCACCGGGCGGCGTGGGTCGGTCATGGGTGTCCTCTCTCTCGTGATCAGCGTGTCCGTTCGTCCGTGCGGCGGCAACCCCTCGTTCGAGGGGGTTGTTCCGGGCCGAATGCCCGTGCGCGGGGGATGGGGCACTCCCGCGCTGTCGCCGAAGGTCGGTGACACACGACACGACGGAGAGGGAGCGCATGGACATCGCGATCATCGGTGGTGGTGCGGCGGCGGTCGGCCTGCTCGACGCACTGGCCGCCACGACCGGCAAGACCGCCGCGGGCGAGAGGGGCACCGTCACCGTCTTCGAGCCGTCGCCCCGGTTGTGGCGGGGACGGGCGTACGGTCCGGACCTGGACTCGGTGCTGGTGAACGCGCCGCCCGCCATCATGTCGATCCGCAGCGGCGACTTCGGCCACTACGCGGCCTGGCTGGGTGAGCGGGGTGCCGACCACACCGACGGGCTCCTCGGCCGGCCGCTGGTCCCGCGCGCACTGTACGGCGAGTATCTCGTGCACTCGGCCGAGAAGGCCGTGGCGGCCCTCGGCGAACAAGGCTGGCGGGTACGTGTCGTGGCGGGACGCGTCACGGCGGTCGTGCGTTCCGGGGCCCGTCTCGTACTGCGCACGTGCGACGTGCACGACGTCACGCGCCAGGACACTCACGAGTACGAGACCACCCACGTCGTGCTGTGCGTGGGGGGAGGAGCGCCCCCCGACCTGTACGCGCTCACCGGCCGTCCCGGCTTCACGGTCGACCCGTACCCGCTGGCCGACACGCTCGGGCGCGTTCCGGCCGAGGGTGACGTCGCGGTCGTCGGCAGTGGCCTGACGGCCGTGGACGTCGTCGTTTCGCTCGCCGCGCGCGGGCACGCGGGGAAGATCGCGCTCCTCTCGCGCAGCGGAGTGCTGCCGCATGTCTGGCAGCGCCCGGACGCCCGGCGCCCGCAGCAGGTCACCGTCGAACGCGTGGCGCGGCTGCACCGGGAACGAGGGACCGTCGCTCTCGACGACCTCGTCGACCTGCTGCGCGCGGAACTCATGCACGCGGGCGAGGACTTCGACGCGTTCGCGGCCGAACTGCTCTCCACCGAGGCCGACGACCCGGTCCAGAGGCTCCGGCGGCAGCTGGCCGCCGTCGCCGATCCCCGGATCGGCCGCCGTGTGCTGCAGGAGACGGCGCACACCGTCGGTCCGTACGCGTGGCGGCTGCTGGCCGAGCCCGACCGTGTGAGGCTGCGGCGTCACCTCCGCACGGCTGTCAGCGTGGCCTCGCCCATGATCCCGGGCAACGCGGCCGTGCTGATGCGCCTTCTGGAGTCCGGCCAGCTCTCTGTCGTTGCGGGCGTTCGCGCGATCGAACCGGTGGAGGGGCGGTTCCGGATACGGAGTGACGACGGCGATCGCACCGCGGAGATCGTCGTCAACGCGGTGAACCCGCCGCCGCAAGCGGTCCCCGGGGCGGCCCGCGACCTGGTCCGGTCCCTGACGGCCGCGGGTCTGGCCGCACCCCACCCGTCCGGCGGCCTGGTCCCCTCCGACCCGCGCGTGCACGTGGTCGGAGACCTGTCCGGCGGCGGCCCGTTCATCACCTCGAGCATCCCGGGCCTGGCCGCCCAGGCCGCCCGCACCGCCCAGGCACTCCTCGCACCGTCGCCGCAGACAGCACCCCTGCCGTAGTGGGGAACGGCGACGGACCGCAGACGACCGACACGTCAGTCGGCGTGTTTGTCGCGGGCGGGCCCGGTGTGCGATTCGGGGGTGCGCGAAGCGGCAGTCGCGGCGGGGGAGGGAAGGAGGGCGTGCAGGCGCCGTGGACGGGGTGCCGTCCACGGCGTCGCCCGGCCGCGGACAGGCGAGGAGCCCGTGGGACTTCGGCCGCCGGAGGAGTGGAGGCGGCTGAAGGTGCCGGCCTGCTTCTTGGACTCCACCGGGTCCTCGATCCCGGTCCTCGCGGGGACGACGTTCTGCGGGCCGGCCAGCCTGCGCCTGGAGGTCAGCACCGCCCTGCCCGCCCCGGTCCGGACGACGGACCCGACTTCACCGTCCTCCGGGAGCGGGTACGCGCAGCTCCGAAGAGGACTCCGCGCAAGGAGGTCGATCATCCGGCGCAGCAGGGCCGGGCGGGCGCCGTGCGAGGGCCGCGCCGCGCCCATGGACGACGGCGGCGTCCGCGCCTACGCCGTCGACCCCGACGCGGCCGCACGTCTGTGGGAACTGTCCGTCGCGGCGACCGGCGCCACCCCGGTCACGCGATGAAACCGTGCTCCGCACGCGCCCGGGGACGCCGAGGACAGCGGATCCGACGGCCGCCCGCGGTCCGGGAGAAAAAGGCCGTCGACGGGGACCACGGCTCCGGTGATGCGGCTGCCGACGGGACTCGTGAGGAGGACGGCGATGCCCGCCATGTCCGCGGGGCGTCCAACGAGCAGTTCCGGGAGAACGCGGAGGCCCAGGTGTCCGTGTCTGCGGACCGGCCGGAACGACAGCCCGGGAGCGGGAAGTGCCACCGTCTCGCCGCATCCACCGGAGCCTGTTCGGAGAGGCGCGGTGCTCGCTGTGAATCGTCGAGGAAGGATGGAGGGGCGGGGACGGCGTGCTGCGGCTGATCGTCTTCGTGGACACGGGCGCCCGGCTCGCGGGTCTGCCGCAGCGGCGCCGAGGCGCGGTCCGGATTCTTCGGAGCCGGCCTGCGGATGCAGAGAACGTGCCACCGGCTCCGTCCCAGGGACATCGGCGGCCGCCACCGGCCGCACGAGGAAGAAGGAGAAACCAGCATGGCGATTCAGCGGATGGACAACGTCGGCATCGTCGTCGAGGACATGGATGCCGCCATCGCGTTCTTCGTGGAGCTCGGCATGGAGCTGGAGGGCAGGGCGGAGGTCGAGGGCCGCTTCGCCGACCGGTGCACCGGACTCGACGGCGTCCGCTGCGACATCGCGATGGTCCGGACCCCGGACGGTCACAGCCGGCTCGAGCTGGCGAAGTACCGCAGCCCCGAGGCGATCAGCGCCGGGCCGCGCAACCGGCCGCACAACATCCTGGGCACGCACCGCGTCATGTTCGCCGTCGACGACCTCGAGGACACCGTTGCCCGCCTGCGCCCTCATGGCGCCGAACTCGTCGGCGAGATCGCCCGGTTCGAGGACAGTTATCTGCTCTGCTACCTCCGGGGCCCGGAGGGCATCATCGTCGGACTGGCCCAGCAACTGCGCTGAGGAGGAACCGTACCGTGCAGCCGCACGAGATCACCGGGGTCCTGAACCGCCCGACCAGCCGGAAACCACCGACCCGTGACGTGATCCGCCTGGCCTGCGTCGCCAAGGACGCGACCCCGCGATGACGTCTGACCGGAGCCCGCGATGACGCGGTGCAGCGACGCCGCGTCCTTGCCGCCGCACGCCGTGGGTCACGCCGCCGCAGCGCGGAACGTGCTGGGGCTCAGGCCCTTGTGGCGCTTGAAGGCGGCGCTGAAGCCGAAGGCGTCGGCGTAGCCGACGGTCTTCGCGATCCGGGCGATGCTGAGGTCGGTGTCGGCCAGGAGTGCCTCGGCGTCGTCCATGCGGCACTCGGTGACGTAGGCGAGGGGCGGACAGCCCATCAGCTCGGTGAAGCGTCTGGCGAACAGCGCCCGGGAGACGCCGGCCTGCGCGGCCAGCGACGCGACCGTCCAGGTGTCGGCGGGCCGCTCGTGGAAGGCATGCAGGGCGGGTGCGAGGACCGGGTCGGCGAGGCCGCGGTACCAGCTCGGAGCGTCGGCGCCCGCCTGCTCGAACCAGGCGCGCAGCGTGCACACCAGAGCCCAGTCGAGGAGCCGGTCCATCAGCGCCTGCGAGCCGGAGGAGAGCCGGGCGGCGTCGGCGGCGACGCTCTCCAGCCAGGCGCAGACTTCGGCGTCCTCGCTGACGACCAGGACGGGCGGCAGCGCGCGCAGGAGCCGTTCGTGGCGATGGCCCGAGGCCCGGTAGGCACCCACGACGAGTGCCGTGGCTCCGTCCGGGTCGGTGCCCCAGCGGATGCCGCCGAGTTCCTGGGCCGAGCACGGGGTCTGCGCGGTGAAGCAGTGGATCTCGTACTCCGCGTGGGGACGGTGGACGGCGCCGGGCTCGTCCGCGAGATGGAACGGCGCGGGGCCGCGCACGACGGCCGTGTCCCCCGCCGTGATCACCCGCTCGGTGCCGTCGGGCAGCAGCAGGGTGCCTCCCCCACGCAGCACGGTGACCATGGTGAGCGGTGCGCCGTCGGTGAAGCGGATGGTCCAGGGCGCGCTCAGGACGGCATGGCTGACGACCGAGCCCTCGGCCCGGATGCCGCTCAGCAGCGAACTCAGGGGATCCATGAGGGAATCGTAGACGATCTCCTATGCCTCGGAGACTTTCTCCCATGGATCATCTACACGGCCGCGGTTGTACTGGACTCACCCCATCACATCGAACCCAGTCGGGAGACACCGTGTCGCAGCACAGCAGTGACGCCGGAACGGCCCTCGTGGTCGTCGCACACCACCGCAGCGATTCCCTCACCGCACACACCGCCCGCCGTGCGGCCGCCCGGCTGGAGGCCGCCGGATACCGCATCGATCTGCTCGACCTGCACGCCGAGGGGTTCGACCCGCGGATGAACGTGGAGGACCAGCCGGACTGGGGCGACCGGGAGAAGACGTACTCGGAGGAGACGCGCGCTCATATGCGGCGCATCCTCGACGCCGATGTCGTCGTCGCCGTCTTCCCCGTGTACTGGCAGAGCGTGCCCGCCGTCCTCAAGGGGTGGATCGACCGCGTGTGGAACTACGGGTTCGCCTACGGCCGCAGCAAGCCCCGCCTGGCCGGCAAGCGCATGCTGTGGCTCGGCCTCGCCGGCGCCACCTCCGACGATCCCCTCGTGCAGGGGATGCAGGCTGCCCTTGAGGCCGGCCTGAGTGAGGGCATCGCCTCCTACTGCGGCTTCTCGCACTCCTCCGTGGGCCTGCTCCTCGACGCGGAGGAGCGACCGCAGCACGTCGACGCCGAGGGCAATCTGCTCGTCGGCGACGCGGTCGCCGGCGCCGAACGGGAGGCCCAGTACGCCGACTTCGACCGCCGGACACTGAAGTTCGTGGAGGAGTTCCTCGCGGACGAACCGCTCGCGGCCTGAGGACGCCCGGACTCCGCACCCTCCGAGGGGAGCCCCGGGCCGGCGCGGCGGCCGCTGCACGGCGGCGGAGACGCCCGGGCCGCTGCCCGCCGAGTTCCGGCAGGTCTTCGCCGACTGCCCCGCTGCCGGCCGTGCGGCCGCGGGTCCCGGCGGCGCCGTGATCGGTCACCGGCATGCCCGCCACCGGTCCTGGACCCTCCCCCGGCGGGAGGGTCCACCATGGTGGCGTGCGCGACGAACTACTCACCATCGGGCGCTTCGCCCGCCTGTGCCGGCTCAGTGTCAAGCAGCTCCGGCACTACGACGAGACGGGCCTGCTGGCCCCGGTCCGCGTGGACCCCTCCTCCGGATACCGCTACTACGCGCCGGAGCAGGCACGCGACGCCCTGACCATCGCCCTGCTCCGCGAGATGGACCTTCCCCTGGCCGTGATCGCAAGCACCCTTGCCGCGGGGCCGGAGGACCGGGCGCGGATCCTGCGCACCGAGCGGGACCGGCTGGCGGAGCGCATCAGCCGGGACCGGGCGCGGCTCGAGGTGCTGCAGCGACTGGCGGAGGGCGGTCTGCCCGGCTACGAGGTCACCGTGGTCAGGGAACCGGAACGACGGCTCACCGTGGTCCGGGCCCACTGCACACCGGCAGGGATCGAAGAGCACGTCGCGGACTGCGTCGCCCGGCTCCTGCCCGTGCTCGGCCGGGCGGGAGTCGCGTGGGAGCCACCACTGTGGGGCCTGTACCCGCTCGACGTCGAGGAACGGATGGAGATCGCCGTCGGTGCCCAGACGCACGAGAAGACGGAGGCCGGGCCGGAGTGCGTCGTGCTGCCCGGCGGGCCGGTGGCCGAGACCGTGCACGTCGGGCCCTACAGCCAGCTGCCGGTGGCCTACAACGCCCTGTTCGCCGCGGTCCACGAACGCGGGCTGCGCCCGCGGGCACCGGTGCGCGAGGCGTACCTGGTCGGACCGGAGCAGGCGCCGCAGGAAGAACTGACGACCCGGTTGGTCGTCCCCGTCCAGGAGGCCACGGCATGACGACCACGCTGATCGACGTCGACACGTACGGCATGCAGCACTGCGAGACGACGGCGCTCGGTGTGCTGCTGCGGCACCAGGGGCTCGACCTGTCGGAACCCATGCTCTTCGGCCTCGGGCGCGGCCTGTCGTTCGTCTACTGGGACGGCAAGAACCTGGACTTCCCCTTTCTCGGGGGACGGGTGAGGCCCTTCGAGCTCACCAGGAACCTGGCCGACGGTCTGGAGCTGGAGATGGACGTCCGGGAGACCGCCTCCCCGCGCCGGGCCTGGGAGAACGTGTCGGCCCAGATCACCGCAGGCCGGCCCGTGGGACTCCAGCTCGACAGTTTCCACCTGGACTACTTCACCTCGAAGGTCCACTTCGGCGGCCATGTCGTGGCCCTGTACGGCTACGACGAGCACACGGCGTACCTGGTGGACACCGCCCAGCAGGGCGGGGCGGTGTCCACCAGTCTGTCGAGCCTCGCCCGGGCCCGGGCCGCCCGCGGGCCCATGACGGCCCGGAACCGCTCCTTCACCGTCACCACGCCACGTCGTCCGCCCGACCCGAGGACCCGGATCGTCCCCGCGGTGACCGCCTGCGCCGACGCCTTCCTCCGTCCGCCGATCGCCAACCTCGGCCACCGGGGCATCGAGAAGGCCGGCAAGCTGGTGCCCGGTTGGCTCGCCCGGGCCCGGGAGCCGCGGCGGGACCTGACACAGGCCGCCCGGCTGATGGAGCGGGCCGGAACCGGCGGCGCCCTGTTCCGCAACCTGTACCGCGACTTCCTCGCAGAGTGCACCGCCCTGGTCGACAGCGCTCACCTGCGCACCGGTCACCGGTTGTACGCCGAGGCGGCGGTCCTGTGGACGCAGACGGCGGAACTGATCGCACGGGCGGGGCAGTCGGACGAAGGGACGTACCTCGTCCGGGCCGGCGCGGTCCTGGGCGACCTGGCCCGCATCGAACGCGAGGCCATGGAAGCACTGAGCCGCCTGACGGAGTGACACGCCGGGCGGACACGGCGGCGGCAGCGTTCGTCCCCGTCGCCGCCGGGACCCTCCGCGACGTTCACCCGGACCTCGCGGTTCGCTTCCGCTCGCGAGGTGAACAGGCTCGACGGCCCTCGGGATCCGCCGGGGGATGCCTGCGGCAAGAGCACCTCACTCCTTGACCACACCGATTCTGGGTGCGGGCTCGTAGCGGTAGATCAGGCCGAAGTTGGCCTTGACGGCCTTGCCCCAGGAACCGTCGCGGACCATCTTCTGGAGGGCCTTGTTCACCAGCTCCAAGGTGGCGGTGTCGCCCTTCTTCACGCCGATGCCGTAGTTCTCGTTGCTCATCCTCAGGCCGACCAGTTCGAACTGGTCCTCGTACTGCTTCTGTGCGGCGAAACCGGCCAGGATCGAGTCGTCCGTGGTCACCGCGTCCACAGCCCCGTTCTGCAGACCGGCGAGGCACTCCGAATAGGAGGAGTACTCCTTCAGTCGAGTGTTCGGCGCAATGTTCTTCTTGACGTTCTGCGCCGAGGTCGACCCGGCGACGGAGCACAGCTTTCCGCCGTCGAGGTCGCTGCCCTCGTCGATGTCGGATCCGGCCTTGACCAGCAGGTCCTGGTGAGCCAGCAGATAAGGGCCGGCGAAGTCGACCTTCTCCTTGCGCTCCTCGGTGATCGAATAGGTCGCGACGATGAAATTCACATCGCCTCTGGAGAGCGCGTTCTCACGGTCGGCGCTCTTGGTCTCGACGAATTCGATCAGTTCGGGATCGTAACCGAGCTCATTGGCCACGTACGTCGCGACGTCGACGTCGAAGCCGGAGAATTCACCGCTGGGCTCCTTCATGCCCAGTCCCGGCTGGTCGTACTTGATGCCGATCCTGATCGTCTCACCGCTGTGGGACTTCGAACCGGATTCCTGGCCGTCGTCACCCATGCACGCCGTCGCCGTCACGGACAGGACCAGGGCCACCGCTGCCGCGGCGGGGATTCTGTGAAGCTTCATCGTGGACATCCTTCGTGTGATCAGGTGATGTCGTGGCGTGGAATCACGTACGACGTCGTGGGCACGACGGCCCTGAGAGATGTGCCGGAGCGGTGGCACGACGCTCCGGCACGGTCGCCGTGCGTGCTGCCGAGGCGCTGTCCGGGCGCAGCCCCGTCGACGGAGCCGTCCGTCCGTGACCGAGGACCATCGGCTCGTCGCGGCTCGCGGGGAGCCTCAGCCGTGCCCGCTCCGGGGAGGGTGGACGACCACAGGGCCCGGTGCCGCCGTTGCCGTTCCGCCTCGCGCAGCCCGTCGCCGCACCCCGGCCGCCGGTACCCCGGTCATCGCCGTATGTGACTCCTCCGTCCTCCTCGGTTGCGGAGGACAGTAAGGAGCCGCGATGACCAGCGTCATCACATCTGAGCTGAACTTGAGCATCACGATTGTGCAGGCACGGACGTACTCGGCAGTAGGTGCGCCCACTCGCCGGAATCGCCGTCCGTGTCCGGTTCCGGTGGCGGGTCGCCGGCCCGGCGGGGCGCACCGGCGGACGGCCGCTGACCAGGGCGGTCGAAGGGGGCGGGGCCCGCGTCCGCCGCCGGCCGGGCAGGCCCGAGGTCTTCGTCCGGGCGAGTTCCGGAACGCGCGAACGCGGCCACCGGTCATGCCGCGACGACGCGGACCGGACCGGCCGGCCCAGGTTTCGGCCCCCCACGCCCGGGGTCACACGTGAGGGGCCCAAGAGCCCGCCCGCTGCGCCTGGAGATGCGATGACCGAGAAGAACCCGGCGAAGGCCGCCACCGACAAGATCGCCGACGCCATGCACCCCGCTCCGGCAGAAGGCCCCGAAGGAGGTGTTCCGGGCAAGCCCGCCCCGGCCTCTCCGCGGATCGCCGAACCCGTCGAGCCGGTCGAGCCGGTCGAGCCGGTCGAGCCGGTCGAGCCGCTCCCGCCGAAGGCGGACCGGAGCGCCCCGGAGACGGTCGGCCCCACCGGCCGGCCCACCGGCGCGGACCGGGCCGAAACGGCACAGAGCGGCGCTCACCTGACCACCGCGCAAGGCGTCCGGCAGCGCGACACGGACCACTCGCTCAAGGCGGGCCCCCGCGGCCCGGTGCTGCTGCAGGACCACCACCTGCGCGAGAAGCTCATGCACTTCGACCACGAGCGGATCCCCGAGCGCGTGGTCCATGCCCGCGGCGCGGCCGCACACGGTGTCTTCAGGTCCTACGGCACAGCGCAGAAGATCACGAAGGCGGCGTTCCTCGCCCCGGACGTCGAGACACCGGTGTTCGTGCGGTTCTCCACGGTCCTCGGCTCACGCGGCTCGGCCGACACGGTGCGCGACACCCGCGGCTTCGCGACGAAGTTCTACACCGAGGAAGGTGTCTACGATCTCGTGGGCAACAACATCCCGGTGTTCTTCATCCAGGACGCCGTCAAGTTCCCCGACATCATCCACGCCGGCAAGCCCCACCCCGACCGGGAGATCCCCCAGGCGCAATCCGCGCACGACACGTTCTGGGACTTCGTCTCCCTGCACACCGAGGCCACCCACCACACCTTGTGGAACATGTCCGACCGGGGCATCCCCCGCTCCTACCGGATGATGGAGGGCTTCGGCGTCCACACCTTCCGCCTGGTCGACGCGCAGGGTGTCAGCACCCTGGTGAAGTTCCACTGGAAGCCCCGGCTGGGCGTGCACTCCCTGATGTGGGAGGAGGCGCAGATCCTGGCCGGGACAGACCCCGATTTCCACCGCCGGGACCTCTACGACGCCATCGAGTCGGGGGCCTTCCCCGAGTGGGAGCTGGGCATCCAGACCTTCCCCGACACCGAGGACCAGACGTTCGAGGGGATCGACCTGCTCGATCCCACGAAGCTCGTGCCGGAAGAGCTGGCCCCGGTGAAGACGGTCGGACTGCTGACGCTGAACGCGAATCCGTCGAACTTCTTCGCCGAGGTGGAGCAGGTCGCCTTCCACACCGGTCACCTGGTGCCCGGCATCGACGCGACCGACGACCCGCTGCTGGCCGGCCGGAACTTCTCCTACCTCGACACACAGATCACCAGGCTCGGCGGTCCCAACTTCGCGCAGCTTCCGATCAACCGCACGCACGCCCCCGTCGACGACATGCAGCGCGACGGCATGCACCAGACGGCCGTGCACAGCGGCACGGCCCCCTACAAGCCCAACAGCCTCGACGGCGGATGCCCCTTCTTCGCCGGCACCGACGCCGGAGCGTTCATCGAGGTCCCTGTCGAGGTCCCGGCAGGACCGAAGGTCCGTGAGGCGCCCGCCTCCTTCAGCGACCACTACTCGCAGGCCCGCCTGTTCTGGCTCAGCATGAGCCCGGTCGAGCGCGAGCACATCATCGCCGCATACACCTTCGAACTGGGCAAGTGCCACGAGCAGGCGGTCAAGGAACGCACGCTGGCCGTGCTCGCCGGCATCGACTCCGAGCTGTGCGCCCAGGTCGCAGCCGGTCTGGGGCTGCCGGCGCCCACCACCACCGAGCCTCTCGCGGACGTCCGCCCGAGCCCCGCCCTGTCCCAGATCGGCCGCTCCTGGCCGGTCGACGGACGCGTCGTCGGCATCGTGACGGACCCCGACGGCGACCTGGCCGCCGTACGCGAGGCCCGCCAGGCCGTCCTGGACGCCGGCATGGTGCCTCTGATCGTCGCCCCGGCCGGGGGCGTACTCGGCGCCGACGGCGACCCGCTGACCGTCCGGCGCACCTTCGCCACCGCGCGCTCGGTCGAATTCGACGCGCTGGTGTTCGCCGGTGTGCCGGGAGCGGGCGCCGACGCCCACGGTGCCCGCGACGCGAAGGCGGGAACCCCCGCGCCGGCCGTCGGCGACCCGCGCGTCCTCGCTCTGCTCACCGAGGCGTACCGGCACGGCAAGGCCCTCGCCGGCTGGGGTGGCGCCGAGGCTTTGTTCGAAGCCGCCGGTGCCGACGCCGGCGAACCGGGTGTCCTCGTCATGGACGGCCCTCAAGGGCTGCCTCGGCTGCTGGAACTGCTCGGGGCCCATCGCGTCTGGGATCGTTTCCCCGCCCCGGCCTGACAGCACGCGGCGCCCCGCACCGGTCGACGCCGAAGAAAGCCAGGCGTCGGGGCGCTCACCACGGTGACGAGTGCCCGGGTCGGTGTGCGCCGAGAGAACCTCGCGGCCCGTCCCCGGCGATACCCGCGCGGCAGGAGGAGTGAGGAGACGACCGGCAGAGTCCCCCCTTGGTACGGTGCACCGATGTCAGCGATCAAGAAGTTCCAGGTGACCTTCGACTGCGCGGAACCTGAACGTCTCGCGCGTTTCTGGTGCGAGGTGCTGGGGTACGTCGTGCCGTCACCACCGGAGGGGTTTGCCACATGGGACGACTTCCGGCGCGCACAGCCACCTGAGCAGCGGGATGCATGGTTCGCCTGCACCGATCCTTCGGGTGTGGGGCCGCGGCTGTACTTCCAGCGCGTCCCCGAGGGGAAGGCGGCCAAGAACCGGCTGCATCTTGATGTACGGGTCGCCCCCGGGCTCGTGGGTGCGGAGCGCCTCGCCGCACTCGAGGCCGAGTGCGCACGACTGGTCCCGCTGGGCGCGGTACACGTGCGGACGCTGTACGACGGCAATGACGCGTGCATCCCGATGCTGGACATCGAGGGCAACGAGTTCTGCCTCGACTGAGCACCCTCCGATCCTGAACCGGTGCGCCCGGATCGAGCGCTGCGGGAACCGCGCCTGCCTTTGACCGGCCTCGCAGCGGCTGCGCCGCCCCGATGCCGGCCTCACGACGCCCTCTCCTGCCGCCAGGACACACGCGTCTCGTTAGTCCCGGGCCCATGGGGTACTCGGCGGGTCGTTCGCCGGACCGTCGTCGCGAGCCGGGCCGGACCGCACCCGCCGTCCTCGGCCCGGCCGCAGACGCCGCCCGGCCTTCCGCTCCGTCCGGGAGAGACGATGCCTGACTTCGGATACTTCCTGTCCAGCGAAGAACACAGCCCGGCCGAACTCGTCGAGCAGGCCCGCATGGCCGAGCAGGCCGGTTTCGACTCCCTGTGGATCTCGGACCACTACCATCCGTGGAACGACCGTCAGGGCCACAGTCCGTTCGTGTGGACCGTCGTCGGCGCTCTGTCCCAGGCCGTCTCGCTTCCCGTCGAGACCGCGGTGACCTGCCCGATCGTGCGCACCCATCCCGCGGTGATCGCCCAGGCGGCCGCCACCAGCGCCGCCCAGCTGGGGGGCCGGTTCCGGCTCGGGGTGGGCACCGGCGAGGCGCTCAACGAGCACATCCTGGGCACGCCATGGCCCGAGGCTTCCGTCCGTCTGGAAATGCTGGAGGAGGCGCTCCAGATCATCCGGCAGCTGTTCACCGGCGAGCAGACGAGTCACCGTGGCAAGCACTACACGGTGGAGAACGCCCGTCTGTACACCCTGCCCGACGAGCCGGTGCCCATCGATGTCTCCGCCTTCGGCCCACAGGCCGCCGAAGTCGCGGCCCGCATCGGCGACGGCCTGATCACGATGATGCCCGACACCGATCTGGTCGAACGCTTCCGCGGCGCCGGTGGCGGGACGAAACCGGTGTACGGCGGGCTCAAGGTGTGCTGGGGCACGGACCGGTCCGAGGCCGTCCGCACCGCACACCACCTGTGGGCGAACGAGCAGCTGCCGGGGGAACTCCCGCAGATCCTGCCCACTCCGCGCCACTTCGAGCAGGCGTCCGAGCTGGTCACCGAGGACCAGGTGGCGGCGGCCGTGCCGTGCGGCGACGACCCCGACGTCCATGTCGAGGCCCTGACCGCATACATCGACGCGGGCTTCGACGCTGTGTACGTCAGCCAGATCGGCAAGGACCAGAAGGGCTTCTTCGACTTCTACCGCGCAAAGGTGCTGCCGCGGCTGCGTGCCTGACCCATCAGAAAGATCCCCATGTGCAACACCGGAGAAGCACCCCGGCTCGCGCTGGTGGTGATCGACATGGTCAACACCTACGACCATGAGGACGCCGGACTGCTCATACCGTCGGTCCGGCGCGTCGTGCCGGTGCTGGCGGAACTGATCGGGCGAGCCCGCGAGGCGGACGCCCCGGTGATCTACGCGAACGACAGTTTCGGGACCTGGCGCTCCCACCACGGAGAGCTGGTGGACACGGCGCTGGCCGGCCCTCATGGCGACCTGGTCGAGCCGATCAGACCCGACCGCGGTTCCCTCTTCGTCGTCAAGGTCCGTCACTCCGTCTTCTACGAGACGCCGCTCGCCTACCTCCTGGGACAACTGGGAGTAGGGCATGTGGTGCTGAGCGGTCAGGTCACCGAGCAGTGCGTCCTGTACTCCGCCCTCGACGCGCACATCCGCCATCTCGGGGTCACGGTGCCCAAGGACGCCGTGGCCGCCATCCACCCCCGTCTCGAAGCCGCCGCACTGGAGATGATGGAGCGCAACATGGGTGCCCGGGTCACCACCGCGAAGCAGATCGACTTCGCCCGGCCGGCCGGCGACCGGTGTTGAGGGCGGTTCTGCGGGTCGGCGCCCGAGGGCGTCCTGAGGCTGCTTCGCGGCTTCGTGCGGGGCGCCGTCCGGGTGGCGCGCCGCGTGGGACGGGCCGTCAGGCGGGCGGCATCAGGACGGTGTCGATGACGTACACATTGGCGTTGGCTGTCCTGCGCGGAGTCGCCGCCGTCGTCGGAGCAGGCGCTCAGGGCGAGCGGGAGCACGGCCGCTGCCGCCAGGGTCACGGCGGTACGGCGGATACGGGTGTTCATGATGTCTCTCCTGTCGGCTGGTGCAGCCGGGGCCGCCTCGGCGGGGGACGGAAACGGTGGTTCGGGGGTCGCTCGACGGTCACGACCACGGAGTGGCGGCCGCTCGCGCCGTCGGGGACGGTGCGGGTGCGCTTCTCGGTCTGCGTCCGGCCGGTGCGGTCCGTGGCGCGCACGGTGAGCGTGTGGGTGCCCTTCGTCGCCGCCCGGGGCAGGGACCACTGCCGCCAGGTGTCGCGGGAGCCCTCGGCCGCGAGCCGGGCCTCCTGCCAGGGGCCGTCGTCCACGCGGACCTCGGCCCTGTCGATGCCGCGGTGCTGGGCCCAGGCGACTCCGGCGACCATGACGGTGCCGGCGCGAGGAGTGCCGGCACGGCGAGAATTCCGGGCTGGAGCACCAGCTTGTCGTCGTCGGCGAACGTGCGGATCGCCCAGTCCTTCACCGCGGCGGGAGTGCGGTCGATCGACGCGCCGCCGACCACGACGACAGGGCCGGCCTGCGGACGCACCGCACCCGCCACTGCCTCGGCGACCGCCGGCGCCGCGCATCCGGACAGCGCGCCGCTCAGCGCGCCCAGCGCCGGCCGGGCCGGACCGGACCGGCCACGTGCTTCGCTCTTCTCGGACTCGCTCACGTGGGGAATCCGTCTCCGGCACACCGGGCGGATTGGTCGTTCACCTGATCAGATGAATTCTCATTCGCGACCGATCCGCGCCCGCTGCCGCCACGGATCTTTCTGTGTCAGCGGATCCCGATCCGTGCCGAGGACCTCCACCGCAGGCAGTCGTACTCGGGCATCCGGTCGAGCAGTGCGGCCTTGTGGTCCCGGGCGGCCGCGGCGTCCGCCGAGCGCACCCGGTCCACCGCTCTGCGATGGGTCAGCGTGAGGATCCAGTTGACGGCGGTCCCCCGGTCGGGCCGGTACGGGGCGCGGTCCGCCACACCTCCACCAGCACCTCCTGCGCCGCCTCCTCCGACTGCGCCTGGTCGCGCAGCACCGCCCGTACGACTCCCAGCACCGGGTTCACCACCGCGTCGTAGACCCGGGCGAAGGCGTCCTCGTCGCCCAGCGCCACACGGCCGACCAGCTCCTCCAGATCGGGCTCGGCCCGGGGATGCCTGCCGATATGCACTGCTTCCTTCACCAAGGCCCTCCGCGGTCAGGACGTGTCCGGCTGTGATCCGTTCCTGCCCATGCCGTGGATCGGTTGCAGTGGCCGGGAACTTTCCGGCCGCGGGACAGCGCTCGGGGCACGTTCCCCTCGCCACGGGTGCCGTCCGTCCGCGGACTCCGGCCGAGCGATCCGCCTGGCGGGCGGCGTGCCCGGAGACCTCGCCGCGCCGGTGCTCGTGTCCGCGGCCGTTTCGCTCACGGCCACCGCCGAGCGCGGTGCCGGCCCCGCCCTGCGTACCCCGAAAGGGGAACCGCCGTGCCGGCCCCTGACGCACCCGGCGTTCCCGATGAGGGACCGTTCGCCCGGGGCCGGGCCCGGCCTCTGCCTCACTGCGTGTCCGAGCGCCTCGTGCGCTGCCGCGGCGGCATCACCGGTTCAGCCCTCGGCGCCGGTGGGGGTGTGCGCGGCTCCGGCAGGCTCGGATTCCGGGGAGCCCCGTCGGCGCGGCTGCTGCTCGTTGCAGGCGGGGGGCCGGCGACAACCGCCTACGTGGTGAGGACGGAGTCGTCCTCGGGCCGGGACGCGCACTGCCGGGCGGGGAACGGCTGACGCGAGCACGGTCAGTCCTCGCCCCGCACGACGTTCCAGTCGGTTTCCTGCCGCAGCTGTCCGCGGTCTCCGTCGAGGATCGCGCGCACGCAGGTGCGTACACCGTGCCCACGCAGACGATGCGCCCTCGCCCAGCCCGTCTCGGGCCGGAGGACGACGGTCCTGTCACTGGCTTCCGCAACCACAGCGGCTCATCTTCTTTCTGAACCCGGCCTTGTCGAGATCCGGCTCGTACGCCTGCGCTGCCGCGCTTGTCTGCCCTACCAAGTGACCGTCCGGCGCGGCGCGAAACGCCGGACCGGCCCGCGCGCCCCCGCCTTCGGCTCAGGGCAGGGCCGCTCACGTCGCCGGTACAGACGGGCCAGGGGTGGGGTGCCATTCGGCCATCACGATGGTGGCGTCGTCGGACAGCTCATGCTCCTGGTGGCGCAGGGCTTCGGGGGCGGGCTCGTCGGCCGCGGTGGCACGGATGACGGTGTCGGTGAGGCACTGTTCGCCGAAGAGGTCGCCTTCGGGTGAGCGGGCCTCGGTGACACCGTCGCTGTACGGCAGGATGCGGTCGCCGGGCTGGAGGCGGGCGCGGTGGGTGGTGGGCGGGGTACGGCTGTGGAAGTTCCAGTCCAGGGGCAGGTCGGGTTCGCGCTGGAGGGCGTGCAGGACCTGTCCGTCGCGCAGGAGCAGCGGCGGGGGGTGGGCGCAGTTGATCCAGGTGAGGGTGCCGTCGGTGACGTCGAGGTCGGCGATGACCGCGGTCATGAGCCGGTCGGTGAACCACTCGTCCAGGATCCGGTCGATCGCGGGGACGATGTCGGCGAGCCGGCCGCCGGTGCGCCGGGTGGCGCGGCAGGCCGCGATGCCCGCTGCGCTTGCTCCGCCGGAGGCGAGGTCGTGGCCCATCGAGTGCTGGGCAGCGCGCAGGAACAGCGCGACGCAGAAGGCTGCGTCCAGGTCCGTGGTCCACAGTCCTGTTCGAGCAGTGGCCGGTTCTTCCGCCTGGCTCCCGAACCACAGGCTCAGATCGAGGTTGTCGCATGTCGCCGGGGTACGTCCTCGCAGGGCGGCGGGCCCCGCCGCCCGAGTTCGGCGTCGAGCGCCGAAGCGACTTCGCCCCGTCCGTCCTCCTCCCCGTCGAACCGTTCCTCCGCGCCGACGCTCACCAGGTGCACACCCATGCGGGGAAGCTGCGGCGCACGTCCGACAGCGATCGGTGAGCCGGCCGGACTTTCTTGCGTGAGTTCACTCACGGCGCCCGGCCCCACCCCCGCGCACAGCGCTCCCTCCCGAATGTCAGGATGAGCCCTATGAGCAACAACAACGTCTTCTTCGACATCACCATCGACGGCAAGGCCGCCGGCCGCATCACCTTCACGCTCTTCGACGACGTCGTCCCCGAGACCTCCAGGAACTTCCGCGAGCTCGCCACCGGGCAGCACGGCTTCGGCTACGAGGGGTCCGGCTTCCACCGCGTCATCCCCGACTTCATGCTCCAGGGCGGCGACTTCACCGCCGGGGACGGCACCGGCGGCAAGAGCATCTACGGCAAGGAGTTCCCCGACGAGAACTTCGAGCTCAAGCACGACCGCCCGTTCCTGCTCTCGATGGCGAACGCCGGCAGGAACACCAACGGCTCGCAGTTCTTCATCACCACCGTCGTCACCTCGTGGCTGGACGGCAAGCACGTCGTCTTCGGCGAGGTCGTCGACGGCCAGGACCTGGTCATGAAGATCAGCGGCCTCGGCACCCGGTCCGGCTCCACCCGCTCCAAGGTCACCATCGCCAAGTCCGGCGTGATCGAGCAGTAAGAACTCCCGGCAGGCCCCGCCGCGCCGCGCCGCGCCGCGCCGCCGGCCGATGCCCGACCGGAGGGGGCATCAGCCGGCGGCGCAGAAGGCCGGCGCAGCGAGGATGAGGGGGTGTCGGCACGGAGTTCGGGAGCGTGCCGCGCAGGGTGAACGTCTGCGGGAGCCGGCCCGTACTTCCTTGTCGAGCCCATGCCTGCCTCGTGGTTCACGGGCCGACGCGACCCGACCCGGAGACGACGTGACACACCGGCAGTCCCGAGGACGCACCGGCGTCTTCACCTCCCCCGCCCACCGGATGCGTGTCGGCGCGGGGGCCGCGGGCCTCGCGCTCGCTTTCCTCGCCACCGCCTGCGGCTCCGGCCGGCCCGACACCTCGGACAAGGGCACTCCGGCGATCTCGTCCGCTCCCGTGGCCGGCGTCGTGGCGCCCGCGAAGGTCGAGGTGATCGCCGAGCTGACCGGCTGCAAGGTGAAGATCCGCACCGACGCGGACGAGCTGCGCGAGGGCGTGTGCCACACCGAGGCGGGCGACTACCTCATCACGACCTTCCCCGAGGAGAAGTACCAGAGGATCTGGCTGGACACCCTCAGCATGTACCAGGGCACCTATCTGGTCGGCTCCCGCTGGGTGGTCAGCGCACAGCCGGCCATGCTCAAGGCGTTCCGCCCCGAGCTGGGCGGCGAGATCGTGCACCTGTCCGGGACGGGCCCCAGCGCCGGGCCGTCGCAGGCTCTCCCCCGGCCGCCGTCCTGACCGGCTTCCAGCGGTCCGGCCACGTGCCCGGGCCCGTCCTGCACGTACTTGACCGGGAACTGCTCCGCACGCGGCTCCGACGCCGAGCCGACCGACCGGAAGAAGACGGAGGAGGTCGCCTTCCCCGACGAGCAGGCCGCGTGCGTCACGCGCCCGGACCTCCGGAAGGGGACGGCATGACCGGGGCGGCCGGCCCCCGCCGTCACCCCGGGGCCGGCCGCCCCGGGGTGACGGACCGCGCCTGCGGGCTCGGGGGCGAGGCTGTGCCGCGCCGCGGCCTCGGCGGCGCGATGCCGGAACGTACGCCCGCTCAGTGTTCCGGTTGCGGCAGCACTCCGGCCACCACGCCCGTCCCCTGCGGCGCCGTCCGGTGCGGGCGCATTGACATCGCGTCAGGCCGGACCCACTATGACCGGGTGGTCACATGACCACCCGGTCACCGGCAGGAGTGTCATGCCCACACCCACCTGGACCCGCCTGTCCCCGGCCCGCCGGGAAAGGGTCCTGACCGCGGCCATGGACGAGTTCGGCACCCACGGCTACTCGACCGGCAGCCTGAACGTCATCGCCCGCCAGGCGGGTGTCGCCAAGGGATCGCTCTTCCAGTACTTCGCAGGAAAACTCGATCTGTTCACGTACGTCGCCGAACAGACCTCCCATCGGGTCCGTGAGCACATGAGCCCGTGGCTCGACGGCTACGACGGCACCCGCGGCTTCGCCGGCCATCTCGTCGACGCGGTGGAGGCATGGCTGGTCTACTTCGCCGAACACCCGCTGGAACGTGGCGTCATGGCCGCCACCAACATGGAGATGGACCCGACGGTCCGGGCCGCGGTGCGCACACCCGTCAACGAACTGTACGTCTCCAGCCTGCGTCCCCTGCTGCAGAAGGCGGTCGCTGTCGGCGGCCTGGACGAGGACGCCGACCTGGAGGTGCTCCTGTCGCTGTTGCTGGCACTCCTGCCGCACCTGGCCCTGCTCACCCACACCCCGGGACTCGCCGGTCCCCTACCGCTCGTGAACGTCCCTGCGCACGTGCGCCGCGACAACCTCCGGCGGCTCGTCGTGCCGCTGCTCGGCGACTTCGCTGCGGACCGCCACGACACTGCCGGGGAAACAACCGGCTGACACAGCTCCCCGCTCCGTCCGGGCACGCCGCCCCGCACCGCCCTCACGTCCCGCGACGCCGGGGGCCGGCCCTCGGTGCCGCCCCTCCCGGCGACCGCTGCCGGTGCCCTCCGCACCAGCCCGACGCCCGCTCACGCCTCTTCGGAAAGGGTGACCACATGTTCCACCCAGCCTTACGGATCATCGCGGCAGTGGCGTTCACCATGGCCGCCACCGCGCCCCTGTCCCCTGCCGCATCCGCGCGGCCGGCCGTCTCGGCGCCGGCAGCGGATCTGTCCGCGCCCGGTTCCTACGCGGTGGCCTACACCGATGTGACCGTGACGGCGTCCGGCCGTTCCTACGGCGCCCGTGTCTGGTACCCCGGCGCCTCGGCCGGCGCGAACGCGCCCGTCGCGGCCGGCGCCCACCCCGGGCTGGCGTTCGGCCACGGCTTCTTCCAGAACATCTCCCAGTACGAGAGCCTGCTCCGGCACTACGCTTCCTGGGGCCTCATCACCGTCACCCCCACATCGCAAGGCGGGCTGTTCCCCAGCCACTCGGCCTTCGCGGACGATCTCAACGCCGCGCTCACCTGGCTCACCGCACAGAACACCACGAGCGGCTCCCGCTTCGCCGGTGCGGTCGCCACCGCGAGCCTGGGCGTCTCCGGGCACTCCATGGGCGGCGGCGCGGCGGTGCTCGCCGCGGGCCGCAACCCCGCGGTCAAGAGCGTCTCCACACTGGCGGCGGCGGAGACCAACCCCTCCGCCGTCGCCGCCTCGAACACGCTCAGGGCCCCCGCCCAGTTCGTCGGCGGAAGCGCCGACAGCGTCGCCGGAGTCGCCCAGCACCAGCAGAAGATGTACGACGCCAAGCCGGCTCCCGCCCAACTCCGCGTCATCACAGGCGGGTTCCACTGCGGCTTCGAGGACAGCTCCGGCTTCGGCTGCGACAGCGGCGGCATTCCCCGCGCCGCTCAGCAGGACATCACCCGAAGCATCACCACCGCCTGGCTGCTGTACTCCCTCACCGGCGAGACATCTCTGTACGAACAGGTGTGGGGATCCACGGCCCGGAACCTGCCCGGTGTGGTGTACAGCGGCAAGCCCTGACCTCATCGGCACGGGAGCGGCAGACGTGGCCGCTCCCGTGCACGCCGGTGCGAACGGCATCGAACGCGGCCCGCCCCGGTCCGAAGGCCGGCGCGCATCCCGGCTTCTGCGGCCCGGGCGGATCCGCGACGGCGCAGCACCTGCCGGACCGTGTCCATGACTCCTGGGCCGAGTCGGACGATCCTGCCCGGCCGGGTCGCCGAAGGCGCCTCGTGGACGAGCGCTGAACGTCCGCCGTCCGCGCGCAGGGGGGTGGAGGGCGCTGTCGGCGGACTTCACTCCCAGAGGAACGTCCCGGTGCGGAGGTCGTAGGCGCCGACCCTGCCGGTGCCGCCCAGGCAGACCGCGTCCGGTCCTACGGCGGTGCCGTCGCAGTTCTGGACGTATCTCGTCCGAACCTCCCGTGTCCGCACCGTACGTGGAGCCCTCGGGTCGTCGTCCCACCCTGGCACGTGACGGACCCGGCGACTCCGATTCCCCCTGGACGCCCGCGGACGGCGCCGGCGTCGTCGCGCCGTGAAGAGGCCCAAGGCGATGCGGTCCGGGGATGCGGCTCAGATCAGTCCGTTCTCGCGGGCGTACAACGCGGCCTGGGTCCGGTCGCGCAGACCCAGCCGGCTCAGCACGCGGGAGATGTGGTTCTTGACGGTGCCCTCGCTCAGGTGGAGCCGGGCGGCGATCTCCTTGTTCGTGGCGCCCGCGGAGACGAGCCGGAGCACGTCCGTCTCCCGGGGCGTCAGCAGCTCGGGAGCGGGCACGCCGGCGGCCAGCGCCGCGACGACCCCCTGGTCGAACTGGGCGACACCCGCGTGCGCCAGACGGACCGCACGGGCGAGGTCCGCCGACGGCAGGTTCTTCAGCAGATAACCGGCCGCTCCCGCCTTCAGCGCCCGGCCCGCGTACTCGTCGTCGTCGAAGGTCGTCAGCATCACGATCCGGCACCCGGGCAGCCGGCGGCGGAGCAGCGCCGTGGCGGCCACCCCGTCCATGCCGGGCATCCGGATGTCCATCAGCACCACGTCGGGGCGGCACCGCTCGGCCTCCTCCACGGCCTCGGCCCCGTCGCGCGCGCTGCCCACCACCTCGATGCCGGGCTGGACGCCGAGCAGCGCGGCGACGCCCTCGCGGACGAGGTCCTGGTCGTCGACCACGAGCACACGTACATCCGGCGCCTCCGGCGCGGGTCCGGTCACCACGGCACCTCCACCCTGAGGACGGTGCCTCGGTCCGAACTGCGCAGGTCCACCGTCCCGCCGGCCAGCCGGACCCGCTCACGCAGTCCGGTCAGGCCGAAGCCCTCCGCGGCCCCGCCCAGTCCGCCGCCGTCGTCCGTGACGCACAGACGTGCCCCCTGGTCGTCGTAGCGGACCGTCAGACCGATCTCGGCCGCGCCGGAGTGCCGGCAGGCGTTGGTGAGCCCTTCCTGCGCCGCCCGGTACAGCACCAGCAGCGGCCGCCGCTCGGTGCCCGACACGTCCAGGGAGATCCGGCGGCCTCCGCCCTCCAGATGCTGGACGAGATCGGCCAGCGTCCGGGAGAGACCGGCCGGTTCGGACTCCGCCTCGGGGCCGAGGGCACGCACGGAGGCCCGCACCTCCTCCAGTGCCCGGTTCGCTGACCAGCGGGCGTGCGACACGGCCTGTGCGGAGCCTGCCGGATCGAGCGCGGCGAAGACCTCCGCCTTTTCCAGCTGGATGCCGATCGCGGTCAGATGGTGTCCGAGACTGTCGTGGATCTCGCGGGCCAGCCGGTTGCGCTCACCGGCCGCCGACAACCGTGCCACCTGCGCAAGGGTGCTCTCCAGCCGGTCGCGGGCCTGCTGCTCCCGCACGGCCACCGCCGCCGTCACCAGCGCCAGCACGACCCCCAGGGCGAACATCAGCAGGTCCGAGACGTACTCGGCGCGCATCTCCCAGTCCGGCACCCACAGCGTGAACGCGCCCACCAGCAGGGCGACACAGCCCGCGCCCAGCGCGATCCCGGCCGCCGGCCCGAACGCGAAGTACCCCAGGAACGGGATCAGCACGAACAGCACGCGTGAGAGCCCGGAGTCGTCGACGGCCGCCACCGCACAGAGCAGAACGGCCCTGAGGGCGAACACGGCGCCCTCCGGGATCCGCCACCCCCGCCCGTCGAGGACCGCCAGCGCGCCCAGCAGCACGGTGAACGCGGCCGTGCGCGCATCAGGACCCGGACCGATCGCGGCGTGGTGGAGCCCCCCGGCCAGCACCACCCCGTACAGCAGCGCGGACATCCAGGGCACGGGACGCGGCATCGGGCCTCCTCGGAATCTCCTGCGCATGCACGGTCCCAGCAGCGTACGCGGGAGCGGCGACGTCTCCGCCCGGCGGCCGACGGGTGCGCGAAGTGTGGCCGAAGGTCATGTGCCCTCCGGTGCCGCCCGTCCGTGCCTTCTCGTACTTCTCCACGATGACCTGCCGTTCCTAGGTTCTTCGGCGTCACCCCGTACGAGATGAGGACCCATGCATCTGCGTCTCCTGGCCGTCGCACCCCTGCTGACGGCGTCCGTCCTGGCCGCTCCGGCGGCCGCCCGAACCGGCCCTGCCGACGTACCGGTCCCCGGCGCCGAGCACACCGTCACCGCCCGCCTCACCGATCTGACCACCACGGGCACGCGGCTCACCGGGCACACCGACCCCGCCGACTGGGCGGGTCTGGAAGCCCCCGGGACCACGACCCCGTCCGGGGTCCCCGGCATCCAGGTCGACGGTTACTTCCCCGACACCTCCACGACCAACACCAACCACGGCTGGAACCACGACAGCCAGTTCGTCATACGGCTGCCCGACCACTGGAACGGCGGCCTCGTCGTGGCCGGGCCGCCGGGACTGCGCGAGCAGTACGCCAACGACCGCATCATCGGCGACCACGTCCTGGCGAAGGGCTACGCCTACGCGGCCACCGACAAGGGGAACACCGGCCGCGAGATCTACAAGGACGGGCGCCGCCCCGGCGACGCCGTCATGGAGTGGCACCGCAGAGTCACCCAACTCACCACAGCCGCCAAGCGGGTGGCCGCCCGGCACTACGGTCGCGCTCCGCGTTCCACCTACGCCGCCGGTCTCTCCGCAGGTGGTTACCTCGTCCGCTGGCAGCTCGAACACCGTCCCGGTCTCTACACCGGCGGCCTGGACTGGAACGCCCTCACCTTCACCGCCGACGGAGGTCTGCTCGCCACCCTCCCTCCGGCCCTGCGCGCCTACCCCCGCTTCGAGGAGGGCGACAGCTCCGCCCACGCCGCCATGCTCGCCGCCGGCTATCCCGAAGGGTCCGAGCGCCAGTGGGAGTGGCACCACGGCAACCAGTGGGACCTCCTCCAGCGGGTGATCCGCGAGGAGTTCGACCCCGGCTACGACGGACCCGTCCAGGCAGGCACCCCGCTCTGCCCCGAAGGCACCGGGGCGGGCTGCGACACCGACTACGACTTCGCCTCCCGGCCCCGCGCAGTGCACAGGGCCGTGAAACGCATCGCACTCACCGGAGACATCCGGCGTCCGCTCATCAGTGTCCAGGGCAGCCTCGACGCCCTCACCCCGCCGACCGCCTTCGGTGACGTCTACGCCCGTATGGTCGCCGACGCAGGCCGCGCCCGCCTGCACCGTTACCTCGTGGTCCCTGGTGGTGCGCACACCGACGGCCTCGTCGTACTCGACCGGGACCGTCTGCGCCCGATGCTCGGCGACTTCACCGCGGCCCTGAGCGACCTCGAAGCCTGGACACAGCCCCGCTCCGCCACCTGACGTCCCCGTCCGCCGTGAACGAGCCGACGCCTCGAAGCAGACCGGTTCGCCGTCACGACGCCGGTCAGGCGCTCGGATCTGCGGCAGGACCGGTGCCGCCCGGCCGGGCGGCACCGCGGCGCACGAGGAGGCCGGCGCACCGGTGTCACAGCACGGTCACCGGGTGCCGCACCTGCGCGTCGAAAAGATAGCCCTGCGTGTTGAGGACAGCGGTGTCCGGCTGTGTGCGGCCCGCCGTGTCCGCGGCGCGGGCGAGCAAGTGTGCCGGGCCCGGTGTGTGCGGCGTCCAGGGGAGGGACCAACGGGTCCAGGTGCCGGAGCGCGGCCGGTCGTGAAGCCGGGCCCGCCTCCAGTTCGCCCCGCCGTCGGTGCTGACGTCGACCCGCGCGACGGCACCCGCGCCCGACCAGGACCTGCCGTGCAGCACCTGCCTCTCCCCCGCGCGGAACGTCGCGCCGCTCGCCAGCTCGAAGGCGCTCTTGACCGTCTGCCGGGTCAGCGGCGCGCTGCCCTCCGCCGGGTGGGCGGGGCCGAACAGCCGGTAGAAGGTGGTGTTCCACGGCGAGTACAGAGGCTGCGCCGACACCTCGATGTCGCCGACCCATTTGATCGAGGCGATCCCCACCCACGAGGGCACGAGCACCCGCACCGGGTGGCCGTGGTCGTACGGAAGCGGCTCGCCGTTCATCTCGTACGCGAGCAGTACGTCGTCCAGTGCCTTCGCCAGGGGCAGCGGGCGGCGCACCCGGCCGAGGCTCTCGCCGCCGCTGATGTACTCGGCGTCGAGGCCGCGGGGCTGCACGTCCACGGCGTACGGGGACAGCCCGGCCCTGCGCAGTACGTCGGCCAGGCGCACCCCGCGCCAGCGCGCGACGCCGACCGCGCCCAGCGTCCACGCGGTGCCGGTGACCGTCTGGCCCTGCTGCGTCGTGTAGTGGCTGCGGCCGTTTCCGGCGCACTCGACGAACGCGGTGCGCGTGACGGCGGGCAGGGCGCGCAGATCGTCGTACCCGAACTCCACCGGCTTGTCCTCGGCGGGCGTGCCGCGCAGCCCGTCACCCCACAGCCGCAGCCGCCAGTCGGCGGCGTCCAGGACGGGCGTCGCGGTGTGGTTGCGGACGAAGAACAAGGCGTTGGGGGTGTGGTGGCCGGTTCCGCGCAGCGCCTCCCAGCGGGTCTCGGCGTTGGTGCCGCGTGGGACGAACCACTCGGGCGGCAACGGCTTGACGATCGGCGAGTCGGCGGCGTGGGCCGGATCCCTCGCGGGGAGCGCGGTGGCGGCGGCGGTCGCGGCCAGCAGGGTCAGCAGCCGGCGTCGTGTGACCCCGTCCGATCTGGCCTCCCCTGCGAGCCACTGGCGCAGCCTGCGGCGATCGTAGGCGGTCTCGTGGTGGGCGGCGGAGCCGGCAGCAGACATGGCAGTCCCGTCGTACGAGGAGGGGGAAGAGGGTCCGGGCAGGGCGCGGCAGCCGACGCACGGCAGGTCCGCGGACACCGACAGCGTCGCACGGCGCGGCCGTCGGGGAAGGGAACCGCGGGAGAGCCGGTCAGCCGGTCAGCCGGGGAGCCGACACAGCGCGGCGGCCACGCGGACGAGGTCCACGGCGCGGCGACGGGTCAGAGGCTCCGGCGGAGTCATGACCGGATCGAAGCATGGAGTTCGGGGTGTGTCAACGAACCTGCTGAGCAACGGAGTCGGGGAGCTCGTGGCGGGTGGCACGAAGGTCCGGCACGACGATGTGCATGTCTCTGCCCGGATGACGTGTCGTTGCGGCCCTGTCCACGCTCGGTCCGTTCAGAGACCGACGGGGTCCCGGCCCGGCGAAGGCGGCCGGGCCGGCCCGCGCGGCGGTGTCCGGAGATCAGGAGATCAGGAGATCAGGAGATCGCCGTGCGATATCGCGATGCGGCGGGAAACCCCGGAACGCCGATCACTGTGCCGGGCCGGCAGTCGTGTCCGGCCGCTGCTGCAGCAACCGCGCCGTCCGGACGGCCAGTTGGTCGCGAATCCGCTGAACGAGGTTCTGCCACTGGCGGCTGAATCCCGGAGAGTGCTCCAGCACGTCCCACAGCGGGCTCAGCACGGGGTCCACATGGGAGCGCGGCATCCACAGATGCAGCAGGTGCTCGACGGCCGGCAGAGCCGGGCCGCCCTTGTCCACCAGGTGCACGACCGTCGTGAGCAGCCAGTCGTGCAGGGCGAGATCCTCGCACAGGCCCGCCGCCGCGGCGGCGGGGACGGCCTGCGGCAGGCGAAGCTCCACGGTGCGCAGCCCGCCCTCGCCCAGGGTGAAGCGTTCCAGGGACGGTTTCTCGTCGGCGGGGCCTCGTCGAGCGACCCAGCGAAGGTCCGTGCGCCGGGACTTCAGCGGCACCTTGCGGTCGAGGAGCGGATGGTGCATCACCTGCGTGAGCGGACTTTCGGCGATCGTCCCGAGATCCAGCTCACCGCGCCCGGGGCCGCGCAGAACACCTTCCGCGGTGACCTGCTCGGGCAGCTTCCCGACGGGTTCGACCTCGCCCGGCCGGGCGAGGTGGTGACCCCAGGGGCGGCGGGTCTCGGGGCCGGTGGCCGGGGCGCCGAAGTAGGCGCCGGCCTGCAGAACACGGCCCTCCGTGAGTGCGGCGCGGGCGACGACGGTGCCGACGGCCCGGACGGCCGCGCCGTTGGAGGTGGGGAGCCGGCAGTCCACTCCGGTCAGGACCTCCGGGGAGCGGGCGTACATGACGGGCCGTTCGGAGACCAGGACGGGTTCGTCGGCGCGCAGCCTGAGCAGTCGGGCGGCGGCCCGGCCGTCCAGCGCCCGGGACGACGGCAGCAGGCAGGTGCGCACCTCACCACAGGCGAGGACCGGCTGCGCGGGCCGCCCGGGAGCCGTCGTCATCTCGGTTCTCCTCGCGGACAGGGCCGTCGACCGGCTCGTCAGTGAGGTGAGAGACCTTTGTCGAGGTACACAGCCGAAGCCGGAGCAGGGATGAAAGGAATCACCTTCCCTGCCCGGCAAGGGCCCCGCTGTGTGACTCCGGACTGTGTGACTCCGGCCGAAGCCGCCTTCATGCAGATGGAGACGACACTCTGGCCGAAGGCGGCGTAGCGGCGGGCGACGAACCGACCGGTCGGCGACTTCGACGAAATCCGCTCGGCCGGACACGCCGTTCGGCGAACCGTCCGCGTGCCGCCCACCGATGACTTCCGGTGGGTGGCACGGTCGTATCCGGTACCTGCACCGGATACGGAGGACACCATGCCGCGGAAGATCGTCGCCAGTCTGTTCATCTCGCTCGACGGCGTCGTCGAGGCGCCCGATCAGTGGCATTTCCCTTACTTCAACGACGAGATGGGAGCCGCCGTCAGCGCGGACATGAACACCACGGAGATCCTGCTCTTCGGCCGCAGGACGTACGACAGCTTCGCCGGCGCCTGGCCCGAGCGGGAGGCCGCCGGGGGCCAGGACACGGGCTTCGCCAAGCAGCTCGGCGACCTGCGCAAGATCGTGTTCTCACGCCGTCCGCTCGACCTGCGGTGGCGGAACTCCGAGCAGGCCGGGGGCGACGTCGCCGAGACCGCCGCCGCGCTGAAGAACGAGCCGGGCGGCGACATCGCGCTCAGCGGCTCGGTCTCCGTCGTCCGGCAGCTGCTGGCCGCGGGCCTCCTCGACGAACTGCGCCTCCTCGTCCACCCCGTCGCCGTACGCAAGGGCATGCGCCTGTTCGACGAGGGCGAGCCCTCGATCCCGCTGAAGCTGCTGAGGTCGGAGACGTTCACCACCGGCGTGCTGCACCTCGTGTACGGGCCCGACACCGCGCCGCCGACCGGCGGTTACGAGGACGCCGTCGCCACCCTCGGGGAATGAGGGCCACCGCGGAGGAGGCAGGACCGGCTGCGCGGAGCGGTCGGGCAGCGTGGTGAGGTCCGGGACGCCGGGCGAGCCCCGGCCGGGGAGGAGCTCAGCGGGTGCCCTTCCGTGTCCTCGTGACCGAGGGCCTTGCGCCCCGTGATCCGAAGACCTCCGGGCACCTGCGTGATCTCGCCCCTCACGAGCGTCGGCGGCCGGCCGGAGAGGGCGTCGGCCGTGGGCAGGGCGACCCGGCGTTCCTCGCCTGGGTGTGCAGCCACGCCGGCCTGGAACGGCGCGCGAGGCCGCCCCGGCCGCAGCCCTGCCCGTCGAGGTGCGCCCGTTCGCGGCCCCGCACCGGGTCCTGGACCGGCCGAGGGATGACATCGCCCTGGTCCGCCTCCTCGGGGACACCGATCTCTCCGGTGAAGCCGTCCGGAACGCCTTCACCACGGCCGTACAGCACCGGCCGTGCACAGGGGTGCCGTCCGGCCCTGCCGGACGGATCATCACCGCCGCCCGCGACCGGGTACCGGCCGGATGCGCCGCGAGTCCGCCCGGACAGCCCGGCACGCCGAGGCCGCCTGGCTGTCCGCCCCCGGCCCGTTCGCGGAGGAGGGCCCGTGCGCGACGACCGGCTCCGTCCGGTCTTCACCTGCCGCCGTCCCGCGTTCGCCCCGCGGCCCCGGGCCGCCGCGGCCTGGACGCCACCCGGGCCGCCCGTGCCTTCCCGCTCCCGGGCGAAGCCGGCCGTGTCCGCGGGCCGGATCGTGCCCGGCCTGCGTTTTGCCGTGCGCCGGGAAGGGGACTCGGAGCGGCGACGGGCTGGGCCTCTCGCGCAGTCAGCAGATCACGTCCCGCCGTGACCGGCTCTCGTGGTCAGGGCAGCACGGTGGCGAACCGAGTGAAGGGCGGCCCATGGCGACGATCGGCGTCGAAGAGGAATACCTGCTGCTGGATCCGGTCACGGGCCTGCCGGTGCCTTTCGCGGAGAAGGTCAGGACGGCCGCCGACCTGGGGCGGCTGACCGGCGGGCAGGAAGTGCAGGACGAGCTGCTCCAGGCGCAGGTCGAGGTCGCCACCCCGGTGTGCCACAGCCTGGACGAGGCAGGAGGGCACCTGCTGCGGCTGCGGCACGCCATGGCCTCGGCGGCCGAGACACACGGCTGCCGCATCGCGGCCACCGCGACACCCCCGCTGCACGACACGCAGCGCGCCCCGGCCGTCACCGATCACGCCCGCTATCGGGCCATGGCCGTGCAGGCGCCCCAGCTGGTCGCGGAGCAACTCGTGAACGGCATGCACGTCCATGTCGCCGTGCCCGGCCGCGAGGCGGGCGTGCAGGTGCTCAACCGGCTGCGGCTGTGGCTGCCCGCTCTGACGGCCATGTCGGCCAACTCTCCGCTGTGGGACGGCCACGACACGGGCTTCGCCAGCTGGCGCACCGTCGTCTTCGGCCGCTGGACGGTCGCCGGGCTGCCTCCGGCCTTCCGGGACGTCGAGGACTACGAGCGGCGTGTGGAACACCTGCTGGAGTGCGGGCTGATATCCGACCGTGGGCAGCTCTACTGGCAGGCGCGGCTCTCGGAGCGGTATCCCACCGTCGAAGTGCGCTGCCCCGACGTGCAGCTGTTCGCCGACGACGCGGTCATGCTCGCCGGTGTCGTCCGGGCGCTGGTGGAGACGGCTCTCGCCGAGGCGACCGCCGGTGCGGCCGTCGTCGGCTGTGCGCCGGAGCTGTTGCAGGCGTCCTTGTGGCACGCGGCCCGCCACGGGCTGAGCGGCACCCTCATCGACCCGGGCGGCACCGTGCGCAGGGCGGGCGACGTGCTCTATGAGCTTCTGCGGCACACCGCCGCGTCGCTGGAGGAGTCCGGCGACACGCGGGAGGTCACCGCCCTGGTCCATCGTCTCCTGCGCCGGGGCACCGGCGCCGACCTCCAGCGTGCCGCCTTCGCCGAGGGCGGTCCGCACGCCGCCGTCGATCTCGTCGTCCGGGAGAGCAGCCCCTGAGCGGAGCGCGCCGAGGGCGGGAGGGCCGCATCACCGCCGGGCCGCACTCCCGCGTGCCGTGATCCGCGTCCGGCCTCCACCGGCGCACGCAGTTCCACCGGGACGCGGCGGCACCCGGGCCCCGGCCGAGGGCGGACTCCTTTCGCCGCCTGCCGCGCGAAACCCCCGGCGGTCGCGTAAGGTCACCATGCCGCTACGGCAGGACGGGCGGCACGGCGCGTTCCTCGCGCGGGCGCGGGCGAGAACGCGGACGGCGGCTCGGCCGATCACCCGACCGATCAGGAGTGCCCATGTCAGGACAGTTCGAAGCGATCGTCGAGGTCGACCGGCCCGTCGAGGAGGTCTTCGCCTACCTCGCCGACGGACGCAACGATCCGCAGTTCAGCCCCCGGGTCCTCAGGATCGAGCGGGTCCCCGACGCCCCGACCGCCGTGGGCACCGTCTTCCGGAGCACCGTCAAGGACGCCGGGATGAAGACCGGCCGGGAGTTCCGGATCACCGCTCTCGACGCCCCTTCGACGATCCGGTGGGCCGAGGTCTCCAAGAACATCGTGACGGCACGCGAAGGCGGCTACGAACTCTCCTCGCTCCCGGGCGGGGGCACCCGTGTCCGGATCTTCAACGTCCTGGAGGGCCACGGCCTGGGCAAGCTCCTCGTGGGCCTGGCCCTGGCCGCGGCCCGCAAGGACGCCGACGCGTTCGGCCGCCGGATCAAGGCCGCGGCCGAGGCGGCCATCCCGCAGCGCTGACCGGGGCCGGGGCGGGTGCGGGCGCCGGATTATGGATGGTGCCCCTGTCTTCGGCAGGATGGGCGTATGACCGAGATCCGCACCCCCCGCCTCCTCCTGCGTGCCTGGCACGACGACGACCTCGCGCCGATGGCGGACATCAACACGGACCCACGGGTCATGCGCTGGATCGACGACGGCTCGGCGCACGACCTGGACCGCACGGCCGAGGACATCGAGCGGTGGGAGGAGGAGTGGGACGAGGAGGGCTTCGGACTCTTCGCCGTCGAGCTGCTGGCCTCGGGTGAACTGATCGGCTTCGCGGGACTGTCCCTGCCCGAGTTCCTCCCGGAGGTGATGCCCGCCGTGGCGGTCAGCTGGCGGATCGGCTCACAGTTCTGGGGCCAGGGATACGCCTCCGAAGCCGCCCACGCCACACTGGAGTTCGCTCTCCAGGACCGCGGCCTGGACCGCGTCATCAGCATCAACCGGATGGGGGACAACGCCTCCGAGAACGTCATCCGCAAGCTCGGCATGACGCCCGAGCGGGAGACGACGCACCCGGTGTACGGCTACCCGTTGCACGTTCACGCCATCGACCTCACCGAGTTCCAGGCATGAACCGGCCGCCTGCCGGTGAGTCGGCTCCAGGGGCGACGGGCTTCAGGCGGCGCGCCAGGAGCTGCCTGGCGGTTGCCGCGAACGGAGGCCCATGACACGCACCGCCCACCATCTTCGTTCTTCGCGCAGCCGGAGTGTGTACGACCACGCGTCAGGAAGCCCCTGGCGTTCCGTGGTTCTCCACGACCTCAGGTACAGCGCACGCAGCTTCGCCGATGCGGCACGGGAGTCCAGAAGGCCCCGGCCGCGTACGGTCCGCCGTGCGGTGCATGTCCGCTCGTTCGCCCGATACCAGCGGGACCGCTCCGTCGCCCGGTGGTCCGCGGTGGAGGAACGCCGGGCGCGGCAGCGGCTGCGGGCTCGGGCAGGAACCCTCCTGGGGCTCGTGCGTTCCTCCGCCGACGAACTCGCACGCGATGCCGCGGACGCGGTGGACATTTCTCCGGCTCGTCATCGGCGCGGCTCGCTCTGGCTCGCATAGCAGCCACGGAAGAACCGCCGCACCCGGGACCCGGCCGCCGCCTCGCGCCTGTCGGCCCTGTTCGGAAAGCGTTCGGAAAGGGGCCCGGGAGCGTATTGCCGGTGCGCCGCGCCCCGACTCCAGCCGTGAGAACAGCACCTTGACGACCGGCAGGCCCTCGGGCGCCCGCATCATCTCGGCCGGACCTGCGACACCGCGGAACTCCATTGCGGGAAAGTTCGCCGAGCCGTCTCCGCCCGACCGGGATCCCGGCGCGATTGGGTGACGACCGGCCGGGCGGGAGGAGCCGCGGCCGACGCAGAGTCCGAGCGGCCGGCGCAACCCCGGACACCCGGACGCAAGGAAGATCACACTCCGGTTCGGGCACTGACTCCCCGAAGAGCACGCGGGTATGGTCCCGGTCGTGCCTGTCATAACAGGGGGCAGTCTCGGTATGCCGACCGTTATAACAGGCGACCCTCAACGGCGAGCGGAGAAGACGTCCATGAACGAAGACAGCAGAAGATTCGTCGGCGACGGCCTCGGCCGGAGACTTTTCCTGGCGTCGGCGGCCGGGGCCGCTTCCGCCCTCGCACTGCCGAACGCAGTCCCACACGCGGGCAGACCACGCCCAGGATCCTCACGTACTCCGACCACAGACCGCCGGGTGAGACGCGAACCCGATTCCTCAAGGACGTCGTCTTCCCGGCGATCGAGCGAGAATCGAACGGCCGCCTGAAGATCGAGGCGCATTGGGACGGCGAGATCGCCGGCTCCTTCGACGCCCTGCGTGCGGTCGGTGAACCCGGGGGCACGGACATGGCCACCGTCGTGCCGGAATACACGGCCGACCGACTGCCGCTGCACCAGATCTTCAAGAGCTTCCCCCTGGGCCCGACCGGACGCAGCCAGATCGAGTTCTTCCGCCGCGTCCACGCCGAGGTACCGGCTTTTCCGGCGGAACCGGAGAAGAACAACGCCGTCCATGTGTACTTCGGGACCGGGTACCCTGCCGCGTTCTTCAGCGCCCCGCCCCTGCCCGGCCTGGACGGCCTGCGGGGCGGCACATGGCGGTCCTCCAGCTTCTGGCACAGGGACTTCCTGGTCAATGCCGGCGCCACCCCCGCGTCCGTTCCCTGGGGGCAGCCGGTCCTCGACGCCCTGGCGGCGGGGACGCTGGACGGCGTCATGGTGAACGTCGACGACGGGTACCTGCTGAACGTCCAGGACGCCGCCCCCGACGTCCTGATCGCGAAGGAGCTGTGGCTGGGACACGTCTACCCCGTCGCGATGAACAAGGACGTCTGGAACGGGCTCCCGCAGAACGACAGGCAGGCCATCAGGCGGGCCGTCGAAACCTCCTACCGGGCCCTGGGTGCGGTGATGGAGAGCAGCTTCGACACCCAGGTCGAGGAACTGCGGCGGTCCGGCGCGAACGTGCACGTCCTCGGCCCCGACGAGCTGGAGCGCTGGCGAACCGTCACCGAGTACCGCGAGGTGCAGGCTTCCTGGGTGAAGGCCCAGGAGGCCAAGGGGGTCACGGGTGTCGGGGCCGCCCTTGCGGGTGTCACAAAGATCATGAACTGCTTCGTGCGCCCCTGATCGTTCCGCGGTGGACGGCCGGACCGGGTGACAGGCCCCGCCGGCCGAAGCGCCTGCGAAGGGACGGCGCATTCCGTCCCGCCCGGTCGCGGCCGACAGCTGCCGGCCGCGACCGGACCGGAGCGGCCGACGACGGCCGAGGCGTCGCACCCTTCGCCTGGCAGCGCTCCGGCTTCGTGGTCCGGAGCCGGAGGAACCGGCCTCGGAGGCCGGTCGGCGAGGTCAGCCGCTCATCAGGTCCCGTCGTCGCAGGCCGGCCAGCCCCGTGGCCACCAGCGCGGCGGTGATCGCGGTCAGCGCGGCGACCGGCCCCCACTCCATCGAGCCGCCCGGCAGCTTCGGCAGATGCCCGAAGGGGGAGAGATCCATGACCGGCTGAGGCACGTCGAGGGCCGGGCCGATCCAGCCGAGCAGCAGGACCGCCCCAGCCACGGCCCACGCGGCCGTCGCCGCGCGGGGCGTGAGGCCGTACAGCAGGACGGCGAGGCCGCCGACGAGCCAGACCGCGGGGAGCTGGACCAGGCAGGCGCCGATCACACCCGCCGCTTCCCGGCCGTGCCCCAGGGCGAGGCCCGTGCCGGCCGCCGGCAGGACGACCGCGCTGCCGCCGAAGGCGATCAGCAGGTGTCCGGCCGCCCAGCGGATCCGGCCGACGGAGGCGGCCAGGACCGGTTCCGCCCGGCCGGAGGTCTCCTCGCCGTGCAGGCGCAGCACGGAGGCGACGACGTACAGCGAGGCGACCAGGCCGAAGAAGCCGGCCGTCGCCGCCAGGAACGTGTCCGTCAGGCCCGCCCGGCCGCCCATGCGCTCGAAGATCTCGCGCGCTCGGTCGTTGCCGCCGACCAGGTCCGCCGCGCCGTCCGCCATCGCGCCGTAGACGGTCCCGGCGACCAGGAAGGCGGCGCTCCAGCCCGCCAGGGCGCCCCGCTGGAGCCGCAGGGCGAGCGCGCCCGCGGTGCCGAGGCGGCCGGTGGCCGGGCCCGGCCGGGTGGGCAGGAAGCTCATGCCGATGTCGCGGCGCCCGGCGAGCCCGTAGGCGGCCAGGCTCTGGAGCAGGACCGCTCCGGCGAACAGCAGCAGCACCCACCACCGTTCCCCGGCGTACGGCCGCAGGTTCTCCAGCCAGCCGAGAGGGGAGAGCCAGGTGAGCACCGACGAGCCGTCGGCGGTCGCCGAGTCGCCCGCCGCGCGCAGCACGAACGCGGCTCCCAGTACCGCCGAGGTGAGCCCGCGCGCGAGCCGTGCGCTCTCGGTGACCTGGGCGAGGATCGCGGCCGTCGTCGCGAAGACCGTCCCGAGCCCGGCGACACCGAGCCCGAACGCCAGTGCCCCGGTGGCGCCCTGCGCCGAGAGCCCCACCGCGACCAGCAGCCCGAGCAGGGCGTTCGCCGCGGCCGCCGTCAGCAGCGCGGCCGTCAGGGGTGCGCGCCGGCCGACCGGCGCGGACGAGATCAGTTCCTGGCGGCCGCTCTCCTCCTCGTCCCGGGTGTGCCGTACGACGATCAGCAGGCTCATCACAGCGGCCAGCAGCCCGGCGTACAGGCCCGCACGCCAGGCGGTCAGGGCGCCGTAGGAGTCGCCGAGGACGGGCCCGGTCATCGCGCGCAGGGCGGCGTTGGTGTCCATCTGGCGCATGAGCCCGGCGCGTTCGGCGGCCGTGCCGTAGAGGCCCTTGAGCGTGTTCGGCATGGACAGCACCATCAGGGCGTTCACGCCGATCCAGACCGGGACCGTCGCCCGGTCGCGGCGGAGCGCCAGACGCAGCAGGGTGCCGGTCCCGGCCGACGGACGCGAACCGCCGGCCCGCGAAGGGAGAGTGAGGACGGTCATCGCGCGGCTCCGCTCGGGTCGTCCTGGTAGTGCCGCAGGAACAGCTCCTCCAGCGTCGGTGGTGTCGACGTCAGCGAGCGCACCCCTGATGCACCGAGCGAGCGCAGTACGGCGTCCAGCTTGTCGGTGTCGACCTGGAGCCGGACCCGGTGCCCCCGGACGTCGAGGCCGTGCACACCGGGCAGCCGCGCGAGCCCGTCGGGCGGTCCCGCCAGCTCGGCGGTGACGCTGGTGCGGGTCAGATGCCGCAGCTGTGCCAGCGAGCCGGTCTCGACGGTCCGGCCCTTGCGGATGATGCTGACCCGGTCGCACAGCTCCTCCACCTCGCTGAGGATGTGGGACGAGAGCAGGACCGTACGGCCGCGTTCGCGGGCTTCGGTCACACAGTGCCGGAAGACCTCCTCCATCAGCGGGTCCAGGCCGGAGGTCGGCTCGTCCAGGACGAGCAGGTCGGCGTCGGAGGCGAAGGCGGCGACCAGGGCGACCTTCTGCCGGTTGCCCTTGGAGTAGGTGCGGCCCTTCTTGGCCGGGTCGAGCTCGAACCGCTCGATCAGCTCGGCCCGTCTCCGGGGGTCGAGCCCGCCGCGCAGCCGGCCGAACAGGTCGATGACCTCGCCGCCGGAGAGGTTGCGCCACAGGGTGACGTCGCCGGGGACGTAGGCGAGGTGCCGGTGGAGTGCGACGGCGTCGGCCCACGGGTCCCGGCCCAGCACCTGGGCCGCTCCGGAGTCGGCCCGCAGCAGCCCGAGCAGCACGCGGACGGCGGTGGACTTCCCGGCACCGTTCGGCCCGAGGAAGCCGTGCACCTCACCGGCCTCCACCTCCAGGTCCAGGCCGTCGAGCGCGTGGGTGCCGCCGAAGGACTTGTGCAGTCCGGAGACGGTGATTGCCTTCGTCATGGCGCCGAACGTACGCTTCTTTCAGAAATTTGTGAAGTTAAAGAATCTCATGAAGTCTGCATAGGATGGCGGCATGAGCGAGCCCAGGGACCCGGAAGCGGTGTCGAGATTCGTCGAGTCCTTCGCGGCGCAGCTGGTCGAGGCAGGCATGGCCCGGATGCCCGCCCGGGTGTTCGGCGCGCTGCTCGCCTCCGACCAGGGCGTGCTGACCTCCGCCGAACTGGGCGAACAGCTGAAGATCAGTCCCGCCGCCGTGTCCGGTGCGGTGCGCTACCTCTCCCAGGTCCACATGGTCTCCCGCGAGCGCGAGCCGGGTTCACGGCGCGAGCGCTACCGGGTGCACGCCGACCAGTGGTACGAGGCCCTCACCAACCGGGAGGCCGTCCTCAGACGCTGGGAGGACGCCCTCCGCGACGGCACCGAGTCCCTCGGCCCCGACACCCCGGCCGGCCGCCGGCTGGCGGAGACCCTCGCCTTCTTCGAGTTCATCGAGGGCGAACTGGCGGCCATGACGGAACGCTGGCGAGCACACAAGGCGAAAGTCTTCGACCGCCCCGAATAGCCCCTGAAGAAGCCGCCGGCAGCCCTGCAGGACAGGCACCCCCGCGGAAGCGAGCCGGACTTGGGCGAACCGGCACCTCGGGGACGTCTCTGCACCTATCCTCCCTACAGCCGAACGGCCAGCTGGGGGATCCATATGCGGTTCGTCTTCGTCCATGGGACCGGAGTGCGGCAGGAGCGCTTCGACGAGCTGTTCCGGTGGGTCCGCCACGGGCTGTCCGAACGTTTCCCGGATGCGGACGTCGAACCGTGTTACTGGGGCGACGCCTTCGGAGCGACACTCGGCGCGGGCGGGGCCTCCGTCCCGGGAACGGCGACCGTGCGTGGCGGCGTCGACCCCGAGGAGGCGGATGCCGCCGAGTGGCTGCTGCTTCTCACCGACCCGTTCTGCGAACTGCGGGTCCTCGCCGCCCTGGGCACCGAGGACGACGGCCTCGGGATGCCAGGCGTGCAGTCGCCCGGCGACCGGGTCGCCGACCGTCTCCGAAAGCTTCCCCGGTACCTCTCCTCCGGCTCCCCCGGCTCCCCCGGCTCCCCCGGTTCTCCCGGCTCCCCCAGCGCCTCCGACTCCTCCGGCTCCTCCGGCTCCTCCGGTTCCTCCGGCTCCTCCGACTCCTCCGGCTTCTCCGGTTCCTCCGACTCCCCCAGCGCCTCCGGCTCCCCCGGCTCCCCCAGCGCCTCCGACGACGAACTGGTCCGGCTGCTCGAGGACACGGGTCTCGTCGACGGCTACGACGACGCGCTGACCGCGCTCACCGACTCCGACGAGTTGCGCGAGGCATGCGCGGCCGCCCGGGACCAGCCTGCCGCGGGCGAACTCGGCACGGCCGCGAGCCGGGCCGCCGTCGCCCTCCTGCTGGCCGCTGCCGGGGACACGGTGGTGTGCACCGGCGCCGAGCGGGACCGGATGGTCGACCTCCTGAGCAGCCGCATCGGCGGTACGGCGCGCGGCCCCGCACTGCGTGCGGCAGGCGTGCTGCTCCAGTTGGGGCTGCGCTGGACTCCTCAGTCCGTGCTGGACCGCAAGCGGGGCCGGTTCACCGCGGACGGGGCGGCCGTGATCGGTGACATCCTGCGCTACCAGGCGCACGGCGGCCCGCTCCGCGACCATCTGGCGCAGACCATCCGCCTGGGCCAGGAGCCGCCCGTCGTGATCGGTCACAGCCTCGGCGGCATCGCCCTCGTGGACACTCTCGCCATGGCTGCCGTCCGCCGACAGCCGTTACCGGTAAGGCTGCTGGTCACCGTCGGCTCCCAGGCTCCTTTCCTCCACGAACTCGGCGCCCTCCCCGGCCTGCCGCCCGACGCCTCCCTGCCGCCCGGCTTCCCGGCCTGGTTGAACGTCTACGACCGCCGGGATCTGCTTGCGTACCTGGCCGAGCCCGTCTTCCACGGCGACCCCCGGGTGACCGATCACGAAGTGCGCAGCCGCCAGCCCTTCCCCGTCTCGCACAGCGCGTACTGGAAGATCGCCTCGGTGTACGACCGGATCGGTGAGGCGCTGCGATGATGCCCGTCCTCGATCCCCGGAGAGTGTTCGCGCTGGTCGTGGGCGTCGAGTCCTACCAGGTGGGCCCCGGCTGGTCCCTTCCGGGCCCGGCACGCGACGCCGTTCGCTTCGCCGACTGGCTCACCGGCGACGCCGGTGTTCCACAGGCCAATGTGCATCTGCTGCTGTCCCCGCTGGAGCAGGGCCGGGTCCGGCCGTCCCTGCCGGCCACCTCGGAGAACGTTCATCGAGCCCTGTTCGAGGAACTCCCGCAACGCGACGGCGACCTGCTGTGGATCTACTGGGCGGGACACGGTTATCTCGATGCCCGGTTGCAGCAGCTCCTGCCGTGCACGGACGCCACGCCCATGTACACGCGTCATCTCAACCTGCAGTCGGCTCTGCAGTGGTGGCGATCGAGCAATGTCACGGCGGGCCGCTTCCGCCGCGTCGTCGCCGTGTGCGACACCTGCCGCATCGAGACGAGGCGAGCGAAGGGGCTGCGGTTCGGCACCTTCGAGCCCGAGGCGGGTGAAGTCGTTCCCGAGCGCCGCCAGTTCGTCCTCTACGCCGCACGCCCCGGTGAGGCGGCCAGGAACGAGGCGGAACGGGAGGCGGGGCAGTTCACGGACACGCTGCTCAGACACCTCGAGGGCAAGTCGGTCGACGACGGTGTGCGGGGGCTGGCGGGCATCGCCCGCGACGTCCTCACGGACTTCAGAATCATGCAGGCGAACGGCGAGGCATGGCAGCAGCCGCAGTTCGTGCTCAGCGAAGCCTGGGACGGGTCGGCCCTCTTCGGCGACAGCTGGACCGACGACTCCGCCGAACCTGCTCCCGGACGCGCCCGGTCGGCCGTTCTCGACCAGCTCGCCTGGACCGAACTCGGGCAGCTCCTGAGCAACCGCCGGCTGCCCCCGTACTCCTACGACGCCTACCGCTGGGCGTTCGAGGTCACCGGCTGCGCCGTACCGCCGTCCGATGCGCTGCCCTCGGCCCATCTCCTGGACATCGTCCGGGACCTCGACAGCCGCCAGGGCAGACACCACGGACTCCCGCTCGTCCTGCCGTTCGTACGCCATCTGGCCGCCCGGGTCCCCGAGAAGGACGCGGACTGGGGCCGCGAGGCCGACGCCTGGGTGGACCGCACCCGCGCCCGACTCGGCGCGAGCCCCGTCCCGGTCCCGCCGGAGCTCCCGGTCGAGGACGTCTCCCTCCACATCCGTCTCACGCCGGACGACAACGGCCTGTACTGGACTCGGATGTGGCGCTACCAGCGCCGCTTCGAGAACGTATGGGAGTCCGATCGGCCGCTGGGCCTGGACGACGTCCGTGCCGAGCTGGACCGACAGCTCGCGGCCCGGCCCTCCTGCGCCCCGACGCGCATCGAGTTCCACGTGCCGTACGACCTTCTGGACGAGCCGTTCGAGTCCTGGCCCGTCCGCTGGCGCAGCCGGCAGACGAAGGAACTCGGCTGCTACTTCGATGTGCTGCTGCGCTGCCCCGACGAACGGCAGGGTCTCGCCGAGGCTCCCTGGCACCGCAAGTGGGCCTGGTTCAAGACCCAGGGAAGCCGGCATCCCCAGGCGGTGCGCGACGTCTGCGACAGCGATGTGTCGGCCGGTCTCGGCGCCTCGCTGCAGCAGGCGGAGCCGCCCGTGTGCGTCTTCGCCGAAGTCACCGACGCCCTGCTCATGGACACGCTGGACGCCGTGCTCGACGGCGGAGTGCCCATAGCCATCTGGCGCCGCCCCGGCGCCCGCCCGGAAGAAACCGCCGAACCGATCCGTACCGCACTGGCGGTGGATCCGGCCGTGCTGGACGTGCTGTCCCTGCCCGCCCGGCTGCGGCAGGCACGTATCGCCCGTCGCCCTCTCGCCCTCATGTGGGACGATCCGGGGCGCATTCCCGGAAGGCGGACCCTCTCTTCATGAATCGCGCATCGGTGAGCACGGCGGGAGCGGACAAGGACTGGTGGATCTACCGTGGCACGGGCACCGTGGCGGAGAAGCTGGACCGCCTTGCCGCGCACAGCCCCCCGTGGCGGGCTTTCAAGGGCGAGCCGGATCCCCGGTACGCCGCACCGGGCATCACGGGAGCCGCCTGGGAGGAGACCCACCGCCGCGGCGCCGGCTACGTTCCCGACGAGGCCGAGAAGGACATCGTCAACACGGCTCTGTACCTGCGCCGTCCGCTGCTCGTCACGGGCAAGCCCGGGGTGGGCAAATCGACGCTCGCCCACAGCATCGCCGCCGACCTGCAGCTCGGTCCGGTGCTGCACTGGCCGGTCACCAGCCGCAGCACACTGCGGGACGGCCTCTACCAGTACGACGCCATCGGACGGCTCCACGACGCCAATCTGCGTCATCTCGACGCCGCCACCGCACCGCAGTCCCCACCGCCGAGCGTGCCGGTCCGGCAGTCGACGTACCACCCGCCGCCGGCGGCCGCCCCCGCGCCCCGCCCCCGGAGCGGCTCGATCGCCCCGTACCTCCGACTCGGCCCTCTGGGCACCGCGCTGCTGCCCCAGGCCAGACCCCGCGTCCTGCTGGTCGACGAGATCGACAAGAGCGACATCGACCTGCCCGGCGATCTGCTCACCGTCTTCGAGGAAGGCTCCTTCGAGATCGCCGAGCTGGCGCGGATCGCCGCCCGGAACCCCAGGGTGAGAATCGGTACGCACGACGACCCCGAACCTCAGGTCCAGATCGAACGCGGCCGCGTCCAGTGCCTCGCCTTCCCTGTCGTCGTCCTCACCAGCAACGGGGAACGCGACTTCCCGCCACCCTTCCTGCGCCGCTGCATCCGACTGCACCTGGAGCCGCCGGGCCAGGAGAAACTCACCCAGATCGTCCGGCAACGGCTCGCTCTCGACGAGAACACCGACGACACCCCGTACCGTGACCTCATCGAGGACTTCCTCGTCCGCCGGGTGGAAGGCGACCTCGCCACCGACCAGCTCCTGAACGCCGTACAACTGCGGCTCAGCGGAGCCTGGTCGGGCGAGGGGGAGCGCGCCAAGTTCCTCGACACCGTCCTGCAACGGCTGACCGGCCCGTCCGCGTGATCGAGGATCTCTCACAGGCTCTCCGGAAGGCCGGCGTCGACGCCGGACCCGATGAACTGGCGGAGATCCTGTGGCTGGCCGCCCGCATCGACGGCGGCGGCATGCGCCCGGCCGGCCGCCCCGACGACGTGCGGCTCGACACCGCTGCCGCCGCACCGCCGCGGGCGCACGATCCCGGCACTCCGGCCGCCGCCGACGGCTCCCCCCGCCTCGAACGGTTCTACAGCGCCGCCGACATGGCCGGACCTCCGGCCGCCGGGGCGCGGGGCGTCGACCTCGTGCGCGTCCGGCGTGCCGCGTCGCTGCGCGATCCGCTGGCCGTGATGCGGGCGCTGAGGCCCCTCGGCCGACGGACCGGTCCGCCCGGCCGGGCCCTGGCCGGTGAACTCGACGAGGAACTCACCGTTCGCAGCACCGTCGAGCAGGGTCTGCCGGTGCCGGTCATGCGCCCCCCGCGGGGCCGATGGCTGGACCTCGCCCTGGTCGTGGACGCCCACCACTCCATGCTGCTCTGGCACGACCTGATGACCGAGCTGCGCCGGGCCTTCACCCAGGCCGGCGTCTTCCGCGACGTCCGGACCTGGCACCTGCACGGGACCGGGCCGGGCGAATCGCCCTCCGTCGCGCGGACGGGCGGCGGACCCCGCAGCGTTCAGGAGGTCGCCGACCCCTCCGGCCATCGGCTGGTGCTGGTCGTCACGGACACGGTGGCGGAGGGCTGGAGCACCTCAGGGATCCAGGAGATGCTGCGGCAGTGGTGTCTGCACGGCCCGGTGGCACTGCTCAACGTGCTGCCCCGCAGACTGTGGGACCGCGGCGCCGTACGGCCGAGGCCGCATCTGGTCAGGGCTCCCGGACCGGCCGCGCCGAACGCGTCCTGGCGTCTGGAGCAGCCCGTCCGGGGACGCCGCCGCGAACGTCACCGCGCGGTCCCGGGCGACGGCATCGCGGTCCCCGTCGTGAAAGGGGACGCCGCCTCGATCTCCGCGCTGGCGGAATTCGTGGCGGGCGACGGACGCTGGACCCGCTTTCCCTGTCTCACCGTCACGAACCGGCCGGCTCCGCCGTCCCCGCGGAGTGCGCCGAACGCACAGCCTCCCGCCACTGTCGAGGAGGTCCTCCGGCGCTTCGAGGCCGACGCCTCGACGGTGGCCCGGACTCTGGCGGGCTATCTGTCCGCCGTGCCCCTGACCCTGCCGGTGCTGAACCTCGTACGGCAGGTCATGCTCCCGGAGTCCGAACCCGGACATCTGGCGGAGGTCGCACTCGGTGGTCTCTTCGAGTCCTGGGAACAGGATGCCCGTGAGGGCCGGGCGAACCTGGACCGGATGCCGTTCCGCTTCCGCGCAGGCGTACGGGAGGCGCTGCTCGGCTCCCAGCGCCGGGACGACATCACAGCGGTGCAGGCGCTCGTACGCCGCGAGCTGGGAGCCTTCGTCACCGATCGGAGCACGTCAGGGTCGGCCGGTGACTTCCTCGCCGCGCGAGGAACCGGGTCGAAGGAGCGGCGGAGCCGGCACACCATGAGCCCGCACGCTCAGCCCTTCGCCGAACAGGCAGACGCACCGGGCCCCGTGGGCCTTTCCGTCCCTGAGAGGTCCGAGCCGCCCGAGCCGTCCGGCGGGCAGTTGCCGCGCCCCGGTGAGCGTGACGACGTACGAACTCGGCTGCGGGAGGCGACCCTTCGGGCCGCGAACGGACACAGCGCCCTCGTGCTGCTGATCGGAGATCCCGGGTCGGGGAAGTCGTCCGCCGTCGCACGCGCCGTTGAGGACATGCCGGACGGCTGGAGGCTGTGGAGGCCCGATGCCTCACTCCCTCTGGCGGAGGGAGCGCCTCAGGTCGGTCCCCGGACGGTCGTCCTGCTCGACGATCTCCAGCACTACACGACGGCTGCCGGTTCCTTCGTCGAAGAGATGGCCTTCTTGGTACGAGGGCTGATCGAGGACACCGAGCGGGCACCCGTCCTGATCCTCGGAACGCTCACCCCCGAGGCATGGGACAGCTTCCTGGCCATGGCGCGAGGAGGGCCGCCCGGGTTCCACGAGAGCTGTCGCGCCCTGATCGCCCGGGCGGACGTCGTCCGGTTCACCCCGGCCGAGGCCGCGCCCCCGCAGGGGACGGGCGGGAATCCGGACGCGGGGCTCGTGACGATCATCGGTACCCGGGGGCCGGTCGCAGGCGGAAGCCGGGTCGAGGTTCTGGGGACCGGACTCCTGCTCGGCCCGCGCCTGGTCCTCACCGCCGCGCACATGCTGCATCAGCACAGCCCACCGGAGCATCCGAAGGTCCTCATCAGACGCGGCACCGCTCGCGCGGCCGACGCGCTCGACTGCCGCGTTCTGTGGAACGACGCCACCCACGACGCGGCCCTGCTGCTCATCGAGGACGGCCCCTCCCCCGACGGTCCCTTCCCCACCCCCCGGTGGGCCGAACCGGCCGGCGACGAGCCGATCGGCCCGTGCCATGTCGCCACCACGACCGGCTCCGGCGATCGTCACGCGCCCGTCGGCGGCCATCGGACCGGCATCCTGCACACCACGGCCCCGCACCCGAGCGCCACGTACGAGTTCGAGCCCGTCCCGCCTCTGCCGCAGTCCCCGGGCACGCGATCGTGGACACGGCTCGTGTCCGGCGCTCCCGTGTTCTTCGGCGACTTCTTCATGGGCCACGTCATCGCCGTGCGGGAGGACGGCTCAGGACGCCCTCGACCCGTTGTCGCCGGGATCGGTGCCCTGAGCCGCGACCAAGGGTTCACCGACGTCTGCCGCAGGTACATGCGGGACATCCCGCGCTTGGCCCTGCTTCCGTCCGCGCCCGCAGGAGTCACCGGTGACAGCCGCGCGAGCAGTGGCCCGGGCGAGCGCCGAGCGCAACGGGTCTTCGTCTCCCACGCCTTCGAACGCGCGGACACCCTCGACACCGAACGGGTCCAGAGGGTCGACAAGCTGGGACAGTCGCTGAGGGCCAGGGGTTTCGACGTGTATGACGACCACCGCCTGCGTGGGATCTCTCCCGGATGGGGCACCGCGATGCTCCAGGCGAGGGACACGGCGGACGTGATCCTGGTGTTCGGCTCCCCCGCGTACCGGGACCACTCCGAAAGTCATGAAGCCGGCTCTCTGGCCGGCGTGGCCTTCGAGGCCCGCCTGCTGCGCGACGAACTCACCCACAGCCCGGACCACGGCCGGCAGAGGATCGTGCCTGTGCTCATGCCCGGCAGTACCGACGCAGACCTCCCGGACTTCCTCAGGTCTCTCGATCCTGTCGTGCTCGGCCCGGACTCCGACACGGACTTCGCTCGGATCACGGCACGCATCGGGCAGTATCCGGCCACTGCCGACCGGCCGGTGACGGCTCACCGGGCACGTCGGCTCATCGACCTCGCGGCGCTCCAGTGGGACGCAGGTCATCGCACCGAGGCGGTGGCCACCGCCGATCGAGGCATCGAGATCTACCGGCGCCTGACCTCGGAAGACCGCGCCGCGTACCAGCCGCTGCTGGCCCGGTCCCTCGTCGTCCAGTCCGATCGTCTGGCCGAAACCGGTCGCGCAGAGGAAGCGCTCCGCGCCGCGCGCGACGCCGTCGACACCTACGAGGGGCCATGGCACACGACGGGCACGGCGCGGGCCGGCCGCGCCGCGGCCCTGTCCGGCCTCAGCCTGCGGCTGTCCGAAGCAGGACGTCCCGAGGACGCTTTCACCGCCGCGACGGAGTCTGCCGGCCTCTTCCGCAGCCTGCCCGCCGAGATCTCCTCCCCTCATCTGGCCGGCTTCACCACCTCGATGACACGCCTCAGCGAACTGCTGGCGGAGTCGGGGCGACGAGAGGAGGCCCGCGCCCTGGACGAAAGCCTTCTGGCCCAGCAACGCCGGGTGCTGGGCGAGAACCATCCCGAGACCCGCGCAACCGCCGGCCGTCTGTCCGTCCGGCGTACGGGGACGGCGCGGGCGGGTGAAGCGGGCGGCTCGGCCGAGAACCCTCCGGCCGAGTCAGGTGCCCGGCCGCTCCACCGTGCGCCGACCGGTCGGGTACGCCACGACGAAAAGATCACGGTGTACGTGTCGGCCGAGGAACTGATGGACCTGGAGCACGCCCGCATGCTGCTCCGCAGCGAGCACGGACTCGCCGTCGACCGCGGGCGCATCGTCCGCGAAGCCCTCGCCGTGGTGCTGGCGGACATGGAGGCCCGGGCGGACGCGAGCATCCTCGTACGACGGCTGAAACCCGGCGCCACGGACGTACGCGCCACTGCCGTGCAAACGCCCGGGCCCTCCGGCGACCCGCCGCCCTCACCCGAAGCCGGCACGTCGCACGGCCAGGGCCCCCGTGGCCGAGCAGCCCGTGACGAAAAGATCACGGTGTACGTGTCGGCCGAGGAACTGATCGATCTGGAGCACGCCCGCATACTGCTCCGCAACGAGCACGGACTCGCCGTCGACCGCGGGCGCATCGTCCGCGAAGCCGTCGCCGTGGTGCTGGCGGACATGGAGGCCCGGGCGGACGCGAGCGTCCTCGTGCGACGGCTGCGAGGACGCTGAGCCCCCAGACACTCACCACCACGACCGCACCCGTTCGTGCCCTCCACGAGACGGGGTCAAGCGCCGCTGTGCAGGTAGGCCGCCCACAGGGACGGTGTACGGGTCCTGTCCCGTCCGCCGGGCAGGCCGTGGCCGTCGCGGACGGCACGGACGGCGTGGTGGAGGGCGTGGGCGGCGCGGCCGGGGTCCGGGCCGCCCAGGTCCGTGCGCAGACAGGCGTAGAACGTGTCGGCGACGTCGACGGCGATCCGGTCGGAGATGGCCCACAGCGTTCCGATCACGTGGGGGAAACCGGCCAGTTGGAAGGCCGAGGTGAGATGGATCGCCTCGTCGGCCAGCCGGGCGGAGTCGACGGCCGCGGTCCGGCAGGCCGAGAGATAGGCCAGTCGGGCGTGTTCCAGCCGGACCGGCGCGAGGCCGGCGACGGTCAGCGGGGCCGTGTCGTGGTCGTGCAGCAGCAGCATGCTCTTCGACGGGTCGTCGGGATGGCTCGAACCGTGGCAGGCGAAATGAACGACGGCGCAGTGGGGCAGGTGTGCCAGGACATTGGTCCTCGTCGGCAGAAGGTGGTGTGCCGGATCGGCGTCGTGCTCAGGATCCGGTGCGGTCAGTACCACCACATCGCTGAGGTGGCGCCGCAGACGCTCGACCTCGGCGGGCACATGGCGCAGCGGAAGGCCGCCCTCGGTGCCACGGGTGGTGGGCATCGCGACGACGAGCGCCCGGAGGGCCGGGTCCTGCCCGGCCTCGTGACGGCGGGCGTGGCGCAGGGCGCGCACGGTGGGGGTGTACGAGGACACGACCCGGTCCAGGACGGTGCGCCGCCCCGGGGCGTCCGCCGGGTCGGTGTGGTGGCCTGCGGCATGGACGGGAAGCAGGCCGAGCAGGCCGCCCGGTGCCCACCACACGCGGGGCCACTCACCCCCCTCCGGCGGCTGCCGGTCATGGCCCAGTTCGGTCAGGACGGGTTCGGCAGCGGCGTCCCACAGCCACTCCAGGGTGAGCCGCAGCACGGCCTGGGCCATACGGTGCCGGGCCGCGTCCCGTGTGGTGGACACGATGCGCAGGGCCTGCCTGAAGGCGTCGACCCGCTGGAGGAGCGTGTCGTAGCCGAGGCGCGGGAGCGGGAGGGCTGTGATGCCCGCCCGGGTGAGCAGCAGGGCATCGCTGCGCAGACGGCTGACGTTGAACACCACCACGGGGCCCGCCCCGGCCTCGGCCAGCAGCTCGTCCGCGGCCGGGGGCAGTCCGAAGGTCGCGAACTCCTCGTCCTCCCGGATCTCCTCAAGGGTCGCGGTGAGGTCGTGGGCGAGCCGGTGCCGGTCCCGGGCCGTACGGTCCGCGCGGTCCGGAGCGCCGCCCGGGCCGGCCGCCGACAGCTCTGCCGAGGGGGCGGCCCGCTGGTCGAGCCGGTCGCGGAGTTCGGTGAACCGTGCGGCGAGCAGCGGATGCCGCCTGCGCAGCTCGGTGAGGTCGTCGCGGGTGTCCAGGGCCTGGCTCATCAGCACCGCGCGTCCCGCTTCCAGCAACTGCAGCGCGCGTACGGCGCGTTCGCGGGGCGGGCCGGCGGAATGGGTGAGGGCGAGCGCGGCAGCGTCGCTGGCAAGGTCACGGAACTGGCTCAGTGCGTGCTGCTGGTCAGGGCGTTCCAGGCGGCGCGGGGCCATCTCCGGCAGCCGCCGGACCGCGGCCTCCAGCAGTTCGGCGGCCCGTGCCTGTCCGCCGTCGAGGCGTACGAGCAGTCTGGCCGCGGCCAGCGCCGCGTGGATGCGCACGAGGGGAGGAGCGGTGGCCGTCCCTGCCGCGGCCTCGTGCCGGGCGACGGCCTGGACGAGGTCGTCCGGGTCCTGGGAGTGTCCGTACCGGGCTGCCAGGGCCCTGCCGAGGTTGAGCAGGCGCATCGCCCTGTCCGGGTGATCGTGAGGACTGGCCCCGACCGCTCGGAGGCCCGTCCCGACGGCCTCGTCGAGATCCGCGGGGTCCGCGGCGTGCTCGAAGCGCAGGCGCAGGGCGAGACTCAGGTTGTTCAGCCGTACCGCCGCGTCGGGATGGCCGGCGGGGACGGTCGCCGAAACCGCCGCCCGTCCGGTGCGGACGGCCTCGTCGAGGTCCGCGGGGTCTCCGGAGCCCGCGGTCTCCTCGAAGCGCAGGCGCAGTGCGTTGCTCAGATTGGAAAGGATGCCCGCCCGTCGGTGGTGCTCCGGACCGGCTGCCTCCAGGGCGCGGCGCTGTGCGGCGATGCTCGCCCGGAGGTCGTCGGGGTCGTGCGTGCGCTCATAGCGGTGGTGCAGGGCGACGCCCTGGTTGTTCAGCGTTCCCGGCAGGTCGCGATGTCCGGCCGGGGTGGCCCGGATCGCCTCGTCGCCGATACCGATGGCCTCGTCCAGGTCTGCCTTGGCTCCGGTCCGCTCGAAGCGCGTCAGCAGGGCGGCGACGAGGTAGGAGAGTGTCTGCACGTGGTCGATGTCGTCGTGCGGGGTGCTCCCGGCGGCCTGACCGAGCGTGTCGACGGCCTCGTCGAGGTCGGACTGGACGCCGGTCCGCTCGAACCGCTCCAGCAGGGCGGCACCCAGGTAGGTCAGGGCCGACGCCCGGTCGGGATGGCCGGACGGCATGGCCGAGACCGCCTGCCTGCTGATCGGCACGGCCTCCTCCAGATCGGCGAGGTCCCCGGTCTGCTCATGGCGCGTCACCAGTGCCGCGGCCAGGTTGGAACGGAACGTCGGCCAGTCGGGGTGCTCTTCGTGCGGGGTGGCCTCGACGGCACGGCGAAGATGGCCGACGGCCCGGTCGAGGTCGCTCCGGTCCGTCACCCGCTCGCAGCGAAGCTGGAGTGCCGCGGCCAGGTTGGACAGTGCCAGCGGCCGCCCCGGATGGCCCGCGCGCAGGGTTCGGACGGCTTCCTCTCCGCGGCCGACGGCCTCGTCGATGTCCGCCGGGGTGTCGAGGCGCTTGAACCGATGGGACAGGACGAATGTGAGGTTGGTCAGGACCGGTCCCCGGTCGGGGTGGTCGGCCGGGCACACCCGGACGGCCTCCCGGCCCGTGTGCGCGGCGCCGTCCAGGTCGGCCAGGCTCCCTGTGCGCCGGAACCGGTCCAGCAAAGCGGTGCTCAGCCGGGACAGGACCGGCGCGTACCGGGGGTCGTGCGAGGGCATGGCCTCGATGACACGTCGGCCGATGTCGATGGCCTCGTCCAGATGGGACGGGTCCTGGGAGTGCTCGAGCCGGGCCCACAGCGCCTTGAACAGACTGGACAGCATGAGCAGCGTCTCGGTGGTGGAGCCGGGATCGACGGCCAGTACGGCCTGCCGGCCCGCCCGGACGGCCTCCTCCAGATCGGCCTCGTCACCGGTCCGCCTGAACCGGGTCAGCACGGCGCGGTGGAGCATGTGCAGCACCACCTCGTCGGACGGCCGGAGTCCGACGGCTGCCCGGCTCAGGCGAATCACCTCGTCCAGGTCGTCCGGGTCGCCGGTGCGGTCGTACCGTCTCAACAGCAGCATGCCGATGGTGGCCACACGTGTGGCCCGCGCGGGGTGGTCGTCGGGGGTGCCGCTCAGGATGCGCCGCCACAGGGCGATCGTGTCCGCCGAGGCTCCGTCGAAGCCGGGCGGCGGCTCGCGCAGCTGCCGGGCCGCGACCGTCGCGGCGGCGTCGGTGACCAGCGGCAGCAGCAGTGAGGGTACGGCGAACCGCACGCCGGCCAGGATGCACGGGGTGAAGAGGCCGACCGCGGCCTCCAGGTCGGCCGCGGCCGATTCCCCCGGCCGTGCCCGAGCCCGAAACCAATGGAGCATGCCGAGCGCCTGATGCACCGCCAGGTCGTCGTCCGTGCGCAGGTACGCGGCGAGCTGCTCCGCCTCCTCGCCCGCCCGTGTCTCCAGCGCCGCGGTCGACTCGCCGTCGGCGCAACGCCACAGCCGCTTCTGCACGGCGGCCAGCAGGCGTGCCCGCTTCCCCCAGCCCCTCACGAAGACCGAGCGTAGCGGCGTGCGCGGCTCGACGGACGAGGTCGGCAGACAAAGCCACGAGCGCGGTCGACCGGGCCGGGTCCGCTTCCGGGCCCCTGCAGGCGGCCCCGACGCGGGAGGACCGGACGCGGGAGGGGACGACCGCCGCCCGTGACCGGCCCGGTCTGTTCTTCGAGCGCAGTCCGTTCAGCGGCAGTCGGTGCAGCCCCGTCCCGGACACCGGTCCCGTCCCGGGGCGGCCGGGCGCCGGCGGCGGGTCGTGCCAGGCCGCACTCCTCGTCGCTGTCAGCTCCATGCGGTGTAGCCGCCGTCGACTCGTACCGCCTCGATGCCGCTGATGTACCGGGCCCCGCAGCGGTCCTGCGGCAGCACGAGCTGGGAGCCCGCGCGGTCCAGCGGAGTGTCGTCGAGAGTGACGGCGAGCAGGACGGGGGCCCGGCCGAAGTCCGGATCGATCTCCGCCCAGGACAGCAGCGCGCGGTGGCCGTCCGACCCGCGGACCGCGATCAGGAAACGCAGGCGGTCCTTGCGCCGGGCAGGGTCGAAGGCAGGGGCCGCGTCCATGAGGACATCGTGCAGAAGGGGTCCGGTGAAGCGGTGACGCCGGATGCCGCTCGTGGTGCACTCGAAGGCGGTCTCGGTCCCGTGCTGGGGCCAGGCGAGCAGGTCGGGCACCGTCAGCCGGGCCGGTCGGTCCAGATCCCCGGTGAGGACGAATTCCGCCATGTCGCCGGGAGCCGTACGGGCAGCTGCGAGGGACTGACTCACGGGCTACCACCTCCTGGGGGACCGTACCCGCACCCTCCTCCCGTACAAACGCACATGCAAGGACAATCCCATGAGATCCCAGCTCATACAAAGAAACAGATGACTTTCACCTCGCACTTGCGGCAGTATCATCGGTGCATGCGGACCTACCGGATCGGGGACGCGGCCGTCTTGCCCGGCGTCAGCGCCGACACCGTGAGGCGTCCGGTCGACGGCGGGAAACCCGTCGCCGACCGCGACGGGACGGGCCACCGGATCGTCCCCGGGCCGGCCTTTGCGGCCCATGCCCGGCAGTTGCACCACGGGGAGCGGGAGACCTCCGCCTCCTCGGCCCGCAACCGCTTCACCGTCACCGTCACCGTCACCGACGTGATCCCCGGTGACGTGTCCGTAAGGCCGGAGATCCAGGCCGGACCGTTCCGGGTGGTGGCCGTGGTCAGCCGCGAGTCCGCCGAGGGCCTGCGGCCGGAACCCGGCGCTCCGGCGGTCGGCGTGATCAAATCGACCGACGTGGTCGTCGGAAGACCGTAGTCGAGTCCGTTCAGGACCAGAGGGAGTTGGACCCGTGATGACCCGTTCCGTGCGCCGGACCCACCGGATGCTGCAGGTGACCGGCGTGAGCGCCGCCGCCGTGCTGGCCCTGAGCGCCTGCTCCTCCGACGGCTCCCCCTCGTCCGGCTCCGGCTCCTCCCCCTCGGCGTCCGCCCCCGGGTCGGACAAGGTGTCCGGGGAGGTGACCGTCTTCGCCGCGGCCTCGCTGAAGGAGAGCTTCGAGAAGCTCGGCAAGCAGTTCGAGCAGGCCCACCCCGGCACGAAGGTGACCTTCAGCTTCGGCGGCAGCGACGCACTGGCCGCGAGCATCACCGGCGGGGCCCCGGCGGACGTCTTCGCCTCGGCCAGCCCCAAGACGATGAAGATCGTCACCGACGCGGGCGACAACGCCACCGAGCCGGCCACGTTCGTGCGCAACCAGCTGGAGATCGCCACCCTGCCCGGCAACCCCGACAAGGTCGACTCCCTGAAGGACCTCACGAACCCGGACCTGAAGGTCGTGCTGTGCGACAAGGAGGTGCCGTGCGGCGCCGCCGCCCAGAAGGCCCTGGACGCCGGCAGGCTCGAACTCACCCCCGTCTCCTACGAGGAGGACGTCAAGGCCGCCCTCAACAAGGTGATCCTCAAGGAAGCCGACGCCTCCGTCGTCTACAAGACCGACGTGAAGGCCGCGGGCGACAGGATCGAAGGCGTGGACTTCCCCGAATCCGCCGACGCCGTCAACGAATACCCCATCACCCTGCTCAAGAGCTCCGAGAACACCGCCACCGCCCAGGCGTTCATCGCGCTCGTCCAGTCCCCCGAGGGCCAGAAGATCCTCACCGAAGCCGGATTCCTCAAGCCGTGACCTCCCCTTCCACGGACAAGGCCGACGCCGCGGACACCCTCACCGGTGGCCCGCGGCGCCGCCGCGTCCCCCTGCGCCGCAAAGGCCCCGCGGGCCGCAGGGCCCGCGGGGGCGCCCCGCTGCCCCTCCTCGTCCCCGCCGTGATCGGTCTGGCGTTCCTGGTCCTGCCCCTGATCGCCCTGCTGATCCGGGCACCCTGGAGCAGCATGCCGGACCTGCTGACCAGCCCCGAGGTGTGGCAGGCGCTGCAGCTGTCCCTGCTGTGCGCGACCGCGGCGACCGCGGTGAGCCTGGTGATCGGAGTGCCGCTGGCCTGGCTGCTGGCCAGGGTCGAGTTTCCCGGGCGCGGGCTCGTACGGGCCCTTGTCACCCTCCCGCTCGTCCTGCCGCCGGTGGTGGGCGGTGTGGCGCTGCTGATGGCGCTCGGCCGCAACGGGGTGATGGGGCGGTGGCTGGACGAGTGGTTCGGGGTGACGCTGCCGTTCACGACGGCAGGAGTCGTCGTCGCGGAGGCGTTCGTCGCCATGCCGTTCCTCGTGATCAGCGTGGAAGGCACCCTGCGGGCCGCCGACCCCCGCTACGAGGAGGCCGCCACGACCCTGGGAGCCTCCCGCTTCACCGCGTTCCGCCGGGTCACCCTGCCGCTCATCGCACCCGGCGTCGCCGCCGGCGCCGTCCTGGCCTGGGCCCGGGCCCTCGGCGAGTTCGGCGCGACCATCACCTTCGCCGGCAACTTCCCCGGCCGGACCCAGACCATGCCCCTCGCCGTGTACCTGGCCCTGCAGAGCGACCCGGAGGCCGCGATCGCCCTCAGCCTCGTCCTGCTGGCCGTGTCGATCGCGGTCCTGGCCGGACTGCGTGATCGGTGGATGAGCACCTCATGACCGACATCGGGAAGACCCCTCAGGACACCGCCGGCGTGCCCGGCCCGGCCGGTGAGGGACTCGACGCCCGGCTGGTGGTCGAACGCGGTTCCTTCCGCCTCGACGTGCAGGTGACGGCGGCACCCGGCGACGTCGTCGCTCTCCTCGGCCCCAACGGCGCAGGCAAGACCACCGCCCTGCGCGCGCTCGCCGGCCTCGTACCGCTGTCCGGGGGCCACCTCCGTCTGGACGGGGCGGAGCTGGACCGCACACCGCCGGAGTCCCGCCCGGTCGGTGTCGTCTTCCAGGACTACCTGCTCTTCCCGCATCTGACCGCGCTGGACAACGTGGCCTTCGGGCCCCGCTGCCACGGCGCCGGCAAGGCGCAGGCCCGCGCCCTGGCCGCCGAGTGGCTGGAGCGCATGGACCTCACCGCCCACGCCTCCGCCAGACCCCGCCGCCTCTCCGGGGGGCAGGCCCAGCGCGTCGCCCTCGCCCGCGCCCTGGCGACCCACCCGCGCCTGCTGCTCCTGGACGAACCGCTCGCCGCTCTCGACGCCCGCACCCGCATCGACGTCCGCGCCCGGCTCCGTCACCACCTGGCCGACTTCGAAGCCGTCGCGGTGCTCGTCACGCACGATCCGCTGGACGCCATGATCCTGGCCGACCGTCTCGTCGTCATCGAGGACGGACACGTCGTCCAGGAGGGCACCCCGTCCGACATCGCCCGCCACCCGCGCACCGACTACATCGCCCGTCTGGTCGGACTCAATCTCTACCGGGGCCGGGCCGAGGGGCACACGGTCCAGGTCGAGGGCGGCCCCGCGATCACCACCACCGAGGACCTCACCGGCCCGGTCCACGTCGCGTTCCCGCCCAGCGCCGTCACCCTCCACCGCGAACGCCCCACCGGATCCAGCGCCCGCAACCTCTGGCGCTGCGAGGTGGCCGGGCTGGAGACCCACGGCGACCAGATCCGGGCCGACCTCACGGGCGAGCTGCCCACGGCCGCCGACCTGACGACGATCGCCGCCGCGGAGCTCGGCCTCCGCCCCGGGGCAACGGTCTGGGCCACGGTCAAGGCGGCCCAGACCCACGCCTATCCCGCCTGACGGGACGACGGGGCCCGTCGGCCCGAGATCCGTGAGGTGCCGCCCGGACGCCGCCCCGCGTCCGCGACGGCGACCGTCGTCAGGTCGGCGGCCGACCGGCCGGACGGGGACCGACGCGGTTTCCGGGAGGAGCGGGGCCACCACGGCGCCGGGGACCCCTGGCAGAAGCAGCCCTGCTCCTGCCGGAGGCAGAAGGGCCGAGGGCCGGGCCGGCCACCTGACGGCCGGCTGGCGGCTGCCGGCCGCCGGTTGAACGACGGCGGATCCTGCCCGGCTCCCGCGCCGCGCCGGGCCTGGCGTCGCCCTCACGTGGCCACGGTCGCCACCAGGACGATCACGAGCAGGGCGACGTAGGCGGCGGAGTGGACGCGGTCCGGGACCCTGCCGGTGACGCGCCTGGCGACGGCGATGGTGGGCAGTGATCCGGCGAGCAGGGCGACGGCTGCACCGGGATCGACGTAGCCCACCTGCCCCGTGCCGGCGGGGACGGTCGCGGCGAGGGCGTAGACGACCGTGCCGACGACCGCCACGGGGACGCTGAGGGGGTTGGCCATGGCGGTCGCCTCGGCCATGGGAAGACCTCTGCGGCGCAGGAGCGGAACCGTCATGACGCTGCCGCCGACCCCCAGTGCCGCGGCCACCACGCCGATGCCCGTTCCGCCGAGGGTGACGGTGGCCCGGCCCAGGGGCTTCGGACCCGCCTGGTGCGCTGCGCGGAGGAAGCCCCTGCGCAGCAGGCTGTCGGCGATCGTCACCAGCAGATAGGCGGCGAACAGCAGGCGCAGCGTCCTGTCGCCGACCATGGTGGCCGCGAGGGCCCCGGCGGCGGCACCGGCCGTGATGAACGCCGCCAACGGCCAGACGTACGCCCGGTGCAGCCGGCCCTGGCGCCACTGCGTCAGGGCCGCCGCCACACTGTTCACGACCATGACCGCCGCCGAGGTCGCCACCGCCACGTGCATGGCGTCCGTGTCCGTCCCTGAGCGCGCCGTCAGTACGCCGTGGACGACGGGAACCGTCACGAAGCCGCCGCCGAAGCCGAAGAGCACGGTCATGACGCCGGTCAGGCAGCCGAAGAACAGGAGGACGAGGAGGGAGGTCAGCACAGCCACGACGCTAGATCTCACGGCACTGGCGGACAATCGAAGAACTGCCAGATTCCTACGCGCAGCAGACAGCGGCGCACGATCCCGCGTACCCTCGCGGCATGCGCAACATCCCGGTCGCCGAGGTGGACGACCTCGACCGCGCCGTGCTGGCCATCGGCACCGACTACCCCCACGACCATCTGCTCCCCTGGCACGAACACCGCCGCGCCCAGGTCCTCTACGCGGCCACCGGCGTCATGCAGGTCGAGACGGCGGACGGCAGCTGGACGATCCCCACCGCCCGCGCCGTCCTGATCCCGCCCCTGACCCGCCACCAGGTCACCATGACCGGGGTCAGCACCCGCAGCCTCTACATCGAACCCGCCGCCGTGCCGTGGTTCCCCGCCCGCTGCCAGGCGGTCGACGTCTCCGCCCTGCTGCGGGCACTGATCCTGACAGCCGTCGAGGCAGAGCCGCGCTATCCCGAGCACGGCCGGGACGCCGCGGTCGCCACGCTCGTCCTGCACGAGATCAGGAGCCTCGCCCCCCTGCCCCTCGACGTGCCCCTGCCGTCCGATCCGCGCCTGCGCGGCCTGTGCGAGGCGTTCCTGCACCGGCCGGACATCCACGACCCGCCGGCCCGCTGGTGCACGGCCCTCAGCATCAGCGAACGCACATTCGCCCGCCTGTTCCGACGCGGCACCGGCCTCACCTTCTCGCAGTGGCGGCAACGCGCGTGCATCCTGCACTCCCTGCAGCACCTCACCGCGGGCGTGCCCGTCACCCGCATCGCGGCCCTGCTCGGATACGACAACCCGGCCGCCTACACGACCGCGTTCAAGAAGCTCCTCGGCCGGCCGCCGACGGCGTACCGGAGTCCCGGCACCGCCGGCGCACCGGACCGAGGCGTCTGACAGGTGGGCGTCGGCCGCAGGGACCCGCAACGCCGTGGCACGACCGTCGGCGGTTGCACGACCGGCTGCCAAGGCCCTTTCCCGGCAACACGGTTCGCGACGTCCGTGCCGGTCGGCGCTTCATGCGCCCGTACCGGGAACGAGACTGCGACTCCGATCCGGTACGGCGGCCGGCGGATAGTCTGTCGACAGCCGCAGCGGGGTGGCGCGCGGCCGAAGCCGGGCGGCGGGTCGGACCCGCGGAAGGGTACGGGGGCGACAGCGATGGAGGGGGCGTCATGGATGCGCTGATCGGGGTGGGGTTGTTTCTGCTGCCGTTCGGTCTGCGGATCCTCCATGTGGAACGAAGCATGAGACGTCATGCCGTACGGGTGACGGCTGTGTGCGTGGACCACATCCACGAGGGCTACACGGCCGATCCGAGAAGGATGGTGTGCGTGCACACCACGGCCGACGGCCGCGAGATGCGCTGGGTCGTCAGCGCGGCGCCCGACTTCCCCGGAATCGGGGACCCGGTTCCCCTGGTCTACGACGCACGGAACCCCGGTCTGGCCCAGCGTCAGCCCCCCGGGCCGGGGTGGGTCACCTGGGGCACGGGCTGGAGCCTGCTGGCTGCCTCTCTGCTGACGGCCGGCCTGCTGTCGAGGTTCGTCCTCTGACATCCGCAGGATCGTCGGGCGGCGATCCGAGGAACCCCACGCGCCGCTCTGCCCGTACGGGCACCGTTCCCGCCGACTCCCCCGCAGACAGCCCCATGGCCCCCGGAAACCCTGGACGGGCCGGCCGCCGAAGCCACCCGGCGGCCGGGGAGACATGGTGGTGGCGCAGTCACTCGCCGATGGCCGCCTTGTAGCCGGCAGCGTCGAGGAGCTGGTCCATCTCGGCCTTGCGTGACGGCTTGAGCCTGAAGATCCATGCCTCGTAGGCTTCCTCGTTGATGAGCTCCGGGCTGTCGGCCAGCTCCTCGTTCACGGCCGTCACCTCGCCGCCGACCGGAGCGTAGATGTCGGACGCGGCCTTGACCGACTCCACCACACCGGCGGGCTCGCCGGCGGCGAAGACCTTGCCGACCTCTGCCAGCTCCACGAAGACCACGTCGCCGAGCGACTTCTGGGCGTGGTCGCTGATCCCGACGGTCACCGTGCCGTCCGGCTCCCACCTCGCCCACTCGTGCGACTCGGCAAACCTCAGGTCAGCTGGGATGTTCGACATGCTCGCCCCACAGAAGTCGTAGTTGATCAACAGCCCCAGCATGCCCCATGTTGCACGTGAATGACCGTATTTCAGCAATGCAACCACCGACGGCTGTTCCCCGGCTCCGGAGCCCGGGGGACACCCACGCAGCACGGCTGGTCGGGGTACGGCCTTCACCGCCACCACGACCTCGGCTCCCGCAGCTCTTCTCGCCTGAACCGACCGGCAGGGCCGCCGGTAGGCTCCGTCATGTGACGGGGACCAGCACGCGTGACGCTCGACTCAACCGGCTGTGGGGCGCCGTGTGTGCCTTCGCCGGGATCTTCTTCCTCGTATGGGCACTGTCCTGGGTCAAGGCGAACGTGCTCAATGACGACCTGCACAACCACTGCAGGGCTGTGCACACGACCAGCTTTCCCTTCGAGAAGTCCTGCACGTCCGAGGACGGCGCGGTCGAGGGCGCGAACAGCGTGGTCCTGGAAGGAGTCTTCTTCGGCTCGCTGGCCGCGACGGCGGCCTGCCTGGCGGCCGTGTTCACGATCGAGGCGAGCCGGAGGAAGTAGCACCACGTGGACGGCGGCGGCTTCGCCCCCCGGAGGCGAGCACACTGCCGTCGGCCGCACAGAGGACGCCGGGATCCACCGTGGCCCGGGGGTGACGTCCGGTCGGCTCCTCGGCGTGCGCCCGTGCGTGACGGCCGGACACCAGCGGCCATGTCCGGAAGTGTACGGGTCATGTCGTTCCGGACGCTCGTGCGGAGGGTCGCTCCCCGCCAGGATGTTCATGACGGAGCGCCACGGACCACACGGATCCGTGGCGGAACACCCGGCACGGAGGAGCGGGTTCATGGGATCGGGTCGGACGGCGGCGATGTCCGGCGCGTACGGGCACACCGGTCGGTCCGTGGTGACGGGGCCGGCGGAGCGGGGGTGTCGCCCCCGTGCTGTCCGGCCGCGGCACCGGCAGGCTGAAGGCACCGGCGGAAGAGACCGGTCCGGACGCCCGCCCGGAGACGGTGGACGACCCGGACTCGCTCGGCCGCGTGCCGGCCGGTACGACCGCGGCCGTCACCTGCGCCGGGCCCTTCACCTCGACGACCGCCCGCCCTCGAACGGCGCTTCCCGCAGCCGGCGGGATCCCGGTCCGTGATCGGGGAGTACACGATGACCGACATGGCGACCTCCGCAGGTTCCCTTGCCGGACACGGGCGTTGACCTGCTGCCGATGAACACCGGATCGCCCTGGCGGCGATCCGGCTTCCCCGCCCTGCCCCGCAGAGATCTGTTTCTCCCCCGCAAGCGGGAGACATGTCCCCGCCCCGGCCTGAAGGCCGGGGCGTCCACGAAGGAATCCCGATGACCAGACAGACGACCGCAGTGCCGCGCGGCGGCACCTTCCTCAGGACCGCGGCAGTCCTGCAGACCCTGGCCCTCTTCTTCCAGGCGTCCACCGCGGGCATGCTGCTGACCTCGTCCCACGCCTACATGCTGCACGACTACGGGTCGAAGGTGATGTACGCGGCCGCCATGCTGTACGTCCTCGCCACGGTCCTGGCCTGGCACCCGGGCGGCGGTTCCCCGCGCCCCGTCCTGTACTCCGGCGGCTTCCTGCTCCTCGCCTCGGCCCAGGTCGTACTGGGCATCGCGCACGTGGCCTCACTGCATGTCCCCCTGGGCGTGGTGATGTTCGCCCTCAGCACCCTGGCCCTGGTCCGGTCGCTGTCCCCGCGTTCGCTGCCGCGCCCGGCCGCCGGTTCATAGGCGTCCGGGGAATCGCGGTGGGCGGTGAACGCGCCGGCCACGCGCGACCTCCCGGCACCGACCGGCCCGGCCCGGATGCCCGGTACGGCCTCGAACCGTCGCCGCCGACACCACCTGCCCGGCGAGCGATCCCTGCAGAACCCCCTCGGAAAGGCAGGACCCGATCATGTCCGTTCGATCCGCGCTCTGCGCCGCCGGCAGGTCATGTCCGAGCCGCAGCCGAGTTCCTGGAGCAGACACCTCCACCGGATGCCGGTGTGCGGCACGAAACCGAGCCGGTCCGATGCCCGCAACGAGGTCTCATCGGCCTTCACCGTCGTTCCCCGCTCCGTCCGGTGCGGTGGCCGCCTCGTCGCCCGGCGCAGCCGCCTCCTCGGCTTCTCCGTACATGCTGACCCGGAGGCGCTCCTGGGCGGCTTCGAGTCGCTGGGCGTAGTCGGGCATGAAGATTTCGGCCAGGGTCTTGTCCAGCGTTCCCGAGATCGAGTAGATCGGCGACCAGACGGCTCGGTCGCGAATGATTCCCTCGAGGTCGTCGGACCGGAACATCACTTGGTACAACCAGTCCGACAGCACGAACGCCTGGTCGCGTGTGAGCCTGATGGTGATCGCGTCATCGTCCACGGCTTCAACCTAGCCGCCTTCGGCGGCGGGGTCTTCTGCGTAATGCGGTGAGACCTTCCAGGACGGGGCGGTGCCCTCGGTCTGCCGGGCCCGGGTCCCTGCGGGTTCCTTCTTGATCAGCTCGCGGCGCACCCCGTCGGAGCCGTCCCGGACGGACCGCCCCTGCCGAAGCATCCTCAACGGGTCCTCGCGCCCACCGCTCCCGATGCGGAGTCGGCGGCCCGCAGTTCCCGTACCAGGGCGCGTACGACGGCGGAACCGGCGAGCTCCGGAGTGGTCACATGGCCGACGCGGCGTGTGGGGCGCTCCGGGCCGAGATCGGTGATCTCGACCGAGTCCGGTGCTCCGACCAGGGAGAGCGCGGGCATGACCGCCATTCCGTGCCCCTTGCCCACGAGCGAGAGCACCGCTCCGTCGTCCTCGGCCTCGATCGTGGCCCTCGGGATCCAGTCCTGCGCGCCCCACCAGGCGCGGGTGTAGGAGCCGCAGTTCTCGGCCCAGTCGACCAGCGGCAGCGAGCGCGGGGCCGGGTGCCCTGCCGGATGGACCAGGGAGTAGCTCTCCTCGAAGAGCCCGCTCGCCACGAGCCCCGCCGGCAGTTGCGCTCCGTCCAGGGTGGCGATGGCGAGGTCCGCTCTCCCGTCGGCCACCTCGCCCGCCGTTCCGCGCCCGAGCTCGCGGACGATCCGCACCTGCGGTTCGATCCCGGGATGGCGTGCGCGCAGCCGCTGCAGGACCGGCGGCAGCAGGTGCAGCGCGACGCTGCGGAAGGCCGCGATCCGCAGCGGGCCCTCCGGCTCCGGCGACGCCTGGGACCGGGCGGCTCCTCGTGCTTCGGCGACCAGTACGTCCAGCAGGTGCAGGACGCGGCGCGCATGCGCCACAGCCCTCTCCCCCGCCGCGGTGGGTCTGGCACCGCGGCGGCCGCGTTCGAACAGAACGGTGCCGATCTTGCGCTCGCTGCCGCGCACCGAGTGGGAGACGGCGGACTGTGTGAGGCCGAGCGCCTCGGCGCCGGCCGAGAAGCCTCCGGCGTCCGCGACCGCCACCAGGACGCGCAGTTCGTGCGGGGCGAGATCGGTGTCGGTCGTGCGGGCCACAGGGCGCTCACCTCGGGGTATGAGAACTGCTCATGGAACGGGGCGTCGTATGAGCCCAACCGCCTGCCCGAGGGCTCCATTCCCGCCCTACGGTCCCGTCATGACCGAGCACGCGATCACCGTCCAGCAGACCGCCCGCCCCCACGGCTTCCCCACCACCGAGGATTTCGCCTTCGTCGAGTCCGCGGTTCCCGATCCTGCGGTCGGCGCCGCGCTCGTCCGGAACCTCTGCTGGTCCGTCGACCCGTACCACCGCGAGATGATGGACGACGTGCCTGGCGGCTTCGCGTTGCACGCACCGCTCGAGGGCCGGACCCTCGGGCGTGTCGTCGCCTCGCGGACGCCGGAGCTGGCCGAGGGCGAGATCGTGTTCCACCGGCAGGGCTGGCGCACTCACTCCGTGGTCCGCCCCGAGGAGATCCGCAGGCTCCCCCGTTTCGACGGGGTTCCCCTGACGGCCCACCTGAGTGTCCTCGGCGGCACCGGACTGACCGCCTACGTGGGCCTCACCCGCGTCGCCCGGCTCCGCGAGGGCGACGACCTCTTCGTCTCCGCCGCGGCCGGCGGCGTCGGCACGGCCACCGGCCGGTTCGCCCGGCTGCTGGGTGCCGGCCGGCTGGTGGGCAGCGCGGGTTCGGCGGCCAAGGTTGCGTACCTGACCCGAGAGGTGGGCTACGACGCGGCGTTCGACCGTCACGACGGCCCCGCCGCCGAGCTGCTCGCCAAGGCCGCGCCGGACGGCATCGACGTCTTCGTCGACAACGTCGGCGGCGAGCAACTGGCCGCCGCGGTGGGCGCACTGCGCGAGTTCGGGCGCATCGTCCGTGTCGGCACCATCAGCCGGTACAACACCCCGGACGCGCCCCCGCCGCACTTCAACTACTCGGACATCGTGGAGAAGAGCCTTCGCATGGAGGGCTTCCTGGTCAGCAACCACCGGGATCTGCAGGACGAGTTGTACGAGTTCGCGGTCCCCCATCTGCAGAGCGGCCGGCTCGCGCTGGACCAGACGGTGGTGGACGGGTTCGAGCACATCGTGGACGCGTTCCTGGGCATGCTGCACGGCGAGAACACCGGAAAGATCATCGTGCGGGACCGCGCGTAGGACCCACCGGGCCGGGCGTAGTCTGCGGGCTGTGACGGTGAGATACGTGCTGGACGGCAACCAGGTCAGGACGCTGGAGGATTTCTGGCGGGTCGCCGGGGAGAGCATCGGCTGCGGTGGTTACTTCGGCCGGAATCTCGATGCCTTCGCCGACTGCCTCCGCGGTGGCTTCGGAACACCCGACGACGGCGACTTCGTGATCGAGTGGCGTGATCACGAGGCTTCCCGCCGGTGTCTCGGGCACCCTGAGACCGCCCGGCAGCTCGAGATGTGGCTCGCCCGCTGCCATCCGACGAACAGGGCGCGCATGGCTGCCAGACTGGCGGAAGCCCGCGCCGACCGTGGTCCGACCGCCTTCGACTGGCTGGTCGAGATCATCGAAGAGGAACTTCCGGGGGGCCTGCGCCTTCTCTAGCCGGGCAGACCGGTCACGGATCCGGCGGACGGCCCTCGTCGGCGCAGCCGACGGGGGAGGCCGGAGCGGCCTGCGGGTCCATGCCGAAGGCAGCGGCGGCAGCGAGGGCGGGGCCGCCGTGTCCACCATGCCGACAAAGCGGGCGCCACGGGTCGTCCGGGGGGCGGGAACCCGCAGCCGTCCGGGACACGGGCGATGCGGGCCGTGACCTGGTCCGACAAGGCTCTCGCCTCCGCCGCCGGCATGGCGCAGGTCCGCCACCGGATGCGCCGCGTCGCCCGTGGCGGCAGGCCCAGGCCCGGCACCCACCCGGCCGTCGCCCTGATCGCCGAGCGGCGGAAGCAGCACAAGGCCCTGCGCCGCTACCGCGCCTGGCTGCCCTCCCGAGGCACCGTGCAGGCGTGCCGGCGCGCCGGCGCTTCGGAATCCACCGAGGCGCCGAACGCCGCCCCCTTCACGGATCGAGGCTGCGGCGGCCGACACCGGCCTCGGTCCTGAGGTGCGCCTCAACGGCCGTGCAGTGCCGTCCTGAGGAAGTCGACGGCGAGCTTGCGGGCGACATTGGCGGCGCGGGTGTCGCGCAGGCTGTCCAGGAGCAGGAAGTCGTGGACCATGCCGGCCACCCGGACGGAGGTGACGTCCACGCCCGCCTCGCGCAGCCTGTTGGCGTACTGCTCGCCCTCGTCGCGCAGCACATCGGCCTCGTCGGTGATGACCAGGGTCGTGGGCAGGCCCTTCAGCTGGTCGAGGCTCGCCCGCAGCGGGGAGGCGTGATGCTCGGCGCGCTGGGCGGGGTCGGTGGTGTAGGCGTCCCAGAACCACTTCATGCCGTCGCGGGTGAGGTAGTAGCCCTCGGCGAACTGCAGGTAGGACGGGGTGTCGAAGTCGGCGTCGGTGACGGGGTAGAGCAGGCACTGGGCCTTGAGGTCGAGCCCGCCGCGCTCCTTGTTCATCAGCGCGAACACCGCCGACATGCAGCCGCCGACCGAATCGCCGGTGACGACGACGCGTGAGGCGTCCAGACCGTGTTCCGCCCCCTCCTGCAGGACCCACTGGCCCACGGCGTAGTTCTGCTCGACCTGGGTGGGGTACTTCGCCTCCGGGGCCCGGTCGTAGACCGGGAAGACACCTATGGCGCCCGCGCCGACGGCGAGTTCACGGAAGAGCCGGTCGTGGGTCTTGTCGTCGCCGAAGACCCAGCCGGCGCCGTGGATGTAGAACACCACCGGCAGCGGGCCGCTCGACCCCCTGGGCCGGATGATGCGGGTGCGGACCGTGCCCCACTCCCCCGCGTCCACGTCGATCCACCCCTCGTCGACGTCCGGGCGCGGCACACCGGGGTCGACCTGCAGACCGAGCAGGATGTCCCGGCCCTTCTCGGGGGGCACCTCGTAGATCCGGGGGTGCGGGTCGGTCGCCTCGCACAGCTCCTTGGCGGCAGGTTCGAGACAGGGGGTGATCGGCGGAGGAAGCACGGTCATGTCGGCTCCATGTCACGGGTACGTGCGTGCCCTTGTTCCTGCGGCCACGGCCGCAGCTGCTGGCCCCCCGCCCCGGGGCCGAAATGCCCGGTACCCATGGTTTCGCGCCCTGTCTTCCCTGTGCAACTTGGCGCATCGATCCAGGCTGACCAGGCGGGCGGCGGGTGAGTCCTGCCGCACACCTGCACACCCAGGGGCCCGTCTGCGTATACGTCCCTGTGAGCCGGTCGTGGGATGTCCGGCTCGGACGGGAACCTCGACGCGTCGGCGCGATCGCTCTACCGCGCCCCGCCGGTCCGGGGTGTGCCACCGGCGCCCGTCCCGGCAGGATCGTCCGGGTGAGCCGTGCGTCGCTGTCGCACGACAGCCACGGCCAGGGTGATCACGACTCCGGCGAGTGCCCAGGCACCCAGCACCAGCAACGAGCCGGTCATGTCGTTGCTGTCGAAGTAGGCGATCGAGCGGGCCGACCAGGTGCCCGCGCCCGGCGGCAGGAACGGGCCGATCGCGTGCCAGAACGGCGGCAGCATCGGCGGTGGGAGGGCGCCGCCCGCGCTCGGGTTGCCCGCGATCACCACGAGCAGGATGGCCAGGCCGATACCGATGACACCGACAAGTCCCTGGAGGGCGAGGGTGGCGGCACCGACGGCGAAGGTGACCAGGGCGCCCAGCCACCACAGCGCCACCACGCCGCCCGGCAGAGCGCCCAGGACCGGGCCGACGATGACGGCGCCGCCGAGCCCGCCGACGATCGAGACCAGGGCCATCGTCCCCAGCCGGATCGCCCCGCGGGTCGGGTTCGCCGGACGGGCGCCGGCGCTGATCGCCAGGATCGAGGCGCACAGATAACCGCCGACGCACCAGCCGATGACCAGGTAGAACGACGACAGTGCGTTGAAGTCGCGGGACGAGGCCGGGGCGACGTCGACGGTGCGCACGGTACGCCCCTGGGACTTCTCCAGGGTGGTGACGAGCGTGTCCAGTGCGAGGGCCAGGGTCCTGCCGCCGCCCGTGGCGACCAGCAGGGTGTCCTTGGTGCCCGCGGGATCGACCACCAGGGCCGCGTCGATGTCCCGGTCCAGGATCTGCTGTCGGGCCGCCGCCCGGTCGCCCGCCGCGCGCGGGTCCAGCGGTGAGCCGGGAAGTCTCTCCAGCCGGGCCACGGCCTGATCGGCCACGGCAGGCGGGGCCGCGACCCCGAAGGGGACGTCCTTGAGCTCGGGGTCGTGCAGGGCTCCCACATAGGAGGCGATGAACAGCAGCTGGAGCGCGAGCACGCCGATCACCAGCAGCGTGGCCCGCGGGGTGACGGCGTCCTTCACCTCGGACAGGGTGCTCTGTGTCATGGCCTGAACGGTCCGTAACGGCGGGTGTTCACGCAGGTGGGACACGCCGGACACGGCCACAGGACTGATGTTCGTGAACTGCTCGGCGGATCCGCCGTTCATCTGTGGACCGCACCGGCCCGGGACCGCGCCGCATCGCCACCGGCCGCCCGGCACACGCCGGGCGGCACGGTCCGCCTCCCGAAGGCCGGCCCCGGAACCGGCCCGTTCGCTCCGCAGAGACATGAGGGCGGGGCCGGCTCATCGGTGAGACCGCCCGGCCACCGACGCGGCGGTCGGCACCTCGCACCTCGCACCTGCCCCAGGGCCGAGACGATCGTGGTCAGGCCGAGAACCAGCGCCACGCAGCCGGTCCGGCGGATACGACTGCCCGGAGGCGTCAGGCCCGCACGGCCGTCCTGTCGTCGGACGAGGCGTTCTTCATGCCGGCGCCCGGGTCCGCAGCGGGTTCGGCCGGCCTCGCGGCCGGAAGGCGCGCACCCTCGATGTCCACGTCCGGCAGCAGGCGGCCGAGCCACCGGGGCATGCTCCAGGCCCGTCGTCCGAGCAGGGCCATGGCGGCGGGCACGAGCGTCATGCGGACGACGAAGGCGTCGATGAACACGCCGAAGGCGAGTGCGAAGCCGATGGACTTGATGATCGGGTCCTCGTTGAAGATGAATCCGCCGAACACCGCGACCATGATCAGTGCGGCGGCCACGACGACCCTCGCGCTGCGCGAGACGCCCTGGACGATCGCCTCGGCCGGGTCCTTGCTGTGCTCGTAGTGCTCGCGCATCCGGCTGACGAGGAACACCTCGTAGTCCATGGCGAGCCCGAAGAGCACTCCGGTGAGCAGGACCGGGAGGAAGCTGGTGACCGGCCCGGCGGCCGCCACGTCGAGCAGGCCGTTCAGGTGGCCCTGCTGGAAGACCCAGACCGAGGCGCCCAGGCTCGCGCCGACCGAGAGCAGGAATCCGAGTGCCGCCTTGAGCGGTACCAGCACCGACCGGAAGGCGATGGCCAGCAGGATCAGCGCCAGGACGACGATGACGGCGATGAACAGGGGCAGCGCGTCGCCGAGCTTGCCGGCGACGTCGATGGCCATGGCCGTCTGCCCGGTGACATAGAGGGTTCCGCCGGCGTCGGCGACCCCGGGTGCCAGATCCCTCATGCGGTGGACCAGATCGGCGGTGGCCTGTGCGTCGGGGCTCGACCTCGGCACGACGGACATGACCACGACGCCACCGGAACGGCTGGGCACCGGGGGCGAGACGGCGGCCACGTTCTTGTCCGAGACCAGTGCACCGCGCAGCTGTGCCACGGTGGCCTTCCGCCGGTCCTGCGGGACGCGCTCGGTGTCCACCACAGTGATGAGGGTGGCGTTGAAGCCCGGCCCGAAGCCCTCGGTGAGCAGGTCGTAGCTCTTGTGCTGGGTGGTGGCCTCGGGCTGGGAGGCGTAGCTGGGCAGGCCGAGGCGCAGGTCACGGGCGGGCAGGGCGAGCGCCAGCAGGCCCAGGACACCGGCGAGCAGGACGACGGCCGGCGCGCGGGTGACCGTGCGCGCCCAGGCAAGGCCCCAGGAGCCGGCGGCGCGGTCCTTGCGCTTGTCCTTCCGCCCCCGGCGCGGGCGCATCCGCTCGCCGAACACGCCGAGCACGGCCGGAAGCAGGCTGATGGCGACCAGGACGGCGATCAGCACGGTCACGGCACCGGCGAGCCCCATGATCGTGAGGAACGGGATGCCGGTGATGGCGAGCGCGGCCAGCGCGATGACGACGGTGGCTCCGGCGAAGACGACCGCGCTGCCCGCCGTGGCGGTGGCCCGCGCGACGGACTCCTCCCAGCCGGTGTCGGGGTCGGCGAGCTGCTCGCGGTGCCGGGAGATGACGAACAGGGCGTAGTCGATGCCGACGGCCAGGCCGATCATCAGTGCCAGCACGGTCGCGGTGCCCGTCATCTCCACGAAGCCGGAGACGAACATCGTGCCGAGCACGCCGACGGCGACGCCCAGGAGTGCGGTCAGCAGCGGCAGTCCGGCCGCGACGAGGGAGCCGAGCGCGACGGCGAGGACCACGAAGGCGATGACGACACCGACCAGTTCGGCCGGTCCGCCCGCCTCGGTCTGCGGAAGCATGGCCGATCCGCCCAGCTCGACCTGCATCCCGGCGTCCCGCAGGGGCTCCACCGCGGCGGTCAGTTCCTCCTTGGCCTCCTCCGGCACCTCGGACGCCTCCGCGGTGAAACGGACGTCGGAGTAGGCGATGGTCCCGTCGGCCGAGACCGCGCCGGACGACGCCGGCCGGGAGACGTCGACGACCCCCTCCACCGTCGCCGCCTCGCGCAGGACGCTGTCGAGCGCCTTGCTCTGCGCCGGGTCCGCGACCGTCTTCCCCTCGGGTGCGGCGACCACGATGCGTACGACACCGCCGGCGGCCGGGGGGAACCTCTCCTCCAGAAGGTCCTGCGCCTTCTGGGACTCCACGCCCGGGACCGTGAACTCTGTGGAGGTCTTTCCGTGCAGGGTCGCTCCGAGGCCGCCGACGACGGCCAGCAGGAGTATCCAGGTCGCTATCACCCAGCGGCGGTGGCGAACCATCCAGCGCGCCCAGGTGTACAGGCGTGAGGCCATCGATGCATTCCTAACCGGTCGGGACCCTGATCGAGGGAAGCCAAAGAGGATGCGCGACGGAGGGCCGGGGCGGGACTCCTCCCTCGCTCTTTACAACATACGGCATTTTTACAGTCGACTGTAAATTAGCTACCGGTGGTAAGATTTCGGCATGGTCGGTGACAGCCTCAGGGAGCGCGGCAAGGCGCGACGCAGGGAAGCGATCCTCACCGCGGCCTACGAGCTGTTCGCCGAGCGGGGCTTCGACGCCACGAGCATCGCCGACATCGCCGAGGCGGCCGAGGTCTCACCGCGTACGGTCACGCTGTACTTCCCCACCAAGCTCGAACTGGCGATGGAGCACTTCAACGCGTTCGTCGACGAGCTGGCCGCGGCGCTGCACAACAGGCCCGCGGGGCAGGGCATCCTCGACACCGTCGAGGAGTGGCTGCGCGAACAGGGCGACTCCCCGAGCAAGTTCGACGGCCCCTACGACCGGATGCTCGAGTCCAACCCTCATCTCAAGGGGCTCTGCCGGGAGCGCCTCACCGACGTCGTCCAGGACGGCGCCCGACTCCTCGCCGAGGAGCGGGGCTGGCGCCCCGACGACCTGGCGCCGCGCATCCTGGCGGCCACGGTGGCGAGCGTGATCGGCGAGCTGACGCACCGGTCGGAGCCGGGGGACCTCGAAAGGGCCATGACCTTCATCCGCGCCGCGGCCGCCACCTTGCAGCCGGGCTGATCCGGACCGGGCGTCCCGGGGCGCCCTTCCGGACCGGGTCCGAGGGGACGGCTCACACGCCCGGACGGGCGGCCCTCGGGCGGCGGTACGCGGTCACGAGGATGCCGGCCCGGACCGTCGCGACCGCTCCGGCCATGTCCGGGCCGGCTGCGCCCCGCCCGCCGCGGTCTCCGGCTCGTCCAGGAAGAGGGCCATCATCTGTCCCCACGCTCACGAACGGCTCTCGCCGGACTCGTTCGCCACGGTGAACGACCACTGGTCCGTGGGCACGCGAGGGTGTGAGTCCGGCGGACAGGACGCGGACGGGACGGGGAACGGCTCTGCCGGACACCGCCCTGGCGGCAGGCAGCCCTCGAACCGGTGGGTCCTCTGGTGGAATCCCGGCGTCGAACCGCCCACCCGCTCTATTCCTCTCGCTCGAACTCGGCCTCCGCCCTCTTCTCGTCGAGGTCGGCCTGGGCATGGGTGTACAGGTCCTGCACGAACGTGCGGGCGGCCTCCGGCGAGATGCCCTCACCCAGCCTGAGCAGACGAGCTGTCCACGGGTCGAGCGGATCGGTCGATTCAGTCATGAGGTTCCCCAGGGTTCACGGGCCGACGGAGCGAGGAACGGTGCCCGCCGGACGGTCGCGGACCCGTCGGCGCAGGAGCGCGCATCGACGGCCGGTCCGCCGGGCGGCAGTACGTTGCGACAGCCCCCGATACGGCGATGGCGGGCGTCGGGGGAGGAGAAGAGGCCGGTCCCACCGTGAGCGAGCGGGCGTCGCGGGCGACGACGGCTCCGAAGCCGCTCGCGGTGTCGGGGACATGAGGTGAAGCGGTCACGAGGTCTCCCAGCCGATGAGGTCCGTCGGGGCCCGCCCTGATCGGGTGAGGGCGAGGCGGCCGACGCGCTCGGGTGCCGCTGTTCAGGGCGGCTCCGTGCCCGGCTGTCGTCGTGCACGGGCCCGTGGGCATCCAGCGGCTGCTCAGCGCGACCGGGTACCTGGCGCCGTTTCTCCGTACCATGGTCTCCGCCTGCGCCGGGGACGCAACCCGGCACGGTCCACGCCCACAGCCGGCCGGTGCCCGTTCCGCGCCGACACGGTAGGCGCACCGGTCGCACGGGCGTGGCCGCGAGCTTTCGCACGGCCACGGATCCTTCCCCGGGACGCGCCTGCGTCCCGGCGGCCCCGTCCTGCCCGCGTTCGTGCGGGAGGGCATCGCAGCGCCGGTGCCGATCGCCGCGACGCCCGGCGTCGTGCAGCACACCCGCGGCACACCGCGCACGGCGGCGGTCGAGGCGGTCGAGGCGGTCGAGGCGGTCGAGGCGGGCCCTTCCGGGATCACGCTCCGCGACGAGCCGCTCCGCCGCCTCGGCGGGACCGTCGCGTAGGACGCGTCGCGCGACGCCTTCCGGCAGCTTCCCAAGATCAGGGTCAGCTCCCCCACAGGTCCCACGCTCACCCCGAACCTCTGCTGCAGCATCTCCACCGCCCGGCTCACGATGCTCGCTCCGTCCCGCGCGATCCGCTCCCGTCTGCCCTGTGAACTCTCACCGCTGGAGGTCGCACCGGACGCGGCACGGGTCACCACCAACGCCCCCTGCACCGGTGTGCCTCCGGCCGACTTCCCCGTCTTCGTCCCCGACGACGTCGAGGCCGCGTCGTTCGCCCGTGCCCGGGCCGCGCAGAGGACGTGGGCCGCCGCACCCGCCGAGGAGCGCAAGAAGGTCCTGCCGCGGTACCACGACCTCGTCGTCGCCCGCCGGGACGAGGCGTTGGACCTGATGCAGGCCGAGAACGGCAAGACCCGCCGCGCCGCGTTCCTCGAAGCCGTCGGATGCCCGGTCCTGTCGGGGGCGACGACCGCTGCGACCGGCCGCAGGACAGCCCCGGCACCGGTGAGGGCGGGTGTCCGAGGACCGGCGGTCCGGATCGGCACAGCCGCAGGCCGGGGCTCGGGTCCGGGTGGAACCGGCGGCTGCGGGCCGGCCCGCAGCCGGGCCCCGCGGCTCGCCTGTCCGTCCGCGGTGACCACAGGCGGTCAGCCCTTCGCGGATGCCTTCTTGATGGCCTCGCGGATGCGGGAGTACGTGCCGCACCGGCAGACGTTCTCGATCCGGTCGATATCGGCGTCCGTCGGACTGGAGGTCCGCTCCAGCAGGGCCGCCGCGGCCATGATCTGGCCCGGCTGGCAGAAGCCGCACTGGGCCACGTCGCAGTCCAGCCATGCCTGTTGCACGGGGTGGAGGGTGTCGCCGTCGGCCAGGCCCTCGATCGTGGTGACCTCACGGCCCGCGCAGTCCGCGACCGGGAGGACGCAGGGCTGGACCTCCGCGCCGTCGAGGTGGCTCGTGCAGGCCCGGCAGACTCCCACGCCGCAGCCGTACTTGGGTCCGGTGACGTTCAGCAGGTCACGCAGCACCCACAGCAGCGGCATGTCGGCGGGGGCCTCGACGGTGACCGGTTCCCCGTTGAGGACGAAGGAGTAGGACGGCATCAGCACCTTCTCGGACAGTGATCGGACGGCGATCGGACGGTGATCGGCAAGTCGGTCAGAAGTTGATCGGGAAGCGTCGGGGCCTGGTGCCGGTGGCGCGGGCGTAGGCGTTGGCGACGGCGCCGGCGGCGGCCGGGACGCCGAGTTCGCCGGCCCCGCCGGGTTCGCCCCGCGACGGCATGATGTGCGCCTCGAAGCGCAGCGGGGCGTGCCGCTGGCGGGCCCAGTGGAAGTCGGCGAAGCTCTTCTCGCGCACCGCGCCGCGGTCGATGTGCAGGCCGGCCTGGAGCACGGTGGAGATACCGTCGACGGCGGTTCCCATCAACTGGGCCTCCAGCCCACTCGGGTTGACGGCGGTTCCGACGTCCGCCGCCATCACCACCTTGGTCACCCGGGGGTTCTTCGGGTCGGTGGCGTCCATCTCCACCAGGCAGGCCACACAGGACCCGTACTCCTCGTGGACCGCCACACCCTGCGCGTGGCCGTCCGGCATGGCCCGGCCCCAGTGTCCGGCGGACGCGACCTTGTCGAGCACGGCCTTGACGGTCTTGCTCCTGAGTGTGGCCCGCCGGAACACGACGGGGTCCTTGCCCAGTCGTGCGGCGACCTCGTCGACGACCACCTCCTCGGCGGTGCGTATCGTCCCGGAGTCGACCGAGCGCCAGGCGCCGAGCGGCATCGCCAGCTCGACCGAACCCGAATCCCCGGACAGGCGCCCGAAGTTGTACAGCCCGCTGTCACTGGGCAGCGGGCCCGCGGCACGGACGGCCACCGCACCCTGGGCGGACACGCCCTCGAACGACTCGCTCACCGAGGCCGTCGCATGGGCGAAGGCGACCACCCTCCCCCGGGCGTAACTGGCCCGTATCCGGTGGTGGGAGGCGGGGCGCATGCGGCCGTGCCGGATGTCGTCGGCGCGGCTCCACATCAGCTTGACCGGCAGTTTCGCCTTCTTCGAGATCCGCGCCGCCTCGATCGCGGCGTCGTGGTCGAGCCTGCGTCCGAACGAGCCGCCGCCCCGCACGACATGGACCCGGACCTTCGGCTCCGGCAGCCCGATCTCCGCGGCGATGGCGCTCCGCGCGCTCTGCGGTGTCTGCGAGGAGAACCAGATCTCGGCACGGTCGGCGCGCACGTCGGCCACCGCGGTCAGCACTTCCATCGGCGCGTGGCTGACGAAGGCGAACGCGAACTCTGCCTCGACCTGGGCCGATCCACCGGGCGCGGCACCGAGCAGGGGGACGGCGGCCCGGAGCCGGGCGCGGACGGCGGCGTCGGACAGCCCCGCGAGCGGGCCCGGCGCCCAGGTGATCTTCAGGGCGTCGCGGGCCTTGAAGGCGTGGTGGAAGGAGTCCGCCACCACGGCGACACCACCTGCGATCCTGACGACCGCGTGGACACCGGGCATGGCGCGGGCCTCCCGGTCGTCGACCGAGACGGCCTTCCCGCCGATCGTCGGAGGCCGGGCCACGACCGTCGGTCTGGCCCCGGCCACTGCCAGGTCTCCGGCGAACTTCGCCTTCCCCGTGACGATGTCCCGCGCGTCGATACGGGTCGTCGGCCGCCCGATCACCCGGTGCCGGGACGCCGGCTTCGGCTTGGCGGGCACGGCGGTCCGGCGAACGCGGGCAGCTCTGACCGTCAGGGATCCGAAAGTGGCCGTACGGCCGTCGGGTGCGACCACCATCGTGTCCCGGGTGCGCAGGGTTCGCGCCGGCAGGTTCCACCGGAGGGCGGCGGCGGTCACCAGCCGGGCGCGGGCGACGGCGGCCAGTTGCCGCGCCGGCCCGTACAGCGAACTCACCGAGCTCGAACCGCCGGTGAACTGGTTGCCCCTGGTCCGGGCGTCGGCGAGCGGGATGTCGACGTCGACGAGCCGGGCGTCGAGCTCCTCGGCGATCATCATGGCGACCGCGGTCGTGACGCCCTGGCCGACCTCGGCGCGCGGCAGCCGTACGACGATCTTGTTGGCCCGGGTGACCTCCAGGACCAGCCTCTCCTCGTCGTCGCCGGTCACGAGGACGGCGGACGGCCGAGCGGCACCGTCGGCGGTCTCCTCGGCTCCCTGCGCGGACGGCGTGTCACAGCCGAGCGGTGCGGCGATGGTCAGGGTTGTCGCCGCGAGTGAGTAGACCACGAACTTCCGGCGGGACAGCTGGCGGGCCAACGGGAGCTCCTCTCCGAGAACACGAGGTCGGTTCCCCTGGTAGGAGGCGTCCGTGCTCCCCGAGGTTCCCTGTGCGCGTCACCCGCTCCCCGCGCACCCTGCTTTGAGCACCCTCTGCCATGACTTGGACTGCTCATGTGATGCGCCGTCATCGGGATCCTCCGTGGACACCCGGCCTTCAGGCCGGGGTGGGGGCGCCTCCCGCTCGCCGGGGAGAGACGGACTCCTGCGGAGCGGGGCGAAGGAAAGCCGAACCGCCGGGCGCTGGAGGAACGCACCCGTGTCCGGCTCGCCATGGCCCGGGGCGGGAGCTGTCCCGCAAGGCCAAGGGGTCCGGCGACCGGGACAAGGCCGCCGCAGGGTGGCCCGGGGCATGCCCGGATCGCCGACCGCCGGCAGGACTTCCTGCACAAACCGTCGGCTCGGTCCGGCCGTGAGAGCCGAACAGCCGTGACCGAGGACCTCATCGTCCGCGACCTGCTCCAGAACCACGGACTCGCCCGCGCCGTCCAGGATGCGGCCTGGACGGAACTGTGGTCCGTACCGGCCATGCGGAGCGGCGGAGCATTCGATCGCGGCGGAGCGGGAAGGCCATGACGCCACCGGTGGGCTGCTTCCCCATGACTCGTGCACCTGGACGCCGACCGCTCGGCACACGGACGGGCAGGACGCACCACTGCTGACCGGACACCGGGGTTCTGTGCCCCCGGCTCGGCTTGTCGTTCGGCTTTCGGCCCCGGCCATGCCGCTCAGCCGGACACCTGGGTCAGGTAGAAGAGTTCGGGATCGCCTTCGTCCAGGCCGTGGAGCAGGCCGACCGGGCTCCAGCCGGCGCGCTGAAGCGAAACCGCAGCTCACACACTTGCGCGGGACAGGCTTTAGCATGTCCCCCGTTGAGTGCCGGGCGGCCCTGCGTTCCGCGCGGTCGTGCCTCATGTGCGACGTTGCCGCCCGTCCGGCTGTGTCCTGGCAGCCGTGTCTACGGGGGGAGAACTTCGGTGTTCGGAATCATCAGGCCGTGCCGTCATCGCCTGGGCGAGGGCATGCGTACCGAGTGGATGGCGCATCTGTGCGGGCTGTGCCTGGCGCTGCGCGGCGAGTACGGGCAGTTCGCACGGGTGGCCACCAACTACGACGGCCTGATCGTCTCGGTGCTGACCGAGGCGCAGTCGGAACGCACCGGCGACTGGCGGCGAGGCGCCGGTCCGTGTCCGCTGCGCGGGATGCGGTCGGCGGACGTGGCACAGGGTGAGGGCGCCCGGCTGGCGGCGACGGTGTCGCTGGTGCTGGCCGCGGCGAAAATACGTGACCACGTGGCCGACGGCGACGGCCTGCTGGGCCGCCGCCCGGTGACGCCGGCGGCACGCCGGATCGCCCACAGCTGGGACCGCGCGGGTGCCGCCGGCGGCGAACGGCTCGGCTTCGACACCGCGGTGCTGCTCGACGCGGTCGAACGGCAGTCGGAGATCGAACGGCTGACCGGCCCCGGCGGCTCGCTCCTGACGGTCACGGAACCTACGGAGACGGCGACCGCCGCCGCCTTCGCGCACACCGCGGTGCTCGCCGACCGCCCGGGGAACGCCGAGCCGCTGGCGGAGGCCGGGCGTCTGTTCGGCCGGCTGGCGCATCTGCTCGACGCGGTGGAGGATCTGGACGCGGACGAGGCGACCGGCGCGTGGAACCCGATCACCGTGACCGGCGTCGCCCGCACCGAGGTGCGTCGGCTCTGTGACGACGCGGTCCATGGGATCCGGCTCGCCTTGTCCGAGGCTGAGTTCGTCGACGGGCGGCTGGCGCAGGCGCTGCTGGGCGTCGAGTTGGAGCGTGCCGTCGACCGTGTCTTCGACCCCCGGCATCGTCACCACCGGCACCGCCACCAGGCACAGGGCCCGCGCATGCTTCCTTGGCTGGGGCGTCGTACGGCGACGGAGACACTCCCGGGGACCGGCACGGGCACGGACTGCGGGGTCGGGGTGCTTACAGGCGCGGCCCCGGAGGGCGCCCCGACGGCGTCGGGCCGTCCCTCGGAGGGGCAGTGCCGGCGTTGTGGCCAGTGGCGCCGGTTGTGCCGCGATTGCAGGTTGTGCTCCAACTGCTGCACCTGCAACGAGGACGCCGGCCAGGACGACGCGGAATCCTGGCAGTTCGGTGACGGCAACCGCAGCAGCGACTCTCGCCGGGACGGTTCCGGGGGCGACGGCTGGTTCGGCGGACCGAGCGGCGGCGGTTCGGGCGGTTCCTGGGGCGGTTCGGGCGGGGGCGGCCGGGGGTCGGGGGGCTCCGGTGGCTCCGGTGGTTCCGGTGGTGGCTCGGGGGACGGCTGCTGCGGTGGCGGGGGCTGCTGCAACCCCTGCAAGTGCTGCTGCGACTGCTGCGACTGAACGACGGACGAGCCAGGAGGGCCCCGGCCCGGAAGCGAACCGGGTACGGGGCGGTACGTCCTGACCATCGCCCCCCCGACATCGGCTCGCAGTCTCCGAGGGCCACATCGCCGCCCTCGGACTTCCTGGGCCGGCTCCCGGCCGGGGGGCTGCGTGGCCTCGCTCGTGTCCCCGCAGGCGCCTTTCCCGGGCGCGGCACCACCCTGCTGCTCGCGGCGGTGCTTCCGTCGCCGTGCGCGCTCCTGGCTCTCGGGCACAGCCGGTTCAAGGGTCCGCACCGCCCCTGGCGCTGGGAGAGCTGCGCGGCCGCCTTGTTCGCCGCAGGGTTCATCTCCTGCGCGACAGCCGCGATGTGGGCCCTGTGAGCAACCCTCGGGGGCACCTTCCGGCCGGCAACGGCGCAGCGGCGGCCGTCTCCTGCGGAGTCCGCGAAGTGACCGCGAAGTGACGCCGACGCGTGTGCGCATGCCGCGGTTGCGGGCCCGGGACCGTACGCCACCGGCTCCCCTCTCACGGCAGTGTCCGCCCACGGCTTCGGTCCCTCCGGCGGCATGGGCGACAGTACGATCAACGCCGTGAGCGCTCCCCGCACGGCCCGGCAGGCCACCGGACGGAAGGTGACAAGTTCATGAAGGCCCTGCGACTGCTGACCATGAACACTCTCTTCACCGGCGATGTCCCGGCCCGGCTGCGTGCCCTCGGCGCGGCGCTCGACCGGTCCGACTACGACGTCGTCTGCCTGCAGGAGGTCATGTTCCGCCGCAACGCCCGGCTGATCCGCCGTGCCGCTCCCGCGTACCGGCACTTCGCCTGCTCGGGCACGGTCCTGCTCAAGGGCGGCCTGGTGCTGCTGTCCCGGTGGCCGATCAGCCGGTGCCGGTTCGTGCGGTACCCGATGACGGGCCCGGTGCGCGGCGAACTCCTCATGCGCAAGGGTGCACAGCTGGCGTCCGTCGCCACCCCGGACGGTGAACTGGTGATCGTGAACACCCATCTGTCGGCCAACCGCGACGACGACTGGTCGCCCGCGAACCGGTACATGCGGATCGCGGACGCCGAACTGGCCCGGCTCACCGAGCTGATCGCGGCCGTCAGCCCGTCCCTGCCCGTCGCCGTGGTCGGTGACCTGAACCTCCCGCGCGACTCGGCGGCACTCACCGGCTTCGCCGCCGCAACGGGGCTGCGCGACATCCTCGCCGGCGACACGCGTCCGACCTACCGGCCCACCCCTCGATGGCCGTCGCCGCCGGCTCTGGACCATGTACTGGTCCGGGCCGCGGCCGGGGAGACGCTGACCGGCAGCGCCGACTTCGTGTTCCAGGACAAGGTGCCCCTGGGCGACGGCCGCCAGGCATACCTGTCCGACCACTACGGCGTGCAGGCGCAGCTGATCCGGTCGAAGTGACGCGGAGACCGGTCCGGCCGGGCTCCAGGAGCACGAGGCGGCAGGCACGGAGCCGCCCGGTGGAGGCGGGCGAGGCGGCACCCGGCAAGGGGACGGCGCCCTTCGACGGGCAACGGTGCGTCGCGGTGGGTCACGCGGCTCGCCGCGCTCGCGGGGAGGCGGCACCCGCGCCGGCCTCCTTCGGCCGTGATGTGCGGGCGACGAGGAGGAGCAGTACGCCGCAGGCGGCGACCAGGATCCAGCCCGGTCGGGACGCGTGTGCGAGCCCCGTCGGACCGACGGACGTGACCAGGCCGCCGGCCAGAGCGATGCCGAGAGCGGAGCCGAGCTGCCGTGCGGTGGAGGTGATCGCCCCGGCCACGCCGGCACGGGCGAGCGGCAGTCCGTTGACCGCGGTGTCGGTGAGCGGGGCGTTGGCGAAGCCGAACCCGATGCCGATGAGCGAGTACGCGGCCAGAAGCAGGAGCACGCTCGTGTGCGGGGTGAGCCGGACCATGCAGAGGCCGCCGGCCGTGATGAACCCGCCGGCGAGGAGCAGCGGCAGCCGCGGCCCCGCGCGGCCGACCATGCGGCCGGACCAGGGGGCGCAGACGGTCGCTCCGACGGCCAGGGGCAAGGTCGCCGCCCCGGCGGCCAGCGGCGTCCATTCCCGGGTGTGCTGCAGATAGAGGGTGTTCAGCAGCAGCGCCGTGTTCAGGGCGACGAAGACCGCCACCGCGCCCACGACGGCACCCCTGAAGGCCGGGCGCCCGAAGAGCCGCAGATCCATCAGAGGCTCACGTCGGCGGGACTCGACCCACACGAATCCGGCTGTCGCCACGGCGGCCCACGTGTATCCCGCCAGTGCCTCGGGCGACGTCCAGCCGATGCGCGGACCTTCGATCAGGACGCCGACCACGCCTGCGAGGACCATGGTCAGCAGGGCCTGGCCGGGCAGGTCGAGCCGCCGGACCCGTGGCGCCCGGGACTCCGGCACGAACACCGCGCTGAGCAGCAGAGCGGCCGCGACGACGGGCACGTTGATCCAGAACAGGGCCCGCCAGTCGAGCCCCGCGAGCAGCGCGCCGCCCGTGACGGGTCCGGCGGCCATGCTCAGTCCGAACACGGACGCCCAGACGCCGATCGCCTGCGCCCGTTCCTTCGGGTCCGGCATCGCGTTCACCACGATCGCGAGCGCCACGGGACTGAGCATCGAGGCGCCGGCGCCCTGGAGGGCGCGGGCCGCGACGAGTACGCCCGCCGACGGGGCGAGCGCGCAGATCAGTGAGGCCGCGCCGAACACGGCCAGCCCGCACTGGAACACCCGGCGGCGTCCGAAGCGGTCCGCCAGTGCGCCGGAGGAGATCAGGAGGCCGGCCAGGACGAGGACGTAGGCGTCCACGATCCATTCGAGACCGTGCATGCCGGCGTCCAGGCCGCGCCCGATGGCCGGCAGACCCACATTGACGATGGTGGTGTCCAGACCCACCAGGAACATGCTCAGGCAGCAGACGGCCAGCACCGTCCAGCGTCTGCGTGCGCTCAGCAGGGGCTGAACAGGATGTGTCGTCGCGGTCACGGTCCACCTCTGACGTCCGGGAACAATGCCCGGCAAGACTCGGCCCGGGCGAGGGCCGCAGCCCATCGATTTTGCGGACACTGCAAAACTGGACCCATGAACGCAGAGACCAGGGACACGGAGCTGGAGCAGATCCTCGACGGCATCGGGCCCCGGCTGCGCAGGCTGCGCAAAGAGCGGGGGCTCACGCTAGAGGCACTCGCGGCCACGACCGGGATCTCGGTCAGCACACTGTCCCGGGTGGAATCGGGCCACCGGCGCCCGACCCTGGACCTGCTCATCCCGCTGGCACGAGCCCACCGTGTCGCCCTCGACCAGCTGGTGGAGGCACCGGCCAGCGGTGACCCCCGGGTGCATCTGCGGCCCCTGCGCAAGGAGAGCGGCAGCGTTCTCGTGCCGCTGACGCAGTACCCGGGCCGGGTGCAGGTCTTCAAGCAGGTACTGGCACCCCGCCCGCCGGAACTGGTCACCCACGCGGGCTACGAATGGCTCTATGTCCTCGCCGGCCGGCTACGCCTCGTCCTCGGGGCGCAGGACTTCACGCTGCGGCCCGGCGAAGTGGCCGAGTTCGACACCACCGAGCCCCACTGGTTCGGCCCCGCGGACACGAGCGCGGTGGAGATCCTGCACCTGTTCGGTCCGCGAGGGGACCAAGCCGTCGTCCGCACCGGACCGTCCGTGACCGGTCCCGTCCCGCCGGCCGCCCCGGAACCGTCGTCGACAGCTTCATGACCCGCGACACACGGCGGGAGGCGGGCAGGCTGTTCTCGGCGGCGGCCCGGGCGGCTCTCCAGGCGCCACGGCGTCCACGCCTGCGCCCGGGGCGACGCGCCGTGGCCGCCACCGGGTCCCCCCGTACGGACGGCTTCCCGCTCGCCGCGGCACCGGCCCGGCGGGCCCGCCCTGAGCCGCGCACGCCGGGCCGGTCACTGATACTGAGGAAATGGGCAAACTTGGACAATACGTCCCGACGGGTCGACGGGACGACCGAGTGCCGCCGAAGGCCGGGCCGCCGGAAGCCGGCCCGCGGGCCCGCCGCCGTCCGACCGGCCGACACGCGCTGTCGTCGCTGAAGCCGCGCAGCGTCGCCGGTCAGGTCTTCCTGCTGCAACTGGTGGTCGTCCTGCTGCTCATCGCCACCGCCGTGGTGGCGCTCGTGATCCAGGACCGCAACCGCGCGATCCAGGAGGCGGGCGACCGGTCGCTGGTGGCGGCCGAGTCCTTCGCGAACGCCCCGGGCACCGCGGAGGCGATGAAGAGCGACGACCCGACGGCGGCACTCCAGCCACATGCCGAGGCGGTGCGCAAGAAGACCGGCGTCGACTACGTCGTGGCACTGAGCCCCTACGGCTTCCGGTGGACCCACCCGGACCCGGACCAGATCGGGAAGCACGTCTCCACCTCCTACGGCGAGGCACTCGAGGGCGAGCCCCACCAGACCACGTTCGACAGCAGTCTGGGGAAAGCGGTCGACTCCACGGTGGCCGTCTTCGACGAGCAGGGGACCGCGGTCGGCCTCGTCACCGTGGGGGTCACGGTGGACAAGGTGACCAGTGTGGTGCAGCACCAGCTTCCGGTGATCTTCGCCGCCGGCGGTGTCGCGCTGCTGCTGGCCGCGGGCGGGTCGGCACTGGTCAGCGGGCGCTTGCAGCGCCAGACCCGGGGCCTGGGGCCGGTGGAGATGACCCGCATGTACGAGCACCACGACGCGGTGCTGCACGCGGTCCGTGAAGGCGTGATCATCCTGGACGGCGACGGAAGGCTGCTGCTGGTCAACGACGAGGCACGCCGGCTGCTCGCACTGCCGCCGGAGGCCGAGGGCAGGCCGGTCACCGGACTCGGGCTGAGTCCGGCCCTGGCCACACTGCTGGGATCGGGCCGGGCGGCCACGGACAAGGTCTTCCTGGCCGGGGACCTCCTGCTCGCGGTCAACGTGCGGCCGGTGGGCCCGAAGGAGGGCAGCGTGGCCACCCTGCGGGACACCACGGAGCTGCGCGCCCTCGCGGGCCGGGCGGACGTGGCGGGCGGGCGCCTGCAGCTGATCTACGAGGCCAGCACGCGGATCGGCACCACCCTCGACATGAAGCGCACCGCCGAGGAGCTGACCGAGGTGGCGGTCCCGCGCTTCGCCGACTTCGCCACCGTCGAGCTGGTGGAGCCCGTGCTGCTCGGTGACGAACCGACGGGGGCGCGCATGGAGATGCGCCGCATCGCCGCCGCGGGCATCCGGGAGGAACCGCCCCTTCACCCCGTCGGGACGCTCATGCGCTACATACCCGACAACCCGGTGGCCATCGGCATGGCCACCGGCCAGCCGGTCCTGGTGACGCAGCTCGCCACGGCCGACGGTTGGCGGGCCCAGGACCCGGAACGGGCCCAGAAGGTCATCGAATACGGTATCCACTCCATGATCTCGGTGCCGCTCCAGGCCCGGGGCCAGTTGCTGGGAGTCGTGGAGTTCTGGCGCTCGGAGCAGGATCCCTTCGAGTCGGACGACCTGTCCCCCGCCGAGGAACTCGCCGCCCGGGCAGCCGTGTGCATCGACAACGCGCGCCGCTACACCCGCGAGCACACCACGGCCGTCACCCTCCAGCGCAGCCTGCTGCCCGGCGCACTCCCCGAGCTGTCCGCCCTGGAGGTCGGACACCGGTACCTGCCCGCCCAGGCGGGGGTGGGCGGCGACTGGTACGACGTCATCCCCCTGCCGGGAGCCCGGGTGGCCCTGGTGGTCGGCGACGTCGTCGGACACGGTCTGCACGCCGCCGCGACGATGGGCCGCCTGAGGACCGCGGTGCACAACTTCGCCGCCCTGGACCTGCCTCCGGACGAGCTCCTCGCGCACCTGGACGACCTGATCACCCGGATCGACCAGGGCACCGCGGCCGAGGGCGACACCGAGGCCGTCACCGGCGCCACCTGCCTGTACGCGGTCTACGATCCGGTCTCCGGGCGGTGTGTGCTCGCCCGGGCCGGTCATCCCGCTCCGGCACTGGTCTCGCCCGACGGCTCCGTGACCTTCCCCGACATCCCCGTCGCCCCGCCGCTCGGCGCAGGAGGAGGTCTGCCGGTCGAGACGGCCGAACTCCTGCTGCCTGCCGACAGCCGGCTGGTCCTCTACACCGACGGCCTGGTCGAGGCCCGGGGCCGCGACATCGACATCGGGCTCGGCATGCTGAGGGAGGCACTCGCCCATACGGACGGCGCCACCCCGGACGACACCTGCCGGGCGGTGCTCGACGCGATGCTGCGCACCAGGTCGAGCGACGATGTCGCCCTGCTCGTCGCACGCACCCGGCTGCTCGACCCGGAGCAGGTCGCGGAGTGGGAGGTCCCCGACGACCCCGCAGCCGTCTCCCGGATCCGCGCCGAGGCCACCCGCAGGCTGGAAGCCTGGGGGCTCGGCGAGGCCGTCTTCACGACCGAGCTGATCCTCAGCGAACTGGTGACGAACGCCATCCGGTACGGGGCGAACCCCATCAGCCTGCGTCTGCTGCACGACCGTGACAGCCTGATCTGCGAGGTCGGCGACGGCACCAGCACCTCCCCGCACCTGCGCCGCGCGACACTCACCGACGAGGGTGGCCGTGGTCTGTTCCTCGTCGCGCAGATGTCCCGCCGCTGGGGGACCCGGTACACCGACCGAGGCAAGATCATCTGGGCTGAGCAGGCGCTCGACGCCGGTGCCGCCGGGGACCTGAGCGGCCTGCTGACGGCGGACCTGTGAAGCAGGACGGAGACCGAGGCGCCGCCCGCCGCGGGGCGTACGCCATCCGGAGCGTTCAGGAGCCGCTGTCGACCGTGAGGTACGGGATCTTGGCCGGGTCCTGGCCGAAAGCGGCCCCGAGATAGACGGCCGACAGCTTGGTGAGCGTCCCGTCGTCGATCAGCTGCTTGATGATCCGGTCCAGCTCGTCCTTGTTGGGTGACCCCTTCGGGTACAGGGCGCCGTACCCCTGGTCGGTCCGGTACTGGCCCACGAGGCGCACCCTGCTTTCCTGCTTCTGGGGATACGCCAGCAGAATCGTCGTGTCGTGGACGACCGCGTCGATCCGCCCCTCCTCCAGCGCCGTGACCATCTCCGGGTCGTTGGCGAAGGCGGTGACGGGCTTGGTCGGCTTGAGGCGGTTCTCGACGAACTCCTCGCCCGTGGTGCCCTCGGCCACTCCGATGCGGACGTCACGGATGTTGTCCTCGCCGATGTTCTCGCCGTCCCTGATCAGCACTCCCAGGGTCGAGGAGAGATAGGGCGGGGAGAACTCGGCGACCTTGCTCCGTTCCGGGGTGATCGTGATCTGCGCCAGGGCCAGGTCGAAGTCCTCGGTCCTGCCGGACACGACCTCAGGGAAGGGCGCGTTCTCCACCTTCAGCCGGTCGAGTCCTGACCGGTAGGCGATGTTGGCGGCCATGCAGTACTCGTAGCCGCTCTTGACGGATTCCGGCGTGTCGCCGTTCCACCAGCCAGGCGCGGGCAGGGTCGTCCTGACCGTGAGGGCGCCCGCCGTCCGGGGTGACAGGTGGAACTCCCCGTAATGCCCCGAGACCTGGCAGTCGCCGTAGCGGACGTTCGACGGCTCCGACCCGTCCTGGTCACAGGCCGATGCCGCGACGATGAGCGCCATACCGGCAGCCAGAGAGACGATCGCTGCCGCGGCGCGCATCATTGCACCTCCGGTAGGGGCATACTCCTTGAGTCACCATAAATCACCCCGCCCCATATGACTGCCGGAGCCACGTGGGAAGGCTCCGGGACGCGCGGGCCGGGTCGCCCCGTCCTCCGGCGGTGTCGCCGTGGCCGGCCGGAAGCCCGGGCCTTTCCGGGCCCCGCACCCCGGTCGCGCCGCACCCCGGCATGATCAGCCGGGCGGCGGCACCCGAAGAGACCGCGGAGCGGGTCGCCCGCCCCCGGGACGTGACTCCTCGCCGCTCAGGAACGGGGTCGTCGCCCGCCTCCTGCGCGCGAGCCCTTCGAGAGCGGCGCCGGCCGCGATCAGCGGGCGTGGCGTCGTCGCAACGCACGGCGCGATCCGCCCGGTCCGGCGCCGGACCGGGCGGATCGCCGCTGAGGGGCCGGGCGGTTCCGCGCTCCGGGGTCGCACCGGTGACGGACCGGACCCCCGGGGCCTCCCGGACACCGCCCTTGCAGACGGCCGGCCCGCCTGCGCCGCAGACCTCCTCGATCGCGTCGCCCGCCGTCGCACGCGCGCCCGATCCCGTCAGCCACGCGGTCGGCGTGACCGACGGTGACACGTCCTGCCCCTTCCGTCCGGCCACGACCTGATCAGGGGATGTCCGGACACGGTGTTCCCGGGCGCCCCCGCCGAAACGGCTGGTGCGCGAGCCGGGCCGTGCCGGAGGGGCGGAGGCACGTGCGTGCCTCCGCCCCTCGGCGGCTGTGTCAGACCTGCCAGAGCACAGTGCACCAGACCTCGTTGTTGTCGCCGATGCCGCAGTCGGCGATCTCCCCGCTGCGGACCTTCGTCCAGACACCCTTCGCCCGCCAGTGCCAGCTGCCGACCCGTGAGAACCGCTCGTGGTAGCCGTGGCCGGCGAACGTGAAGGCGTCGACGTCGTTGCCGGTGCCGTTGCCGCCCCGCGTCCCGTTGCCGAACGACGCCTGCTTGCACCTGGCGTGCTTGAACTCGCTTCCGGGGCCGCCTTGCCAGTTCCACACGTCACAGTAGTGGGGGCCTTCGCCGAGGCTCGTCGTGTAGTGCATCGTCTCGCCGGTCCGGTTCTTCACCGCGCCGCACAGGGAGCCGCTGCAGACGTCCGCGGAGGCGGTCGTCGCCCCCGCGACCACCACTGCGGACGCCATGAAGGCGGTGGCGACGACGGCCACGGCTGTCCGGTTGGCCCGGGATATCGACTTGCGCATGACAATTCCGTTCTCTCGTTGCGTCGGCCTGGTTCATGCTTGACACGACTGCCGACAGGGCGGGCGACGACGTCGCTCCCGGAAACGCCCGCAGGCCGGTGCCCGCGTTCCGTCCGGCACGCGTTGCGTACCGCGTTCCGCCTGACGGCACGCAGGTCGAGGATCTGCTCAGGGGCGACGGCCACAGCGTCGGACGCCTCGTGCCCCTGGGACAACACCCGTCGCCCCACCTGTGACGGTGGAACGATCCCACCCCCGGCCACCTGCAGAAACACGGAAGCCTGGGATGCCCGTGGGACGGGAGGCCCCTTGAAGGCGGCCCGCGAGGTCGAGCACGGCACGCATGATGAGTGTGCGATGCCGAAGGAGCGTGCTGCCGAACCGGTCGGGCAAGCACTCCTGCACGAGCATCAGAACCGTCCGCGCTCACAGGGCACCGTGCCGCCGGAGGTGGCGACCGGCGTGACGGAGCACGAGTTCGGCCGGCTCGTCCCGGTCCGGTCCCGGGCACGGGTCGAGACGGGCGATGCCCGGCGTCTCGTCGCCGGCGGCGGGCCGATGCCGGTCGACGGCGAGGACGGCAGTGTCCGCATCGTCCCGGTCGTGAGCTTCAAGACGAACGACTGGCAGAACGAACACTGTCGGCGGTTCAGGGGACATGCACCGTCCGGCGCACAAGTCCCGCTCAGCGCGCATACGGCTCGGGTCCTTGCGGACGAGAGGCGGCCGGCTGCCCTGCGCGCCCTGCGCCGACGGGTACGGACGCTGAATCCGCATCAGTCGCTCGCCCACGTGTCGGCACCGGAGCGCGGCGAGGCACCCGGCCGCGAACTCGTCGGACCGGCGGAAGCGGAGGTGCCGACACCCGGCTTCCCGCTGGTCCGGACGGCTGGCCCGGCCTGTCCCGCCGAAGCGGTCCCCTCGACGGCACACCCGATGTCCGCCGCCCCGCCGCGGCAGGCGGTCCGCAGGACCACGCGGACTTCAGATCAGGGGGGCGACGCGCGCGGCGGCCGGGGCGGAGGTGCGTTCCGCAGCGGGTGAGAGCGGCAGGGTGCTGCCTGCCCGCCATTGCCCCCAGCCGAGGTTCCAGTCCCCGTAGCCGTTGCCGAAGGCGGTCATCGGTTGTCCGGGGCCGCCGATGACACGGATGACGTCGCCCGGGGTGAGGGTGTTGTAGAGCCAGACGGCGTTGTCGGTGCCCATGCCGGTGCAGCCGTGGCTGACGTTCTCCACCCCGTGGGCGTCGGCCGACCAGGGAGCGGCGTGCAGGTACTCGCCGCTCCAGGTGACCCGGACCGCGTGGCGGACCTTGAGGTCGTACGCATCGGGACTGTCCTTGGGGATGCCGATGGATTCACCGTTCATCCGGACGGCGGGCTGCTTGTCCAGGACGATCTTGACCCCGGTGCGGGTCCGGTAGCCGTCCTTGCCGGTGGTCACCGGGATCGTCCTGACGGTCTGGCCGTTGCGGTACACCGTCATGGAGAACTCGGCGATGTCGGTGACCGCCTCGACCCGGTCCCCCGTGGTGATCCTCAGCGCTCGCGACCGGCCGCCGTACAGCGAATCCGTGATCCTCACGCCGTCGAGGGAGCTGCGGGCGGTGATGACGGCGTGCGCGGGCCAGAAGGACGGGGGCCTGAAGTGGAGGGTCTGCGCGTCCACCCAGTGCCAGGATCCCGCGGCGTGGGGGACGGACGTGACCCGCAGTCCCTGTTCGACCGTGGCACGCGCCTGCCGGTCGCTCCGTGCCACCGGGTGACTGAGACGCGCCGTGAGCGGCTGTCCCACCCCGTAGACGCCTGCCCCGGGCCCGAACCGGACAGTCAGCACCTCAGCTTCGGACGGCCGTGAAACAGCCCTGGACAGCGGCCAGGAGGGGACCACTGTCCAGGACGAAGCCCTGGCGGCAGAAGGAGGGGCGATGCCGGAACGGGAGCCCTCGGTGTGCCTGACGGCCCTGTCCTTGTCCCTGTGCACCGTCCGAGGTGCCTCCCCTCCGAGGTGCATCGCAGGAGCCATCAGCATCACTCCTGCGGACACCGGCAGAATGCCTCGTTCCCACAAGGCACGCGTAGGCATGCCGACCTCCCGCCGAATAGAGAGCACTGGAAAACAGACTGCACCTGAATGATCAACGCGCTCGCCCGCCGGCGCGAGCCGACCGCCGGAGACCGGGACCCCGCCCCCGGCCGGCACGACCGCACCCGACTCCCCGTCACCTAGGTGTACTGCCTTGTGAGGTTGGGGACGCGGAGGGTCATGTGGCGGAGCCACCTGTCCCTCCGCGCCGTGCGGCTGGGGGCACCTCCCGCGCCCTTGAGGCAGTGGGGGAGTGCGTGCCGGGCGTCGCGACGCCGCGGAGATCCGTCAGAAGGGCCCCAGCCCCGGCAGCCGCCCGCGTCGAGGACAGGGACGCGCCAAGAGGCACTGTGCGGCATCGGCCGAACGGTCGTCCTGACGGCACCGGCCGGGGTCCGGAGCACTGCGCCCTCCCGCCGCACCGGCCTCTTCGGCCTGCACCCTCGCACCGGACCTGTCACACGTCCGGCCGACGGCTTCCCCGGCAAGAACAGGAACCGATCCTTCCGACGGGTCGTCCTGGGTAGCGGGCCCAAGCGGACGGGAAGCTCCGGCGCATCGGAAGGACAGCGGCGTGACGCCGACAGTGAAGGCAGCGGTACTCCGGTGGGCGCGGCCCCGGCCGGGGCTGCGGGCTCCGGGCGAGGACGTGAGAGAGGGCTCACGGGGCCGGTCGGTCCGGGCACGGGGGCAGGTGCTCGCCGCGCTGGCGGTGTCGACGGCCGGGCTGCTGGCGTTCCCCCGGGCGGTACCGAACTCCCCGGGCCGCCTGGGCAGTCTGCTGGAGACCTTCCTGCCGTGGCTGGGCCTGGTGGCCGTGGCGCTGTTCGGCCTGGCACTGCTGCGTCGTTCGGCACTCGCTCTGGTGGCCCTGCTGCTGCCGGTGGCGGCCTGGACGCACCTCTTCGGCGGACTGCTCCTGCCCGGCGCGAAGCCCGGCGCGCACGACCTGGTCGTGGTGCAGCACAACGCGAGCGACGAGAACACCGACGCAGCAGGCACCGCCCGCGCCCTGGCCGGTGCCGGGCCGGACCTCATTGCGCTGGAGGAGCTGGTTCCGGAGACACTGCCGGTCTACGAGAAGACGCTCGCCCCGCGCTACCCGCATCACGCGGTCCGGGGCACTGTCGGGCTCTGGTCGACGTATCCGCTCACCGGAACCCGGCCGGTGGACATCAAGCCCGCCGGGATCACAGAGCCGTGGAGCCGCGGGCTGCGGACCACGGTCCGCACGCCGCACGGCGACATCGCCGCGTACGTCGCGCACCTGCCCTCGGTCCGCGTCGGAGCACGCGGTTTCACGGCCTCCCGCCGCGACGAGAGCGCCCGTCTGCTCGGCAGGGCCGTCGCCGCCGAGAAGCTAAGAACAGTGATCCTGCTGGGCGACCTGAACGGCACCGTCGACGACCGCGGGCTCGCTCCGCTGACCTCACGGATGAACGTTCCCGAGCGGGGCTTCGCCCTCAGTTTCCCCGCTGCCTTCCCCCTGGCCCGGATCGACCAGGTCATGGCTCGCTCAGCGACCGTCGGCGACATCCGCACCCTGCCCGCCACCGGCAGCGACCACCTGCCGGTCACCGCCCGGATCACACTGGAGGACGGCTCGGCCCGGCCCTGAAGGGGACCGGGCCGAATCGACGTGCCGGCTCTTCCGAAGGCGTACCGCCGTCCCCGAGCCGCTCAGGACTCCGGCACCGAGGGCGCGGCCGGCGGGCCGAGCAGCGCGAGGGCCTCGGCACTGGGCGAGGCGGGCTCGGCGTGGTGGACGACGAGTTCCTGGCCGGGGGCGGAGCGGACGCCGAAGGTCTGCATGGTGAGCGTCAGCGGGCCGACCTCGGAATGCATGAAGCGCTTGCGTTCCAGTGTCTTGCCGCGCGCGTCGCGGCGGCCCCACAGCTCGGCGAATTCGGCGCTGGTGTCCAGCAGTTCGGTGAGGACCTGGCGCACACGGGGGGTCGTCGGGGGCCGCGCCGTGACCGAGCCGGAAGCCGGCCACGCAGTTGCGTGCCACGGCGTGCCGGTCACGGCAGAAGGCCGTCGCCGCTGATGGACGGCGGGACGAGAGCGTGTGGCCGAGGGTGGCGACAGCCACGCTCAGCACGGCCCGCACACCTCTGCCGGTGCCCCGGTTCGCAGGTGACTTCACTTCTCCCCCTCGCGGACGACGGTCTCCCCTCCGGCTCTCCACCAAAGGACCACCAGCATGCAACCCTCACGGCGTGGTGGAGCCGATGCCTCATCCGGCGTGCCAAGAGACGCAGTTCCATTCATGTGGAAGCCGTCCGCTTCACCACGGTCCGACGAACGCCGTGCGCTCTGCGGCCCGCCACGGCACCGACGTGCCGCTGCGCCGGGAGCGTCAACCTCGCTCGCGGCTGATTCACCCTCAACAGGGACAACCGCACAGGGCCCGACGGGGACTTCCGGTCATGACGGGGCGGGCGGGAGAGGGCCGAGAGATGCATGGGGTGGCTGCGGTGCGCCTCGGCCCCGGGGGCGACGGAACGGAGGGAGAGGTTCCGGTGGCGGATCCGCAAACGTGCCCCGCGGGATTGACCAAACTCCTTCGCCTGTCACTTTACGTGTCCACTCGAATGCGATGCGCTACGGAGCGTTTCGGCTCCGCCGCGGCGCGCAGAGGTGCGGCCGGCGGTGCGTTCGTTCGTTCCAGCAGCGTCGACTCGAGAGGAAGAACCATGACCACACCTCCCGCTGCTCCGCTCCGGGTCGCTCTGGTCAACGGCAGCTTCGAGCAGCCCGTCGTGACCGGCGTGGAGATCCTGCCGGACGCCTCACAGACCCAGGCCCCCAAGTGGGTCCCGGGCTGGTTCACCACCGCCTCCGACCACAGGATCGAGCTGTGGCGTTCGGGCTTCCAGGGGGTGCCGGCAGCCGACGGCGCCCAGTTCGCCGAACTCAACGCCAATCAGGTCTCCACGCTCTACCAGGACCTGCCGACCACTCCCGGTACGAAGCTGTACTGGCGGCTGTACCACCGCGGCCGCCAGGGGGACGACACCATGGCGCTGGACATCGGCGCGCCGGGCTCCGTGGTGGAGCAGAGGCGCTTCACCGACGGCAACACCGCCTGGGGCCACTACACCGGCACCTACACCGTCCCGGCGGGCCAGACGCTGACGCGCTTCGCCTTCCGTTCCCTCTCCGCCGCCGGCGGCAACCGCGGCATCGGCAACTTCCTGGACGGCATCTTCTTCGGCACCGCTGCCCACGTGGTGCTCGACAAGACCGCCGTTCCCGCGGGGCCGCTGGAGGTGGGCGACGTCGTCACCTACCGCGTCACCGCCAGGAACGAGGGCGGCGGCGATGCCGAGAACCTCGTCCTGACCGACTCCGTCCCCCAGGGCACGACATACCTGCCCGGTTCGCTGCGCATCGTCGACGGCCCCGACGCCGGAGCGCAGACCGATGCGCAGGGCGACGACCAGGCGTACTACGACGCCCGGGCGAACAAGGTCGTCTTCCACCTCGGCAACGGCGCCACCGCCGCGGACGGGGGCAGCCTGCCCAGTACCGAGACCCTCCCGGCGGGCACGACGGTGGAGTACCGGGTCACCATCGACCGGGCCAGTGGCGGCAAACAGATCAGCAACACCGCGACCGCCTCCTACGAGAACCGGCTCGGCGACACTCCGGAGCCTCTGACATCCACCTCCGACGAGCAGGTCGTCCAGGTCGAACCGGCTGCCGACCTGGCCGTGACGAAGGCAGCCGACGCCACCACCGTCACCGTCGGCCAGACCGTGGCCTACCGCATCACCGTCCACAACACCGGCCCGAACGACGCCACCGGCGTCACCGTCACCGACCGGCTCCCCGACGGCCTCGCCTTCCTGTCCGCCACCGGCTCCGGAAGCTACGACCCGGCCACCGGGCAGTGGACCGTGGGAGACCTGGCCGACGGCGCCCGCACCACCCTCGTACTGCGGGCCAAGGCCACCGAGACCGGCCTGGTCAGCAACACCGCCACCGCCACCGCCACCGAGAAGGACCCCGGCACCACCGACAACACCGACACCGTCAGCGTCTGCGTCACGCCGGCCCCCTCCTGCTGCGATCCCTGCGCCGGCCGGAAATAGCCCCCTCCCCCGGCCGATCACCCCGAGGAGCGTCGCGGTCCCTGCCCGGGGGCGGCAAAGGCTGCTCCAGCGCGCGAGGCCCGGAGCCGGCGTCGTGTCTACTCGCCCTGTGAAGCGGCGAGGGCGGTCGCCGCCGGGCTGCCGTACACGGCGTAGGCCAGCCATGTCGGATCGCCGCCGTACAGGTCGCGGACCTCCTGCCGGGCCGCGAGGGAAGCCTGGCCGAGCGGCCGGCGGTGTGTGATCAACTGGTCGTAGAACGCCTCGGCGAACTGCAGCGCGGAGCGGGACCGGACGGGCCAGAGCGTGCCGACGAAGGCTCCCGCTCCGGCGTTGAGGAACTGGGGCGCCCATCCGAGGCTCTCGCCGAACCAGTCGATCTCCCCCGCGCTGCGGCAGGCGTTGAAGAACACGAGCGGGCGATGGGGACGCAGTGTGCGCAGCTGTGCCGCCGACGCCAGGTCGATGGGGTCGAACGGCCCGTCGGCCATGGTTACGCACGAACCGGCTCCCGTGAAGGCGTTGTGGCAGGCGAAGTGGAGCAGACCCGCGTGTCCGGCCTCGATCAGTGCTGTCAGCGCCGCCCGCTCGGTCAGCACGTCGCCGTCGGACGCCTCCGCCCCCAGCAGCGCCCGGAGCGACGACACCTCGGCGGCGGCGTCGTCCGGTGAGCCCGGCGGTACGACGAAGGCCGCACCCCGCAGCGTCATGCTGCGGACCCTGTCCTGGCCGAACACCCTGCGCACCACCGGAAGCCACTCGGCCAGAAAACCTCTGTCCTCGTGCCCCTCGTCCAGCGGATAGAGCAGTTCCCAGGGGACGACGTCCTGCTCCCCCAGCACCGTGAAGGCCGTGATCCGTTCGGACTCGTCCCAGAACTGCCGCCGGACGGGCCGGGGAACCGCCGACGTCCACAGCTGTACGCCGTGGTTGCGCAGGCGGTCACGCACCCGTGAGGCATCCCCCTCGCCGTCGGTCGCGGCCGTCCCGGCGGCTCGCTTCAGCTCCGCGTAGATCCGCTCGGTCGCCCGGCCCCCGTCGCCGGCGTAGTGAATGACCTCCGGCGGGTAGAACGTCTCGCTCATCAGCTGGAAGCTGAACGTGCCGGCCGCCTCGTCCCTCAGGACCTGGAGCGTGACCTCTCCGGGGTCGAACGCCATGGAGGGCAGGGACACATGGCGGTGAGGTCCGTCCTTGGTGACGTTGCCGTGCCCGACCGCGATCTGGCACGTCACCTCCCCGAGGAACGTCCCGCCGCGGAAGGCCCGCACGGTGGCCTGGTGCAGTCCTGGTCGTGGGGCCTTCAGCCGGAAGAGCAGGACGTCCGAGTCACGGCCCGGCACGATGTGCAGCTCCTGCTGGAGCTCACCGAGCACCACGAGACCGGGTGCGTGAACGGTGACCAGGATGTCGGCGCCGTCCGGCGGCACGTGAAGGGGACGCAGCAGCTGCACCCCTGGTCCCTCTCGCTCACGCCCCCGGACGACCTGTACGTGCAGGGGAACCTCCCGCCCGGGCGCCGTCTGCTCCGCCAGTTCCGCGACCAGTTGGCGGGGCTCCGCGGACCCGCCGTCCGCTTCCCTCCCCGCGGCGGGCGGGGTGGGCGGCGGCCCGGTCACGATCGGCAGGGCACCCGGCCCCGACGGGACCGCGGCGTCGCCCTCGACGTCGTCCTCAGCAGGTTCCTCGGCGACGTCGTCCGGTCCGGACCGCCGGTTCTGTTCCGCGACGAGCGCCATGAGGGTCCGGACATACTCTTCTCGTACGGTGAGGGAGTCCCGACGCATGTCCTCCAGGATGGTCTCCAGTCGTTCCGGAGCGATCGCGAACTGTCGGACGAGTGCCTCGAGCCGGTCCAGGTCCCCTCTCCCCAACCTGAGTTCGCTCTGTCGGAAAGCTTGCCGGTCCATCTCCAGGTGGCGCTCCCGGGCCATGTCGAGCGGCCTGTTCTCCTCCGGCCCTCTCAGCCGGACCAAGAACTGCAACTGCAGCCCGAGACTCGCGCCCATCTCGTTCCACCGGTCGTCGGCGAACATCGCCGAGAGGGCGCGTCCCGCCCTGTCGGCGTCCGTCGCCGCGTAGGTGTACGTGACCCTGCGCAGTGCCTCCTCGACCGGGGCCCTGAACCGTTCGGCGACGTCGGTCACCTCGGCGACGGCGACACGATGGGGGTCGGCCACCCTCCACTCGATGTCGACCTCTGCCCGGAAGACGTCGGGCCCGTCGGCGGCGGGCAGCACCGTCCGCAGCGTGGTCATGAACGTGCCGAGCGCGATCTCGAAGACCCTGACCGGCCGGGCCGGCGTCCAGCCACCGGTACGCCTGCGGCCGTAGGCCGTGATCACGCTGTGGCTGCCGTTCCGGTAGAGGACGACCAGGGCCTGTGTCGCGGCCGGCCGTGGGACACCGCGTGTCTGCGGCACATAGGACCGCAGGAGCGGACCCGGCACACCTTCGTTCCTGCCCATACTGCCCTCCCGGGCTGCCGCTAGGGGACGGTGGTCATGGCCGTGCTGATCTGCGCTGCCACCGACGGCAGTTCCCAGTAGGCGGAGTGGGTCCACATGCCGGTGCTTGCGGCGTGCGGCACGCAGACGTCGACCGGAGCAGTGCCGTCGTGGAGCCGGAACACCCCGGCGGCGACGAAGGCGAGCATGTCGAGGGGTTCCCAGAGGTTCGTCCAGCGGCTCAGGGAGGGAGGCAGCACGACCGGCTCCTCGCCCGCGTAGGGCTGGATCCGGCCGCCTCGCGGGTCGCACGCGTGGAAGAAGGCCGCCTGCGAGCCGAAGGTCACGAGAGAGGACGTCCACAGCGGCGTCGTCGCGGTGGCCATGTCGACCGCGACGACTCCGCCGAGGCTGTGGGCGACCACACGGACCGGACGGCCGGGCGTCCGTCCGAGGCCGGGGTCCACGCTGTCGATCGCCTGTCGTACGCGGGCGTGGACCGCCTCGCGGTGGCGCTGGTAGACCAGGACGTCTCCGAGGAACCGGGTGGTGCCGGGCGCGAACCTGGTCCGCAGTGTGTCGTTCAGGCGTCCGGCAGCGGCACGGACGGCCGCGCCGGCCACACGGTCCAGGTCACGCAGCCGGTGGCGCAGCATCACCCGCAGTCGCCCCTCGGCCTCGTCGCCCGCGCGCAGTCCGTCGTAGGAGCCGAACGCGTCGCCCTCGAAGTCCTCCGCGTCGATGAGGACCTGGGCCAGAGCCCGGCCCGTCTCGAACAGCAGGACCGGATCGTCGGTGTGCCGCAGCCACTCGGTCCTCGGCCATTCCTCGGCCAGACAGTCCAGCGCCTCGTCCGGCGTGACGTGCTGCGGACCGCCCCTCAGGCCCGTACCGGCGTGCCGTTCCTCGTCGGCGAGCCGCTCCCGGGCGGCTGCCTCCACCTGTCCCCACGGATTCGCCGGCGGGGAGTCCGAAGCCGCCGGCGCCCCGGCGAGCACAGCCTCCGGGACGGTGAGGGCGGGGAGGTCCTGCGTGTCCCGCAGCCCGCTGCCGGTGCCGGTGTCCGACGGCGTCGGGGGGCGGGCCGGGAGCGCCGCCCTGACGAAGCGGTCGTCCGCGCCGAGGTCGCCCCAGTAGACCGGCACCATCGTGAGGCCGGTCGCTGCCTGCAGGCCGGCGACCGACGCCGCGAAGCCCCTCTGGTCACGGTTGCCCACGCCATGGATGACGAAGACGGGATCGTCCATGCTCTGCGGCTCCTCGCGCTCTTCCAACTCCTGCAGCTCTGGGCTGAGTTGACGCTGGTCGAACTATCCCACGACGAGGAGGGGACTGAAGGCGGTCCGCCGGCCTGCGCAGGGACGCGGACCGCCGGCCGCTCCCCTCGGGGACCGCTTCCTGCCACGATTTCCTGCCACGACGGGCCGGCCGGCACGAAGCCCAGGACATCCGCGGCACGAGGGACGAGAACCGGGGGGAGAGGGTCCGGTGCGCGCACGAGTACGGACGGCCGACGGACGCCGCCTCATGGTCGAGCAGCCGGGAGATCCCGGAGGCAGAGCGGTGTTCCTGCTGCACGGCACCCCGGGCAGCAGGCTCGGCCCTGCCCGGCGCGGAGCGGTTCTTCACCGGCGCCGTATGCGGCTCATCACCTGCGACCGGCCCGGCTGCGGCCTCTCGGACCGCGGCCCTGGGCGCCGCGCCGCGTCGCGGACGCCGTCGCCGCGATCGCGGACCACCTGGGAATCGATCGTCTCGCCGTCGTCGGACGCTCGGGCCGCGCTCCCCACGCGCTCGCCCGCGCCGCACCGCTGCCCGGCCGGGTGAGGTGAACGGCCGTCAGCCCCTCAGGGCTGCCCAGGTCTGGGGACCCACGATGCCGTCGACGACGATCCCGGCACGGTGCTGGAACTCACGCACATGCGTGTCGGTGACGGGACCGAAGTCCCCGTCGACGACCAGCGGTTCCATGTGCGGCAGCCGCATGTTGAGCAGCTGCTGAAGCTCTCGCACCGCAGCGCCCCGGGAGCCCGTGCTCAGCGTCCGCTGACCGGCGGAGGCACCCGTCCCCCCGCCGCCCCTCAGGGCTGCCCAGGTCTGGGGACCCACGATGCCGTCGACGACGATCCCGGCACGGTGCTGGAACTCACGCACATGCGTGTCGGTGACGGGA
>NZ_JBIVOX010000004.1:133949-258353 GCF_044754345.1 Streptomyces sp. NPDC093094 | reverse complement strand
GACCAGCGGTTCCATGTGCGGCAGCCGCATGTTGAGCAGCTGCTGAAGCTCTCGCACCGCAGCGCCCCGGGAGCCCGTGCTCAGCGTCCGCTGACCGGTCCCGCCCTGACCGGGCTCGACGGGAGCGGGCTCGACGGGAGCGGGCGAAGGCGCGGACGGCTGAATGTCCAGGTATATCGCGTATACCCCCTTGTCTCCTCCGTCGTCCACGCCGGTGAGGACGATTTCGTCCGTGAATTGAAGCGTCCTCGGATCGTCCGCGCGCTGCAGGGTACGTCGACGGCTGTCCGCGCTCAGCAGTCTGTCCAGCGGCAGCGCGATGGCGGACGGCTGATATGCGTCAGGGCCCATGCCCAGCAGCTCGTCGGCTATGAAGTCGACCAGAAGCCCGGTCAGGACGTCCACCACCGGCGCGGCCACGGCGCCGACTCCCCCGGTGAGGGCGATGAGGGCGGCGGTGACCGCAGCAGAAACAGCTTTGGCCAACGCCTTCTTCTGATTCTCCGCTTCTTCCGGGTCGGAAGTCTCGATCTCCATCAAGGTGGCGGACACGCTCATGTCCTGCGCCGGTCCGGTGTAGAGCAGCCGTTGGACGACGGCGATCCTCGGAGCGTCCTCTCCCAGCTCCAGGAATCCACTCTCCGGGATGCTCACCAACGGCTGGGGGGTGGTGCCGGCGAAAAGCTGGACGGTGCCGATTATTTCGTCCAGCTCCTCTTGGCGGATGCGGCACTCAAGTCCCGTGAACCATACTTTTACATCGACCATGATGCATCGCTCCCTCGGCCTCGAGGTCCGCTCCGTGAGCTGTCCGGCGACCGCCTCGCCAAGAGAAGGGATCAGGTGGCGACATCGGCTCGGAGCGCCTCCTGCACATGATGGATCGGCAGGACAGGCCCATGGCTGCCCGCTCACGAGCGCCAGTGCGGTACAGGACCGAGCGCGATGGAACACCCGGTCACCGATCGCCGGGTCATCTGCGCTGCGGGATCGCCGACTTGCCTGCCGCCGACTCCGTGAACCAGAGGTTGAGGCAACGGCGGCATCATGACCGACAGTCGTCGTGCCGGCCGTCCGGTGCGACGGCGTCACCGTCCGGCACAGGTATCTGATACCAGGTCACCACAGGCGCTTCGCCTTCGCAAGGCGAGTGGCGCGAGCCCGGCATCGGCCGCGTGCACGGGCCCGACGGCCGTCGGGCCCGTGCACGCGCTGCGTGGGGGGACTCGCTCAGAAGGACACCGTCCAGCCCTCGCGACGCGCTTCGGCCTCCGTGTACGACACACCGTCGACCTTGAGCCCCGACGAGTCGAGCAGGGTGATCGCCCCGCCTCGGTTGCCGAGTGCGAAGCCGTTGCCGCCCTGGACGACCACGGTCGCGCCTGCGGCGACGAGCTCCGGGGGCAGCGGGAGCATGTGATCGTTCCCGTCGGCCAGCCGCCAGCCGGCGAGGTCGACGGACTCGGGCGAGGCGTTGATGAGGGTCACCGTCTCCCGCTCGGGTGCAGGACCCTTGGGGTTGACCATGGCCGCCAGGATGCGCATCTCGGCCTCGCCCCGGACGGGCCGGGCAGGTGCTGTCTCGATGGGGTGACCGGTCTGGTCGTCGGTGTGCCATGCCTGGGACTGGAAGGCCAGGAACACGGCCGCCCAGCGTGATTCGGCCGGGAAGTGGATCATCAGCGCGCCGTCCTGCCAGACTCCGTTGGTCGGACGGAAGCGCCCCACACTGCCCTGGTTCATATGGATCTCATGCACACCGTTGCCGGGCTCGAAGCCGAACACCTTGTCGCGCTTGTTGCGTTCCGGTCCCCATCGCTCGCCGAAGACGTACAGCTCGGCCGTGGGGTCGCCGAGGGCACGCCCGATGTAGTGGTCCAGCCGGTCGGACAGGTCGTTGTCGGGGCCGAGCACGTCCGGAGGCAGCTTGCGCATCGATTCCGGGGCGAAGAGATTGCCGCGGATGAAGTCCAGGCTCGCCGTGCCCGGCCGGGACTGCAGCTCCGTCCATCCGCTCCTCGCCGGGGGAAGCTGTGCGGTCACGGGATGCCGGAAATCGTCGACAGCCAGGAACAGCAGCTCGGAGGGGGCCTCCTGGGACAGGACGTTGACCGCACCGCGGTAGTGCGTGCCCTCGTCGTCGGTGAGGTGCAGCTGGTAGTGAGGGGTGTCGTCGGGCGCGCCTTCACGGCGCCGTTCGACGACCCTGCACGCCAGCACTCCGTAGTTCATCAATGGCATGGGTCTTCCCTCCGCCGGTGTTCGAGCCGGAACGGTTGCGGTACGGAAAGGGAAAGAGGTCAGAGGTCGAGGACGACCCAAGCGGGATCGTGATCCGATCCGTCACCGCCGTGCCTGGTACGCCGGTCGATGTGAGAGCTCTTGTGCCGCGTCGTGAGGCTCTTGCTGAGCCAGATCTGGTCGAACAGCTCGTACTTGGCGGGCTGTCCGGTTTCCTTGAACCGATGGGTCCACGCCCCCGAGGCAGGCGGCGGAGGGGTGTCGGGCTTGGGCGCCCGGGTCTCCTCCGGATACGCGAGCGCCTCCGTCAGACTCGTCTGGGGTGTCGGCTCGGCCAGTGCGGCGAGTGTCGGCGCGTCAGGGCTGTCGTTCATGTCGCCCAGCACGATGTAGCGTCCGTCGGGGCGGGTCCGTTCGCCGAGGATCCGGACGACGGTGTCGGCCTGGCGGGTGCGCCGCTCGTCGGCGAGGCGCTTGCCCTCCTCGGGGTCGGTGTCCCGATCGACGAACTGGCTCTTGAGATGGTTGTTGAAGACGGTCAGCAGATGCTTGTCGGGGTCGCGGGGATCGCGGATGTCCACTTCCAGCAGGTCCCGGCTGAAGACACGTTCGCCGGGCACGTCCGGATGGACCGCGTGCTGCCAGGAGGTCACCGACCCGACCGGGAATTTGGACAGGACAGCGACATCGATCAGGCGGGGGTCGTTGCCCTCGATCAGCGAGATGTGCGGGTAGGCGCCGTCCAGGTACCGAGCGACGAAAAAGCGCAGGGTGTCGATGTCCTCGACTTCCTGCACGGCCAGTACGTCGAGGTCCATCTCGCGGATCCGCCGGGCGAGCACGTTCTGTTCCCCGGGGTCTTTTCCCTTGACCAGCTTGCCTTTGTACGTACGGATCCGAACGCTCTCGGGGTCGTCGAAGACATAGCTGGAGGTCAGACGTTCCTCGTCGTCGACCGCATGGACGGCCGACACCTCTGCCCGGAAGTTGAACCGTGAAAAGAGATTGTTGAGGTTGAATGTTCCTACGGCGACATCCATGGTGACCTCCGCGATCGACCATCTGTCCCCTGTACCTCGAACATATCGAGCGTAACTCGATCGGTCAGCCGATGGAAACGGAGCCGACGGCTCGCCTGTCGAACGTGAAACGGGACAGGGGAGCCGGGCGGTGAACCCGCCCTACTCCTGCCCGTGGGGGCCGTTCGCGCCCTCCTGGCCTTTTCGCGCCCGGCCGTGCGGTTCGCCGGGAGACTTCGCCCTGGCCCGCCCGTCGGCCCTGGCGGAGGACTGCTCGGGCACGCCGGTGCCGCCCGGGGCGGACGAGGGGGTGGCGCCGGTGGCCGGGTGCTGGCCGGGGCCGCCGGACGGCAGGCGGGCGTCACGTTCCGGGGCGGAGGCGCGAAGCGGTGGGGCCGAGGCGGCACGGGTGGGCGGGGGCGGGGCCGCCGGTCGCGCGGAGCGGTCGTCCTCGCGGGGCGCAGTGTCCGGGGATGCGGACAGAGCGGCCGGATCACTGCCGGACGGGGCCGCTCTTCCCGGGGCGCCGTCGTCCGCGGCGGTGGCGACGAGACCGGAGGCGACGACGGCGGCCAGGGCCGCCACCGCCCCGCACGCCCGGAGGCGGTTGCCCGCGTGGGCGGGGCGGGAGACCGCTCCGGACCGGGCCGTCGGAAGCACTGCGGCGGAGAGCGGCCGGGCGCCGGACAGAGGGCTGTGGTGCGTGCTGTCGGTACCGTCCGTGACTGCCACCGGGGTGACGACGCTCGTGAGGCGAGCGGCGGACGGTGCGGTTTCCGTGGCCGTCGCGGTGGAGGCCAGACGGGCCAGTGCCCGGGCGCAGTGGCGTGCCGTGGGGCGGGTCCGTTCGTCCAGCGCGGTCATGTTCCGCAGCAGGGTGGCGAAGGCGTCGGGCAGGAAGTCCGGGAGGGCGGGCTGTCGGTGCAGTCGCGCTATCGCGGCTTCCAGGGGACCGCCTCCGTATTCGAGGCGGCCGGTCAGGGTTTCCAGGAGCACCAGGCCGAGGGCGTAGACGTCCGCGGACCGTCCGACGGGCCGGCCCAGTACCTGCTCGGGGGACAGATAGGCAGCCGTTCCGGTGAGGGTGCCGGTGGCTGTGCGGGTGGTGGCGTCCAGCAGCCGGGAGATCCCGAAGTCGGTCAGGTGAGGCCGGCCGGCGGTGTCCAGGAGGATGTTGGACGGTTTGACGTCCCGGTGGACGATCCCCGCCTGATGCGCGTGGGCCAGGGCGTCGGCCAGATCGGCGCCGAGCGCGGCGACGGTCTCGCACGGCAGGGGACCCTCGGCTGTGCGTGTCTTCAGAGTGGGTCCGTCGACGAGCTGCATGACCAGGTAGGCATCATGATCGTGCCGCCCGGCGTCGTAGGCGGTCACCAGCCCCTGGTGCTGAAGCCGCGCCAGGTTCACTGTCTCGCGGCGGAAGTTCTCCTCCGTGTCGAAGCCGGTGCCCGGCCTGAAGATCTTCACGGCCACGGGCCGCCGCAGCCGCAGGTCGAACCCGCGGTGGACGTCCGCCGCGCCGCCCGAGCCGATCAGCGCGTCCAGCCGGTAACGGCCCGCCAGAATCCGGGCGGGGACTCGGGAAGCCTCTCTGCCCTGCCACTCACGCAAGCCCACCTGGATCTCCCCTTGCTCCGCGCATCAGCACCCGCCACGTGCCCGCCGACGGCGGGACGCCGGACTCAGGTACCCGCGGGGCCGCCCCTTGCACACGAACGGACACATCCCGCCCGGGTTTCCTCTGCCGGGGCGACCGGCGGGGACGACGGTCCTCGGGAAGCACCGGCGCAGCAGGCGGCCGTCTCTCCGGCCCCTGCCCCCGGGCTGGACCGTTCCGTCGCTGCCGTACGGGACGAGGTGGTCACGGCGCCGGTGCGACCGCTCGCCGCCGTGACATCCGGTCATCCGCGCAAGCGCCTAGGGAGTCATCCCCTGTGGGGTGTCCGGCAGGCTCTCCATGGGTTCGACGAGGGCGGCCCTCCACTCCGGGCGCGGGTCGGAGCCGAGGGCCGTCCAGTATTCCCGCCCACGGACGATCCGTCCGTCGTGGACGGTCCAGAACGACGCCGCGCGGAACACCCCGACGCCTTCGTGCGGGACCTCGACCTCGGAGACGACCTCGTCACCGTCGGCGACGATCCGCAGCACGTGGATCGTCCAGCCCTCCGGATACTCACGGTTGACCGCAACGTAGTTCTCGGCGCCCACGATGCGTTCACCGCTGACCGGCCACTCGACGACGGCGTCCTGCGCGACCAGCTCGGCGACCCCGTTCCAGTCCCGCGCCTGGACTCGGTCCCACAGTGCTTCGATCACTCTCGACGGCTCCATACGGCACACCCTGCCAGACACACCCCCGCAGGCGGAGGCAGGGCACCGCAGCCCGTCACCCCCTGGCACCGGACAGGGAGGTCCCGGCACCCGGCCCGGAGGCGGTACGGATCCGGGGACGCGGCCGGCCGCGGAGCTCCTCAGTGCTCGCAGAGGGAGAACTCCCGTTCGTAGAGCTGCTCGTTGTGTTCGTCGACGAAGAACTTGCGTTCCTGCATGAGTTGTTCGCGGTGCTCCTTGGCCTGCTGGAGCGTCATGGTCGAGGTGTCGGACCATGGCTGCTGCGGTGGCACATCGGATGTCGAGACGATCTTCTCCGACGGGTCGACCAGGAAGAACGCGAGAATTTTACGGTGTCCCGGACGGGCGGGGTCCATGAGGCGGAACGAGCCGACGCGGTGCTGCAGGATGTTCGGGAACGCCAGGCAGCGGCCCGCCGGGGTCGCCGCCGATCCCAGCGTCTGGTTCAGCGCGTCCTCGTCCTCCAGGCCGTAGACCTCACGCAGACCGTTGTCGTCGTTCTGCTCGTAGTGCGGGTCGTCGAGTGCCGCCCGGAAACTCAGCCGGCTCTCGGTGATGTTCTCGCTGTCCCAGTAGTAGATGCCGGTCGAGACGATCCGCTCGTTCAGCATGCCCTCGACATGCCAGGAACCGCCCGGGTACTCGGGCTTGTCCGGGGTCAGGTGAATCGTGGCGAGCTTGACGATGACCTGGAGACGGCGGCCGCGCAGATCGACGCGGGCGAAGTCCTCGGGCGGCTCGGGCGGGGTGTAGGCCGGGGCGTCCGGGACGGCCGGACGGCGGTTCTCCCACCAGTCGTCCTGGGCCGCTTCCCATGCACGGAGGGCTTCCGTGCAGGCATGGTCATCACTGTAGGAGGACTTGTCCGGATACTCCGGCTCCGAGTCGTACCAGCCGTAAGGATCGGCCTCGATGCGCAGGGGCCGCGGGTGGCGCAGATCCGTGAGCACGTTCTCCAGCAGCGGGCGCAGGCGCGCGAACAGGTCCGGCAGCACGGAGGCCAGTTCGCGGTGAGTCTCGGGGTGGACGTTGTTGACGTACGAACGGAAGGTGACATCGCCCTCGTCACTGACGTCGACGTCCGTGGGAAGCCACTGGAATCTCTCCGAGAACTCGTACCGCGAATAGCGGTCCGTCGGGTTCCGCCAAGCCCGGTCGGGCGCGCCGCTCACCTCGTTCACCAGACAGAACAGTGAGGGATGAACCAGATCCAGTACCTGGCCGTCGGATCCGGGATGCCAGTCCTGTTCCGCCTCGGGGACCTGTTCCAGAACCCGGACCGCCTCGCGCAGCCGGGATCCGAGCGTGTCGTCGACCAGTGTGTCCGACTGCCACACCCCGTCGACCGCGGACACCTCCACGCCGGTTCGTGCGTCCCGCAGCGCGGCGTAACGCACGAGTTCGGCGAGCACGTAACGGACCTGTGCTTCGGTGAGGCCCTGGGCCATCGCTTCCTGCGTCCACCTGGCGACGATGCCGGCGTCGTTCATCTTGTCGGACCATCCCGGCTTCGCCCGAATGTGGGCGCTGCACTGCATCATCTGGAGTTCCCGCAGCGTTCGGGGTGTCGCGAACGCCATGGAACGAGAAGCATGAAAGGGCAGCGGGAAAGCGGAAAGGCCGGTCAATTCTCTTGTTCCTCACGGTCGGTGTGCGGGGACGGGAAGGATACTTCAGCCCACTGACACCGCAGCCGTGGTCCTGTTCTCCGCATCCACCGCGCCGTCCGGGCGGAGGCCATGGGCCCGTACGGCCCGTCCCGTCGCTGTCGGTGGGACATGCGATGATCTCGGCGTGGCTGGTGTGCGACCGGGATGCGGGATCCGCTCCGGACAGCCCCGTTCAGCGGGCCGCGTCCCGTCGAACTGCCCGGCCCGTGCCGGCGGCGCAGCACCACCAGCGAGGGGGGAACACCATGGGATCTGCCGAACTGCTCATCACCCTGGACCGGCAGGGCAACACCACACTGCAGCAGCAGGTGTGCGACCAGGTCGCCGCGCTCGTACGCTCGGGGCGGCTGCGTACGGGGGACGCCCTGCCCGCGTCACGTGAACTCGCCCAGCAGCTGGGCGTCTCCCGGACGGTGATCATCCGGGCGTACGAATTATTGCGGGCCCAGGGGATCCTGACCGCCCGGCGCGGCTCGGGCACACGGGTCGCGGAGCTGCCCTCCGACGGTCCGGCAGGGCTCCCTTCGAACGGAACAGCCCGGTCCGGTCCCGCGCGGCTCGCCCCCGCGCCGCCCCGGCCCACCGACGAGGGCGATCCGCTCTGGCAGCCGTGGGAACCGCCGCCCGTCCTGCGGCACTCCCACAACGTCCTCGACTTCCGGCACGGCACCCCGGCACTCTCCGCGTTCCCGGTCGCCCGGTGGCGGCAGTCCCTTCACGACGCGTACGGACGGGCCGACGCCGTCGCCCTCGGCTACGGGCCGGCCGAGGGCTCGGAGGCGCTGCGCACACAGATCGCCGCCCTGGTGCGGTACAGCAGGGCCGTCGACAGTTCGCCCGAACACATCATGGTCACCGGCGGCGCCACGCAGGCGCTGGACATCCTGGTGCGGATGCTGGTCGGCCCCGGCGACGTGGTGGTGATCGAGGACCCCAGCCACACCGTCCTGCGGCAGATCTTCGGGTGTTCCGCCGCCGCCGTGGTGCCCGTCCCCGTCGACGAGGAGGGCCTGCGGGTCGCGGACATCGACGCCCGCGTGCGCGCCCACGGGCACGACCCGGGGAAGGTGAAGCTGGTGTACGTGACACCGTCGCACCAGTTCCCCACCGGCTTCATCATGTCGCAGGCCCGCCGCCGGGCCCTGCTCGCCTGGGCGTACGAACACGGCGCGACGGTCCTGGAGGACGACTACCACAACGAGTTCACGTTCACCGCGGAACGGCTGCCCGCGCTCGCGGCCGAGCGGCACCGCGACACCGTCGTCCATGTGGGCAGCTTCAGCAAGACGCTCTTCCCGGCGCTGCGCATCGGCTACGCGGTGCTGCCGCCGCACCTCGTGCAGCCGTTCCTCGGGCTCAAGTGGATCACCGACCGGCTCACCCCGACCGTCTCCCAGGAGGCGCTGGCCGACTTCATCGCGACCGGCGCCTACGCCCGGCACATCAGCCGGATGACGCGGCTGTACCGGCAGCGCAGAAGGCGGCTCCTGGAAGCGCTGTACGAGCACTTCGGCGCCGAGGTCCGCATCTCGGGCGAGGCGGCGGGCCTGCACGTCCTGGTCACCTTCACGGGCGCGCGCGGCGTGCCGGAGGAGAGGATCGTGGAACTGGCGGCCGGACGCGGGGTCCGGGTGTACCCCGCGTCCGGCTACTTCATCCTCGACCCGCCGGCCGAGCCGACGTTCCTGGTGGGGTACGCCGCCCTGACCACGGCCCGTATCACCGAGGGGGTCGCGCTGCTGGCCGCCGCGGTGCGCGAGGCGACGGGGCGAAGCTGAGCCGTGAGGGCGGCACCTCGGTGTCCGGCTCCTCCACGGGCTCCGTGAAGCGGGGCCGGTGGAAACGGGCCCGCTCGGCGTACGGCACCGTGCAGTCGAAGTGCGCCTTCGCGGTCCGCCCGTCGGCCGAGAGAGCCGCCGAGTAGGAGGTGGACTGTGTCGGGTCGAGGGGGAACCCCTCGCGGTCGGGCAGGACGGTCAGGTCCCGGTCCGCCTGGAGCCGGGTGGTCATCGCCCACCACAGGTCCGCGTCCGACTCCAGGTCGACGTCCTCGTCCACCGACACGACCAGCTTGGCCATGCGGAAGCCGTCGAGGATCGACGCACCGCACTCGCGCACGAGTGCGTCGTCGGCGGACGACCGCTTGGCCCGCCACCGGACGGCCACCATCAGCTGGCCGCCGCCTGCCGTGTGGCAGTGCACCGACTCGGCCGGCGCCCCCAGGGCGCGCAGCCGCCCCAGGATCGCCGCCTCCATGCCGAAGCCGAGCAGGACCGACTGCTCGTGCCCCGGGCCCGAGACGGTCTGCAGGATCGCCCCGTCCCGCGCGGTGATCCCGGTGACGCGCACCGTGGGCAGCGCCGGGTGCGCGCGCCCCTGGTAGCCGAGGAACTCGGGTGTGGCGGCGGGGCCGTGCGGGTTCTCCGGTGCCAGGTCCGCGAGGAGTTCGCCCTCGATGACGTACTCGGCGTCGGCGACGCACTCCGCGTCGACGCTGCGGCACTCCGTGAGCTCGACCGGTCCGCCGCCGAGGGTGCCCGCCACCGCGAGCTCGTCGACGCTGTCCGGGACCAGGGACGTCGGGCAGCACGAGGCGAGCAGCAGGGCCGGGCCCAGACCCAGGTGGATCGCGACGGGCAGGTTCTCGCCCCGCCGCAGGGCCGCCTGATGGGCCCTCTCCAGGTCACGTCCGGGCACCATCCAGATGGTCAGCAGGTCGGGGCCCTGGACGCACATCCGGTGCACGGAGAGGTTGCGCACCCCGGTGTCGGGGTCGGTGGCCAGGACCGCCCCGAGCGTCAGATAGGGCCCCGCGTCCTGGTCGGTGACGACGGGGATCGGAAGTGCCGTCAGGTCCGGCGGGAGTACGTTGCGGGCCTGGGCCCGCCCCTTCACCCGCACCGGGGCCACCGGTGCGGCCACCGCGTCGAGCAGGCGGGGCGCCATCTCGCCGGGGGTGAGCCCGAGCAGTCCCGCGGCACGCCAGCGGGTGCCGTACAGGCCGATGAGCACGGGGCGGGCCGCTCCGCCGCCGCTGGGCACCACCTGCTCGAACAGCAGGGCGGGGCCGGGGCCGGTCGGCGGCGGGGCCGGTGTCCCGGCCCACTTCGCGTAGCGGGCGGTGACACCGAACCGGGCCGGGACCTGCTCCCGGACCCGCACCAGCTCGCCGGGCAGCGGGTCGAGCCCGGCGAGAGCGGTGCGCAGGTCGGCGGGGCCGCGGCGCGTCATGCCGCCCCGTTCGCGGCGGCGGCCGGTGGGACAGCGGCCCGGCGCTCGTGGAGCCGCCGCAGCTGAAGGTCCGTCAGCTCCTTGATGAGGGTGCGGTACACGGCCTCCGCGATGGCGGCCGGCATGCCTTCGGCGTCGGCCAGACCGCGCACCTTGGCGATCACCTGCTCCACCCGCCGCGGCGAGCGGACCGTCTCCTCGTCGTTCTTGAACTCGGTCAGCTCGCGCACCACGGCGGTGCGTTCGGCGAGCAGAGCGACGATCTGCCGGTCGAGCGCGTCGATCGAGACCCGCAGTTCCTCGATTCTCTCGGGGCCGCTCACGGCGCGGGCACCTCGTCGACGACGTAGACGACGGTGGGCTCGGTGTCGGAGCCCTGGGAGCGGTGCCGTTCGTCGCCGGGGATGATGAAGCCCATGCCGGGGCGGCAGGGCACCGATCGGTTGTCGAAGTGGATGGTGAACTCGCCCTGCAGGACGTATCCCTGGTGGCCGCGCTCGCACCACTCCAGTTCGTTGAAGCCCGCAGGGAGTTCCATCAGGCGCACCCGGAGCCCTCCGGTGTACGCGATCTTCACCCGGCCGTCGGCGCCGGGCTTGTGCCACTTCTCCCAGGGGATGGCGTCGAAGTCGATGCCGACGAGGGCGGGGGTGACGGTGGACATGGTGTGGGTGCTCCTGATCGTGCGGTGGGTGTGCGGGCGGTGTCGTCGTGCGGGCGCGGCGGTGTCACGCGGGGCGCGGGGCTCCGTCCACGAGCTGGGGCCGCCGGCGTACGACGCGCTCGTTCTGGTCGTCCAGCGGCAGCACCGGTTCCCCGGTCGTCGCCTTGTGGCGGTTCAGCAGCAGCGTCATGTCCACCATCCGGTGGGCCATGCGCTCCAGGGCGTCCACACCCTCGCGGTCGTTGAGGCCCGGTTCCTGCGACGTGTTGCGCAGCAGGGCCGGGAACCCGCTGCCCACCAGGATCATCCGGTTGAGCAGCAGGTTGTCGACGAGCTGGTTGTGCACGGAGGCGTCGCTGTAGCGGCGGGCGGTGACGATGATGCCGCCGACCTTGTTGGCGAGCGGCCGTTCGAAGCGCAGATAGCCGACGCCCGCCCGCTCGATGAAGATCTGCATGAGGTGGGCGAGGCCGAAGCCGTGCACCGGTACGGCGTAGATGATCCCGTCGGCCTGGCGCATCCGGTCGATGATGGCCGGCATGTCGTCGGGCAGCGCGCACGGACTGGTGCGGTTGTTGCAGTCACGGCACGGGCTGCACGGCAGGATGCGGTGTTCGCGCAGATAGACGGCCTGGAACTCGGCACCGCGGTCGCGGACCAGCTCGCCCGCGTAGGCCAGTGCCAGGTCGGTGTTGCCGCCCGCCCGCTCGGATCCCGAGATGCCGAGAATGACGGGACGCTCCTGCCGTATGTCCCCCGGTGTTCCTTCTGCTGTACGCATGGTGTCCCCCCTGGTCCGTCACGTGGCGGAACGGGCTCCCCGTCCCATCCCGCCGGGTCGGCGTTCTCGCGTCAGTCGGTCAGCTTCCCGCCGAAGTAGTCGATGTACGCCTGCATGTCGAAGTGGCCGTGTCCGGAGAGCGAGAACAGGATGCTCTTCGCCTCGCCGGACTCCTTGCAGGCGAGTGCCTCGTCGATGGCGACGCGCACCGCGTGCGTGGACTCCGGGGCCGGCACGATGCCCTCGTGGCGGGCGAAGGTGACGCCCGCCTCGAAGCACGCGGTCTGCGGCACCGCGCGCGCCTCCAGGTAGCCGTACTCCTTGAGCTGGCTGATGATCGGGGACATGCCGTGGTAGCGCAGACCGCCCGCGTGGATGCTGGGCGGCACGAAGTCGTGGCCGAGGGTGTGCATCTTGGTCAGCGGCGTCATCCCCGCGGTGTCGCCGAAGTCGTACTCGAAGCGGCCCTCGGTCATGGTCGGGCACGAGGCCGGCTCGACGGCGACGGCGCGCACCGAGCGCCCGCCGCGCAGCTGCTCGCCCAGGAAGGGCAGCGCCAGGCCGCCGAAGTTGGAGCCGCCGCCCGCGGCGCCGATCACGATGTCCGGGTAGTCCTCGGCCAGCTCCATCTGGAGCTGCGCCTCCTTGCCGATGATCGTCTGGTGCATCAGCACGTGGTTGAGCACCGAGCCGAGCGCGTACTTCGCGGTGCCGCCGCTGTTCACCGCGGCCTCCACCGCCTCGGAGATGGCGAGACCGAGGCTGCCCGGCGAGTCGGGGTCGGCGGCGAGGGCGGCGCGGCCGGCCTCGGTGAGCTCGCTCGGGCTGGCGGTGACGGTGGCGCCGTAGGTCTCCATCAGGCCACGGCGGTAGGGCTTCTGCTGGTAGCTCACCTTGACCATGTAGACCTCGCAGACGAGGCCGAAGTACCGGCAGGCGAGCGACAGGGAGCTGCCCCACTGTCCGGCGCCGGTCTCCGTGGTGAGGCGCTCCACGCCGGCCTGCTTGTTGTAGTACGCCTGCGGGATGGCCGTGTTGGGCTTGTGGCTGCCGGCCGGGCTGACGCCCTCGTTCTTGAAGTAGATGCGGGCCGGGGTGTCCAGGGCCTTCTCCAGGCGGTGTGCCCGCACCAGCGGGCTGGGCCGCCACTGCTTGTAGACGTCCAGCACGGCGCCGGGGATGTCGGTCTCGCGCTCGGTGGAGAACTCCTGGGCTATGAGTTCCGCCGGGAACAGCGGCTCCAGATCGGCCGCGGTGACGGGTTCGCGGGTGCCGGGGTGCAGCATCGGCTCCAGCGGCTTGGGAAGGTCCGCGACCACGTTGTACCAGGTGGTGGGAAGCTGGTCTTCGGACAGCAGGAACTTCGTCTGAGGCATGAGCACTTTCCTGTGATGGTTGGTCCGTCGGAACGGATGAATCAGGTGCCGACCGCAGCGTCGGCGGGTTTCGGCGGTGAGGCGGTGGCCGCGGCGGCAGGGGGCCTGATCCGCAGCACGGCGTAGACGGCCATGCCGACCAGTGGTGCCGCGAGCAGTGTGAGGAAGACGGGTCCGTGGCCGTGGGCCGTCCACAGCGCGCCGAGTCCCGCGGGCACGGCGAGCCGGGCGAGACCCAGGACGAAGCCGTTCAGCGCCATGAAGCTGCCGACCTTGCGCTCGTCCACGTGGTCGGCGATGTAGGTGGGCACGACCACCGAGACGATGATCTCGCCGAGTGTCCAGATCACCGTGGACAACAGGATCGCCGGCAGCGAGAAGGCCACGACGATGACGGCGAGCCCCAGGGACCACAGCAGTCCGCCGATCAGCAGCAGCGACTTCGTGCCGCGCCCCTGCATGCGCTTCTCCATGAGCAGCCCGAGACCGACCACGACGACGCTGTTGATGGTGTACACGGCGCCGACCAGTCCCGCCGAGTCGTGCAGGACCGTGGTGACGGCGAGCGGCAGCGCGTATTCGAGGCCGATCAGCGGCACCACGTAGAAGAAGGACGCGAGCACCAGGAGCAGGACGTGACGGTGGCCGAGCGGGCCCGAACGTGCCTTCTCCGCACGGTCCTTGGTCCCGCCGCGACGGTCGCGCGGCACCCACAGGGCGATCATCGCGGCGCACACCAGGCCCGCGACGATGTTCCCCGCGAACATGACGTGGTACGAGTACGCCGCCGCGAGGCCGCCGAGGAGCGGGCCGATGCCCATGCCGAGGTTGTTGCCGACGTAGCTCACCGTGTAGGCGAACGGCCGCTGCTCGGGCTCGGTCAGGTCGGCGACCAGGGTGTTGGACGCCGGTCCGAACATGCCCATGCCGACCAGGGCGACGAAGAGCAGTCCGGCGTACGTCCACGGGGGGCCGTCGAGCACGGCCAGGCCGAGGTAGCCCGCGGCGTTCAGGAGGAGCGCGGTGAGCAGGGCCGTGCGCCGGCCGCGCAGGTCGCACAGCGGTCCGCTCAGCAGGCTGCCCACGAGCAGGCCGGTGCTGCCGACGGAGATCAGCAGCCCCGCCTCACCGGGGCTGAGGTCCTTGCCGCGCACCAGGTAGACCGCGAGCAGCGGGAAGACGAACATGCCCGCGCGGTTGATGAAGGACGCGAGGAACAGCACCCGCAGCGCGAGCGGGAGTTGCCTGAAGCGTGTCAGCCACATGGCTACGACCGCCCGTCCGCCGCGGACTCCATGGCCCCGTCGGGCGCGTCCTGCACCGTCTCCACGCGGAAGGCGTCCCTCACGGTCTTGAAGCGGGCCCGTACGTCGTCGAAGTCGGTGCCCTCGCACACGTACCAGCCCAGCACGTCGTTGGAGGCGGTCGGCGGGGCCAGCACGTCACCGACCTGCTTCCACACGTCGGCGTCCAGGACCCCTTCCAGTGCGGTCAGTTCGGCCGGGGAGGTGATGGCGGTGATGCGCCCGTACCGCTCCGAGCTGAGGTACTCGGTGCCGATCTCGGGGCCGAGGCGTGCCTCGGTGCGGTAGTCGGGGTCGAGTTCGAGGCGGCACCATTCGCCCGCGAGGTTGATCCCCCGCCCGGCCTCGATCGCGGGGACGATGGAGCCGCCGCCGGCCCGCGCGCCCGCCTCGCCGAACACCACGTCACCGTCGTCGAGCAGGAAGAACTCGGCGTGCACCACACCGGTGGCGAGGCCGAAACCGCGCAGCACCACCGTGTTGAGGTCCAGGATGCGCTGTTCGCCGGACGAGAGGCCGTGCTTGCGGGAGACGGTGCCACCGGGCTCGTTGCGGTACTCGAGGATGGAGTAGGTGTACCGGGAGAGCTGGGCGAAGACGGGCTCTCCGTCCCGGAAGAGCGAGTCGACGTGGTACTCCGTGCCGCTGATGAACTCCTCGACCCGGTACTCGTGCCGGTCGTCGCCCATCTCGTCCCAGACGCGGACCAGGTCGTCGGGGCCGTCCACCCGGTAGGTGCTGCCGCAGGCCCACCCCGCGTACGGCTTGACGACGACCGGGTAACCGACCTCCGCGGCGAACTCCGAGACCGTGCCGAGCGTGTCCGGGCGGCAGGACCGGGCCACCCGCACCCCCAGTTCCTCGGCCCTGCGGTGCATCACGTTCTTGTCGCGGAAGTTGAGCGCCTGGTCCGGGGTGAGACCCGGGATGCCGTGGTCGCGCCGGGCCCGGCTGGCGGGCAGCACATCGCCCTCGAACAGCGGGAAGATGCGCTCGATGCGGTGCTCGGCGACGATCTCGCCGACGACGGCGCGTACGGCCGCCGGGTCGTCGAGGTCGGCGTGGTACTGCGCCAGGCCCTCGGCTTCCGCCGCCTGCCAGCCGGTGGGCAGCAGCACCACGGTGGCGACACCCAGATCGGCGGCGGCCGCGACGACACTGCGGAACTGGGCGGCGTAGCGTCCGGCGGCGGGTCGGTAGACCACCAGGATCGAACGGTTCATGGTCATGCTCCTCGTAGGAGAGTCGGGGGCCGGCTCAGGCGACCGGTGCGGCCGGGGACGTGGCCGGAAGTCCGGCGAACAGCTCCACCCGCGAGACGGCGCCGTCCAGGACCTGCGGCGGCCGGGGCGCCGCGCCGAGGCCGGTGAGCGCCTGCGCGAGCTGTCCGAGTGCCCGCTCCACCTCGGCCCGGCCGCCCTCGTGCACGGACTCGACGGTGAGCAGGAGCCGGTGCCGCCCGAGGCCGGTCTTGACCACGTCGCCCTGGCGCCAGTTCCAGCGCCGCGAGTGGGCGCGGTCCCGCGCGTCGGCGTAGACGACCTCGCCGGGCTCGGGGTGCTCGGGCGCCTCGGGGGCGCCGAGCGGCAGATGGACCTCGGTCCCGTGGGCGAACCGCACGGTCAGCTCGTCCTGGATGTCGCCCACGTCGCACGAGGCCACGGGAAGGCGGCTCTCCAGGGACACCGCGTTGCACAGGTCCACCAGGGCGTTGATGCGGGGCAGCCGGTCGCCCTTGGCGACCCTGCGCAGGACCGACTCGGCGGCGCAGGGGAACCGGTTGGGGTTCACGCCCACCTCGCGGTACGCGTCCCGCCAGGCGGCGATGGAGGGCAGGGCGGAGACGTCCGCCTTGGACAGTCCGGCTGCGTGCAGGGCGTCCTCGGCGGCGGCGAGCCGGTCCGCCACCTGCGGGGCGTCCGCGACGACGACGTCCGGTACGGCGATCAGGCCAAGGACGTAGCCGGGCACACGCTCCCGCAGCTGTGCGTCGACGCTGACGGCGAGGGGGCCGGCGCCCGGGAGGATGCGGTCGCTGTCCATGGGTGTGGTCCTTCGTTTCCGGGGGTCGAACTCGGCTCCGGGAGCCGGAGCCGTTGATGGCAGGGTCGACAGTAGGGAGCGGGCGGGTGCCCGGCGGTGGCCAATTCCGGGGGAATGCATGAGGCCAATTCCGGGCACCGCCCCAAGTGGTCACGTCCTGCCCCGTGCAGGGAGAACACCGGATCCTCCGTGCACGGGGCGCCGTGGGGTCACCCCCCTGTGGACATGCTGCGCCGGGGTCTCAGCCGGGTTCGGCCGCGGACACGGGAGCCGGGTCTCAGCCGGGCTCGGCCGCGGACACGGGAGCCGGGTCTCAGCCGGGCTCGGCCGCGGACACGGGAGCCGGGTCTCAGCCGGGTTCGGCCGCGGACACGGGAGCCGGTGCCGGCGTCCCGGCGTCCGGCGCGGCCGGCCGCAGGCGCGCGCCGATCACAGCCGTCAGAAGTGCGACCGCCACCAGTGCGGCGCCGAACTGCCCCAGCCGGTCGGCCCCCTGAGCGCCGCCCTGCTCCAGCACCCGGCCGCCGAGGAAGCCGCCCAGGGAGATCCCGGCGAAGGTGGCCGACGAGTTCAGGGACAGCAGCAGCGGCCCGGACGTCGGGGCGATCGCGAACAGGCGGTGCTGCTGCGGGGGCTGGGTGGCCATCGCCGTGAACCCCCACGCCGCCATGGCCGCGGCCGCGCCGCCCCAGGTGTCCCGGGTCAGCGGCAGGGTCACGAGGACGGCGGCGAGGCCGGTGAGAGACGCCAGCAGCACCGAAGTCGCCCCCCAGCGGTCGGTGGCACGCCCGCCGGCCGCCGTGCCGCACACGGCGAGCACACCGAAGACGAGGAGCAGCAGCGCGAGCGTGCCGCCGTCGCCGTCGGTCGCCGGGGCGAGGACCACCCCGATGTACGTCAGCGTGAGGTAACCGCCCGTCATGAACGCCACCGTGGTGAGCACCGTCCACAGCACGCGCGGGTCCCGTACCGGCTCCAGGCGGGCCACCAGGCCCGGCGCGGCAGGCAGCCGCACCGCGGGCAGCCCGCCGGCCACGGCGACGGCGCACACGGCGCCGAGCCCCGCGAGCAGCCAGAAGGTCGCGGCCCAGCCCAGGTCGGCGGCGAGCCAGGTCCCGAACGGCACCCCCGCGAGGGTCGCCGCCGAGAGCCCGCCGAGCACCACGGCCATGGCCCGCCCGCGGCGTTCGGGGGCGGCCAGCGCGGCGGCCGACGCGGAGGCGGCCGGCACGTAGAGCGCGGCTCCCGCCGCGGTCAGGATCCGGGCCGCGAGGAGGGTGCCGAGGCCGGGGGCGAGCGCGGAGGCCGCGTTGCCGAGGGCGAACACGGTCAGCGAGACGACCAGGACGGCGCGGCGCTCCAGGCGTCCGGTGAGCGCACCGAGCACGGGCGCGAGGACGGCGTAGGTGAGCGCGAAGACGGTGCTCACCCAACCGACGTCGGCCAGGCTCGACCCGAGGTCGCGGGCGACCTCGGGCAGGACCCCGGCGACCACGAAGGTGTCGGTGCCGATGGCGAAGGCTCCGACGGCGAGCAGCGGTGTCACGGGCAGAAGGGCCCGGTCCCCGGACATCACACGGCCCCCGCGGCCGCGGGAGTGCCACCGGGGTGTCCCGTGACGATGCGGAAGAGCTCGGTGCCGCCCGCGACAGGGACGCCGCCCAGCAGCACCAGCTCGATGCCGCCCGGCCGGCTCAGGACCGAGATGTCCTCGGCCGGGTCGCCGTCCGTCACGACGAGGTCGGCCAGGCGGCCGGCCTGTACCGTGCCCGCGTCGTCGCCGCGGCCCGCGAGCCGGGCCCCGTTGGCGGTGGCCCAGGAGAGCACCGTCCGCGCCGGGATGCCCGCCATCGTGACGTACAGTTCGAGCTCCTTGGCGTACGTGCCGTGCGGGGTCCAGGCGAAGCCGAAGTCGTCGCCCGCCACCACCGGGATGCCGAGCTCCACCATGAGCGGCAGGATGCGCAGGGTGTTGGCCACCTCGGCCTCGAACTCCAGCGTCTCCAGGTACTCCGGGGTCTTTCCGTGCCCGGTCCCCGTGGTCAGCAGCATGTGCGGCTGGTAGAGGCTCGGCACGACGAAGATCCCGCGTTCGGCGATCGCCTCCAGCGCCGCGTCGTCGGCGTAGGTGGCGTGGTCGATGACGTCGACCCCGGCCGCGATGGCGTTGCGGATGCCGTCGAGCCCCCGGGAGTGGGCGCGGATCCGGGCGCCGTGCTCGTGCGCGGTACGGGCCGCGATCACCAGCTCCTCGGCGGTGAACAGCAGTTCGTGGGAGCGCCCGTTGGGGAAGGTGTCGTCGCCCGAGGAGAAGACCTTGACGATCTCCGCGCCCTGTGCGATCTCCCCGGCGACGTACTCCGCCATCTCTTCCGGAGTGTCCGCCAGCCGCATCAGATCGCTCGGGATCCTCTTCCCGACCTCGGGATTGCGGCGCTCGGGCGGCCCGGAGACCATCAGGTCCCGGCTGCACGGGGTGATCCGCGGGCCGCGCAGCTGCCCCGCGTCGACGGCGCGGCGCAGCGCCATGTCGATCCCGGCGACCGATCCGGCACCCACGAAGGCGGTGTAGCCGAGGCCCAGGAGGTTCTCCGTGTTGCGTGCCGCCGCGAGGGTGAGTTCGGGGACCGAGTACTTGAAGAGCATCTCGCGCCCGTCGAGGACGTCCAGATACGCGATGTGGGTGTGCCCGAGGGTCATGCCGGGCATCACCGTGCGGCCGTCGAGGTCGAGCACGTCGATGCCGGGGGTGTGCAGCGGGGCGAGCCCCTCCGGGAGCACCGCCTCGATGCGGTCGCCGTCGAGCAGCACGCTGTGCCGCGGCAGGGAGGCCCGGCCCAGGCCCTCTTGGACCGTGGCGCGGTGGAGCAGGGTTTTGCGTGACACGTCGGATGTCTCCACTGATCAGGGGTTCAGGTCTGCGGCGAGCGGCTCGGCGGGCTCCTCCGAGCGGCCGAAGAGCGTCCAGAGGATCTCGGCGCCGGGGCGGGTCGCCACCCAGCGCAGTCCGTACGTCCGCACTCCGGGGGCGTTGGTGACCGCCAGCTGGGCTCCGCCGTCCGCGAGGATCTCGGCGGCGTGCTGGGTGGAGGACGCGTCCACCCAGTCGACGTCCCGGCCGTGCAGCGCCGCCGGCGCCACCTCGGCGTAGATCCGCCGGACCTCCCACATGGCGGCGACGGACACCGGCCCGTCGCCCGGCGGGAGCCCGCCTCCCGAGCCGGCGGCGATGCCGTACTCCGGTGTGGCCCGCGGGAAGAACGCCCGCAGCCGCAGGTCCCGGTGCCAGTGGAAGCGGGTGAGGCCCGCGTACGCGCTCGGCACCAGGGCCAGCTCCAGCCTGCGCGAGAGCAGTTGCTCCAGTACGTCGTCGAAGGTGTCGAACAGCTCGACGGACAGGCCGTGCTCGGCGGCGAGGAAGCGCGCGGCCAGGTCGCTGGAGGTCCCCGCGGGGCCCAGCGTCCCGAGCACCGCCCCCGGACGCGCCGCCCACCCTGCGACCAGCTCGCTCCAGCGCGCGGCGTACTCGCTCGCCAGGGTGCCGGGCAGTGCGGTGGGTTCGGCCTGGAGGTCAGTTCGCATAGCCACGGTTCGCCGCCATCCGCTGGGCCACCGCGGTCTCGTGGTCGGTCGCGGTGCGCCGGTCCACCACACGGGCTGCCTTCCAGCTCACGAACGCGCCGGTGCTGACGATCGGGTCGAGTCCGTCGCTGAGTTCGACGACGACGGGCACCCCGAGCGCGTTCCCGGTCCGCTCGCGCACCGCGGACGCGAGCCCGTCGGGGTCGGGGACCTGGCCGGAGAGGAGTTCCAGGCGCACCGTGATCCGGTCCTGCCCGGTGGTGTCCTGTTCGATGACCACCTGGTACCCGGCGGACCCGGTGACCCCTGTCATCACGGCCGTCTCGATCTGGCCGGCCGTGAACCGCCGCCCCGCGAGGTCGATGCGGTCCAGGGTGCGCCCGACGATCCGTACGAGGTCGCCCGGCATCTCGCAGTCGCAGTCGGACTCCGCCACGGCCACCACGTCGCCGGTGCGGTACCGGACCAGCGGCTTCACGCCGTCCATCAGCATGGTGACCGTCAGCTCGCCCGTGCCGCGCGGTCCGTGGCTGTGGCCGGTCTCCGGGTCGACGACCTCGACGATGTAGTTGGTCTGGGACAGGTGCATCCGCTTGTTGCGGCAGGCGGTCGCCATCACGAAGGCTTCCTGCGAGCCGTAGAGGATGTTGTAGACGTCGGCGCCCCAGACGGTCTCCAGGTTGTGCGCGAGGGCGGGGGTGCACATCTCGCCGGTGACGAAGAGCAGCCGGACCGCGAAGTCCCGCCGCAGGTCGTAGCCGTAGTGCTCGGCGGCCTTGGCGAGAGTGAGTGCGACGCCGGGCGTGCAGCAGATGACCTCCAGTTCGAGGTCCTTCATCAGCTGCAGGGCCTTCTGGAAGCCGATGACCGGGGAGTACGGCCAGATCTTGGCGTTCAGGGAACCGGTGTTGCGGGCGATGTCCCCGAGGGTGTCGCCGAACGAGTGCACCTCGGTGGGCCCCATCAGGCCGATGCGCGGAGCGCGCGCGCCGAAGTGGTGCCGGAAGATCGACGCCCAGGACTCGGTGACATGAGCGTTGCTCGCGACGATCTCCCGCCCGTCACGGGGGCAGGGCGTGGCGGGGCCGGTGGTGCCGGTCGTCTCGTAGAAGAACAGGGCTTCCTCGAGCGGCCTGCTGAGGACGTCCAGCATCTCCTCACGCAGATGGGCCTTGGTGGTGAAGGGCAGCGCGGTGAGGTCGTCGGGGGTGACGGCGGACAGGTCCGCCTGTTTCAGGTGGCGTGCGTAGAAAGGGGACCGGGTGGCGACCTGTTCCAGGACCGCCGCCAGCTGACGGCCGCGCCAGTCGTCCAGGTCGGCCTCGGTCAGGGTGCGGGCGTAGAAGGCGCGGTGGAGCGCAAGGTAGCGTGCGGCGAACTCGGCCGCGGGGCCGTGCGTGGGAAGCCACATGGGTGTCGGGTTCCTTGGGTTCGTGGTGATGCCGTGCGGCGGCCCGGGGCGCCGGCGGCCGAGAAGGGCACGGGCGGCCTCAGGGGCCGTGCGGGAGGAGGCGCCGTACCCCGGCGACCGGGGAGCGCGGCGGAGCGTGCGGGGCGGACCGTCAGCGCGGGGCGGCGGTCCTGGCCAGGAAGTTGTCGAAGAGCCGCATCCCGTCCTGGGTCATGATGCTCTCCGGGTGGAACTGCACGCCTTCGACCGCCAGGGTCTCGTGGCGTACGCCCATCACACAGCCGTCGTCCGTCGATGTCGCGGTGACCACGAGCGGCGCCGCCGGCTCGGTGACCACCAGCGAGTGGTAGCGGGTGACCGTCAACGGGTGTGCGGCATCGGCGAAGACGCCCTGTCCGTCGTGCTCGACCGGGCTGGTCTTGCCGTGCATCAGCCGCTTCGCGACGGCGATCCGCGCCCCGTAGGCCAGGCCGATGGCCTGGTGTCCCAGGCACACCCCGAGCAGCGGGACGCGCCCGGCGAAGGCGTGCACCAGCTCGACGTGGCCCGAGTCCGCCGGATGCCCGGGCCCCGGCCCGAGGACCACCGCGTCGGGCGCCGACGCCACGAGCTCCTCCACCGGGCGTGTGCGCGAGCGCACCACCTCGGTGTGCGCGCCGAGGCTGAGCAGGTACTGGTCGATGATGTGGCTGAAGCTGTCGTACGCGTCCACCAGCAGGACCCTCATGCAAGCAGCTCCTCACCGGTCAGCGCCCAGTACGTGGCGCTCATCTTGGCCAGCGTCTCGCGCCATTCGGCAGCCGGCTCGGAGTCCGCGACCACTCCCGCCGACGCCTGGGTGCTGTAGCGGGTCCCGTCGTGGACGGCGGTGCGGATGCACAGCGCGAGCACCGCGAAGCCGCGCACGTCGACGAGGCCGAGGGCACCCGCGTAGATGCCACGGGGGTGTTCCTCGATGTCGTTGATGATCTCCATGGCGCGCAGCTTGGGCGCGCCGGTCATGGTGCCCGCGGGGAACGTCGCGCAGATCGACGCCCAGACGTCGACACCGTCGCGGACCCGGCCGGAGACCGTCGACACCAGGTGGTGCACGTACGCGAAGGGTTCGACCTCCATCATCGTGTCGACACGCAACGTGTCGGGCAGGCACACCCGCCCGATGTCGTTGCGGCACAGGTCGACCAGCATGACGTGCTCGGCCTGCTCCTTGGCGCTCGCGCGCAGCTCCGCGACCCGGCGGGCGTCCTCGGCCGGGTCCGCGGCCCGGGGCGCGGTGCCCGCGATGGGCCGCATCGAGATGTCGCCGTCCTTGATGCGCACGAACAGCTCGGGGCTGGCCCCGATGACGGTACGGCCCGCCCAGGGCACGAGATACATGTACGGGGAGGGGTTGCGGTGCCGCAGCCGCTGGTAGACCTGGTGCGGCTCCAACGAGGTCTCCACATCGATACGGTGACCGATCTGGATCTGATAGCTGTCCCCGACCCCGATGTGTTCCAGGCACCGCTTCGCGCGGGTGACGAACGTCTCCTCGTCCACCGTGTCCCGCACCGAACGCGGCTGCGGTGCGTCCGGGACCACCGCTCGCCCGGTGCCGAGCGACCGCGCCCGGTCCACGGCCTTCCTCAGGTCGGAAGCCGGACCGTCGAACCCCGGCCCCCGGGCGGCGAGATGGCGGACCTCACCGCTGCGCAGGTCGTACCAGACGGTGTCGTTGAAGAGGGTGAGCGTGCACCGGGGCAGGTCCGACGCGGAGTGCCCGGCGGGGAGTTCCTCCATGGCCCAGGCCGCTTCGTACGAGAGGGTGGTGAGGAAGCCGAAGGCGAAGGTGCCGGTGGGCACGTCGGTGTCGACGTCGAACACCCCCTGCGCCGCGCGCAGCACCCGCCACACCGTGTCCGGGCCGGCCAGGGGCCAGCTGCGGGTGTCATCGGTGCGTCCGGGCGCACGGCCGGTCGCGGCCGAGACCGCGGCCGCGAGCGCCTCGCCGAGTTCCCCGGGTGCGATGAGGTCCACGCGGTCCGCGAACACCCTCAGTTCGGCCAGCCGTCCGCAGCCGACCGCGGCGTAGTGCCGGTCCTGGTCGGGGCCGTCGAGGCTCTCGAAGAGATAGACGTCGGCCTGGTCCCGGACGGCGGATAATTCCTGATAGAGCGTGAGGGCGTCGACGTGCGGAAGGTTCTCCGACGTCACCCGCACCGCGACGCTTCCCGCCCGTTCGTCTCCTTCGAGTGCTCCCCCGTGTGAATCGCCCGCTCCGGGCGAGGGTGGTTCCTGCCGACGTGACGCGTACTGCGAGGCCGCAGTCGACTCCACCGAAACCAAAGCCACAGCGCTTACCTTTCGATCTCCAGGACCGCAGGGGCGTCGAGGGACGGTCTCGCCATGCCCGTGGAGGCGGTGCCCCGTCACGGGGCACAACGCCTCACATTGCACGCCCCGGACTGCATCGGCCGGATCCCCCCTGCCGCACCGGCCGCCGAACCGGCTGCCGAATGCGCGTGCGAGACAAGTCCATCAAATGTTCCACTACCTTGGCCATACCACTTCACCCCTTGGAGAGAAGACCACTTGGCGCGGCATTTAGCACTCACGGTGGACGTGGAATCTCGAATTCCCTTAGGCATGCAGATACGCGATTCCCTTCGAGTTCTGGTTGAAAATGGAACCTTGAAGCCCGGAACTCGAATACCGTCCAGTCGGCAGCTCGCCCTCGACATCGGAGTTTCCCGCAGTGTCGTGGTCGAGGCGTACGGCCAGCTGGCGGCCGAGGGCTACCTGACGAGCCGTCACGGCTCGGGCACCACCGTCACCGACCACGCAGGCATCGGCACGGCCGCCTCGTCCCTGGCCCTCCCCGCCGAGGAGCCGGCCCACGACGCCCGGTGGGACCTGCGCACCGGCACCGCCAGCACCGTGGACTTCCCCCGCAAGGAATGGCTCCGCTGCATGACCTCCGTGATCACCGAGGCGGGGCGCAAGGAGCTCGGCTACGCCCCGCCGGCCGGAGTCCCCCTCACCCGGCACGTGCTGACCGGCTATCTGGGCCGGGTGCGCGGAGTACGCAACCGCCCCGAAGATCTCATGATCACCGCCGGCTTCGCCCAGGGCCTGGCGCTGGTCTGCAAGGTGCTGCTCGACCGGGGCCACACCACACTGGCGGTCGAGGACCCGGGCCATCCCGGCGAACGCGAGTTCATCAGCAGTTCGGGGCTGCGGCCCGTCGGTGTCCCCGTCGACGGGCACGGGATCGACATGGACCGCCTGGAGGCGAGCGGCACGCGGGCCGCGCTGGTCACTCCCGCCAACCAGTTCCCGACCGGCGTGCGCCTGAGCCGGGAGCGCCGCGAGCGGCTCATCGGCTGGGCCCGCGAGGTCGACGGATACATCCTGGAGGACGACTTCGACAGCGCCTTCCTGGACCCGGCCGACCGGCTGCCCGCGCTGCAGAGCCTCGCGCCGGAACGCGTCGTCTACGCCGGCAGCGCCAGCAAGATCCTCGCCCCGGCGCTGCGGCTCGGCTGGCTGGTGGGCCCACCGGAGCTCATGGCGTCGATCGAGCACGTCCGCGCGGGCTGGGACATCGGCTGCTCAGGTCTCGAACAGCTGGCCCTCGCGCGCCTCATCGACACCGGCGCGTTCGACCGCCACCAGCGCAGGCTCCGCTCCGAGTTCCGGCGCCGCCGTCAGACCGTCCGCACCCAGCTGGACATCCATCTGCCGGACGCGTGGCTGCTGGGCGGCACGAGCGGTCTCCAGGCGTACGTCCGGCTCCCGCCCCACATCGACGAACACTCCCTCGTCCGGGCCGCACGCCACCGCTCGGTGCTCCTGCGCGGCGGCCACCACTACTCCGTGTCCGGCACCGCGCACCCTCCGGCCCTCGTCATCAGCTACGCGACGGCGAACTGCGCGGCCCTGTCCCTGAGCCTCGCCCAGGTGGGCGAGGCGTACCGGGAACAGCCGGATCAGCACGGCACCGGGCGACGATGACCGCCGCGAACGTCCGCGGTCCGCTTCATCAGGCCGCCGGTGCACACGCCGGTGCCGGGCGACGCGCGCCGGACGAGCGCGGTGTTCGTCCGGGCGGTCGGAGGCCACCGGTTGCCGGGGTTCAGCGTCTCTCGGTCTCGTCGGAACCCGGCCTGGGCGCCGGCGGTCTGTCCCCGCCCACCAGGACGGCGGCGGTGAGCTGCTGTTCCCTGGTGAACCGTGTCTGCCCGTGGGTGTGCCCACGGGCCCGGATCCGGGCCCGCCAGACGCCCCCCATCGCCGCGGTGAGACCACCGGTGAAGGCGCCGGGCAGTTCCTCCTCCAGCGGTACGCGCATCAGGACCCCGTCGGGGCGCTGCACTTCCGCCACCACCTCGGCACGGCTTTCGACCGGCAGTCCGTACTCGGTCAGTACCGCGTCGAACCGGAGGGTGGCACCGGGTTCCATGCTCGACTGCGTCAGCCGAGCCCCGAAACGCAGGTTGCTCCAGGAGCTCACGGAAACGCTGTACCGCGGACCATGAGCCGTCAGCCGGTCCAGGTCGTTACGGCGTGCCGGGTCCTTTTCCACCGCTGCTCTGCGGATGTCGGTCTCCTCGCGGAGAACGCCCTCGTCGGCCCGCAGACGCACATGCCAGGTCCCGCCGTGCGCGCCGGCCCCCGCGGGCAGGGGCAGCCTGAACCGGCAGAAGACCATGTTGGTTCCGTGTCCGACCTCCGCCCCCAGTGCGGCGAGGCCGGATTCGGGGATCACCTCGCCCGTCGGTGTCTCCAGGGCGAGGTCCACTGCCGCCACGTCCGTCAGCACGGTGAGGGTCGCCTCGATGTCCGCTTCAGTGAGTTCGAAGGGGACCCGGACGACCTCCGAGGGGGGAAGGACTCCTGACGGGTCAGTCACCACGCCGTCGTCGGTGGCCGAGGCGAGGATCTGCTGGAAGTACTTGGACAGACGGAAGTAGCTGTCGGTGTCGGTGCCGAGCGTGTCGGTGAGAAGGAGGTAGCCGCCGGTCCCGTTGGTCAGTTTGGTCAGCGCGGAGGTGCTGACCTCCTGTGCGGCACCCAGTCCGACGGCGAAGGTGCGTGCGTCGATCAGTCCGCTGACCTCGTCCAGGAACCTGGGCTGGTTCTCGAGGCCGTCGGTGAGCACGACGATGGCGTGGTCGGTGAAGGCACTGCCGTTCGCCGCCAGCGTCTGGTAGGCGGTCTCCACTCCGTCTCCGATGGAGGTGTCGCCCCCTGGCACGAGGGCGTTGATCGCCGCCAGGAGATCGCCTCGCTGGGTCAGCCCGGGGCCGAAGGGCGCGAGCTTCACATCGGGGCGGGCGTCCTCGTCGAAACTCACCATCCCGGCCCCGCTGCCGTCACGGATGAGTTCCACACACCGTGAGGCTGCCTCGTGCAGCATATGGATCCGGGTGGTGCCAGTGCCTGCGGGCCGGCTCATGCTGCCGGACTTGTCCAGGCTGAAGACGACACCGGTGGTCTCCCGCTGGATCGTGTTGGCCGTGAGGACGAAGTCGAAGACCTCGCCGGTTTCCACGCAGCGGATCTTCACGGTGCCGCTGGCTGCAGGCCCTTCGGACCCCTCACCGGTGAAGGCGAACCAGACCCGCACGAGGTCGAAGGGGGCGCTGTTCACCTCCGGTGTGTGGGTCACGGACGCGCCCAGAGAGGTGAGCGAGTAGGGCGCGGCCAATCCGCTGCCCGGTACGACCTCAAGGGTGACCGGGGAGCCGGCCCTGACCCGGAAGGTGGCCGCCCGCCAGGTGGTTTCCAGCGTCGGAACGTTGTGGAAGTGCACTGTGGCCGAGGCTGCTTCGACCAGAGGCGGGTCGGTGTCGTAGATGAAGCCGAGGGTGCGCCGGTAGTTCAGAGAGCGTGCGGGCGTCGCGTCGGTCGTGACAAGGTGCTCCATCGTGTCACCGAGGTTGTGGCCGAGGGGGCCGCCGCTCGCCGGAAGGTAGGGGCTGGTCGGGTGTGTGTGCTGCCAGCGTGCCCACAGACGGTCGATGTTGCAGTGGTGCAGGAAGAAGACCGGATCGTTGGGGGAGGTGCCGGGGCCCATGTCCCCGCCGACCCAGATGTGCACCCGGTTGTGCAGCTGCGAGCCGGCGCCTTCGTCAGGGGGAAACGGCTCGGGGTTCCAGCCTTCCAGGCGGTTCCGGAAGCTGCCGGTACTGGCTCCTCGCCAAGGCTCCGTGTCGTAGACCGTCCAGTTCTGGATGAGGTCGTCCACCTGTGCCGCGGTCGGAAAGAGAACCAGGTCCATCTCCGGCACGCCGATCGTGCTGCCGAGTGCCCTGAGGATCCCGCCCGGCCGGGGGGCCAGGCCGCCCGTGGCCAGATCCTCGATCAGAGCGGTCCATCCCGCGAACGGCCCGGTGGTCACCTCGCCGTCGGGGCCGTCACCGTCGCCGCCCACGTACACCGGGCCGCCGGCCGGATCGGTGTTCCAGAGCGGAGCCGTGGCGGGGTCGGCCGCATCGGCGGACCAGTCCCAGTAGGGAAGGGTGACGTTCGGCTTCTTCTTCTGGAGCAGCAGCTCCAGTTCGCGGCAGAAGTACCGATGCCAGGGCAGGAACGCCGGCCCGCGGTGCGCGGCGTTGCGCCTGCTCGGGTGCGGAGTCTCTCCCGACGCGGGGGTCTCGGTCATCATCGCGTGGTGATGGCGGCGGATGAAGTCGTCGTAGCTGCCGTCGGCCTTGACCGCGTTGAGCGCGTCCTGGAAGTCCGCGAGTTCCTGCGGAGTCAGGCTGTAGATGTTCTTGCGGATGTTCACTGGTGGCCTCCGCCGTCGTGCCCGTGGTCATGGCCACCGTCGTGCGGGTGACCGCCACCGTCGTGCGGGTGACCGCCACCGTCGTGCGGGTGACCGCCGCCGTCGTGCGGGTGACCGCCACCGTCGTGCGGGTGACCGCCACCGTCGTGCGGGTGACCGCCACCGTCATGGGGATGACCGCCGCCGTCGTGCGGGTGACCGCCGCAGCAGCCTCCGCCACGGACGGTCCATGTCCGCCCCCGGGTCTGCAGCAGTGACTCCACCAGCGCGTCGACCGTGGGGAATCCGGTGAATTGGTTGGCCATTTGGCTGTGGTACTCGCCGTCGATATAGATGACGTCCACGAGCATGCCGTTCAGGCGGAGTTCGATCTCTTCCTTGTCCGCCGTGATCCGGACGTCCATCCCCCTGCTCACATAGTGGCGGCTTTCCGGGGTGTCTGGCACGTCAGCTCCTTCAGTCATGTGCACGCAGGGTGCACAACTTCCGTGGAGACGTTCGAGTTCCGTCACAGTGTGTGACCGCCTGATGGCTGCTTCAAGTGCCGCGCCGCCGCGAGGACCGACTTCACTCGATGGCGCCACTGCACTCCGTGACGACGGCCTGCCCCGCATCGGGATCGGATCGGATCGGCCCGTCATCACGCGGCCCGGCCGCCCGGCTCTCGATCACGCAGTGCCCGTTCACCGTCCTCACGACTCCGGATTGGGCGGAAGAACAGACCTGCGCCCGGAGCCTGCGGATCCACGCAGGTCTCTGATTGACTCCGCGCCCACCCCCACACCCGTACTCGCACCCTTCCGGGATGCGGGACCCACGTGAGCGGAGCCGCCCGTATGTCGTTCCCACCGCAGCCCTGGCACGGGCCACCACACCCTGACGAGCCGGCGGCAGGCGCGCGGCCTCCGGCGGAGCGCAGGCGACACGACCCCGAGGAGGCGGCCAGGCTGGCCGTCGGGCTGCGGCTCGGCCTCCGGATCGCCGCCGCCTGGCTGCTCTACGTGCTGCCCGCCGCCCTCGTGCCGTCCGTGTACGGCACGCGGACGGCCGGACCGGTGAGCCTCGGCATGATCCTGGCCGTGGTGCCCTTCGCCGTCGGTGTGCACGCCCTGGTGGTGTACGGGCGACGGGTCGACCGGGTCGAACCGCAACCGGACACCCGGAGGTGGTCATGAGCACACTGCTCGATCCCTCGTCCCGCTCCCTCGTCTTCGCCGTGTTCTCGGTGTTCGTCGTGATCTGCCTGATGCTGTGCATCATCACAGGCGCCGACGAGGACGACCGGGCTCTCGTACGGTCCGACAGCCGCCGGCTGCGCTCGTGGCAGCAGGGCATCGCCATGGGCGGCGACACCACCACGGTCGCGACCGTCACCGTACTGGTCGGCATGGTCGCCGCGTTCGGCTTCGACGGCCTCGGCATCATGCTGGGCAGCCTGATCGGGGTCATGCTGCTCGTCGTCCTGATCATCGAACCGCTGCGCCGGCACGCCTCGCTGACGGCCGCGGACATGCTGGACGCGCGCGGCAGCGGCGGACGCGCCGTACGCGTCTCCTGGGGCGTGGTGACGCTGCTCGTCTGCTTCCCCCTGCTGGTCGTGCAGCTGGTGGTGGTCGGCAACGTCGCCGCGGCCCTGATCGGGCAGCCCGGTGCACGCACCGGCTGCATCGTGGTGATCGGCTGCGTGATGACCGCGCTGGCCGTCAGCGGCGGGATCCGGGGCACGGGCGTGGTGATGCTCGCGAAGTCCGCGATCTGCCTGCCCGTGCTGGTGGTCGCCGCCGTTCTCGTCCTCGACCGCTTCGGCGGGGACCTGGGGCGGCTGCTCGACGCGGCCGCGCAGGGCTCGCAGATGGGTGAGGCGTATCTGCGTCCGGGCGGCTACACCGGTGAGGGGTGGGTGGGGGCCGTGAACCGGATCGGGCAGACCGTCGGCATGTCGATGGCGACGCTGGCGATGCCCGCCGTGCTGATCCGGGCGATCTCGACGAAGAGCCCGCGCGGCGCCCGGACCGTCGGCCGCTGGATGCTCGGCGAACTCACCCTCCTGTACGGCGCGCTCGCCCTCGTCGGCATCGGCGGCGCGGCCCTCCTCGGCGCGGCGCTGCGCGAGGGCGGTCCCGCGGCGCAGGTGTTCACGCCGCTGCTGCTCGCGCGGGCCCTCGACAGCGGCGGCATCCTGGTCGCGGCCATGGCCTGTGTCCTCTTCCTCACCGCCCTCGCGGCCGTGGTGGACGTGACCCTCGCCGCCGGCATCACCCTGGGCCGGGACGTGCTGGGCGCGGTCGGCAAGGCCGAGGACGGGCGCCCGGAGGGCAGGACGGACGGTGCCGCGTCACGGTGGTCGGCGGCGCTGACGGGAACGGTCGCCGCGGTCATGGCGGTCATCGCCGCCGACTGGAACCTGGTGGTCGTCTCGACGCTCTGGCTCGCCCTGTGCGGCGCCGCCCTCGCACCCGTCCTGCTGTACGCCCTGTACTGGCCCGGGTTCACCGCCCGCGGCGCGCTGTGGTGCCTGTGGGGGGCCACCGCCCTGAGCATCGCGGCGCTCGCGCTCTCGCCGTACGCGTCCGGCACACCCGAGTCGATCTTCCCGGAGCACGACTTCAGGGTCTGGGACGTGACGATCCCGGGCCTGGTGACGGTGCCGGCCGGGTTCCTGCTGGGCTGGCTGGGCAGTGTCACGGATCCGCGCCGGGCGACGGACGGCTCACCGCGTCCGGGGCTCCGCAGGGAGCTGGACACGGTCTGAACCGTCCGCGTGCCGCCCGCCGACGACTTCCGGTGGGCGGCACGGGCGTGTCCGGTACCCGCACCGGACACGAAGGACACCACGGGGGTCCCGCTCCTCGGCCGCAGGACGTACGGCGGTTTCGCCGGCGCCCGGCCCGAGCGGGAGGCCGTCGGTGGCCGGAACGTGAACGCCGCCGAGCAGCTCGGCGACCCGCGCAAGATCCTGTTCTCACGCCGTCGGCTCGACCTGCGACGGCGGGATCACGCAAGGGCGTGCGCCGGACGGGCTCCGGAGGCGGCGGACCTGCCGCCTCCGGGGTGTCGCACGTCAGGCGACGCCGGGGATGCCCCGGCTCCGGAACGCGGCGCGGACCGCGTCCGCCGCGCCCTTGCCGTACATCTTCCGCGCCGTCGCGACCGTCGTGTTCGCGGCCGCCGTGAAGCCGGTGTCGGGGGCGAAGCCGAACTGGGCGTCGACGATGATCCGGTCGGCCACGCGCGGGCCGAGGGCGGTACGGATGTCGAGCAGCGCGCGGGACCAGATCTCGCCGTCCGCGTGGACCTCGCCGACCCGGTCCGCGTACGTCTTGCCGGAGTCGATGCGGCGCAGACAGTGCGGGGCGTCGCTGTACATGACGGAGTCCCAGTCGGCGACGCAGGCGGCGTCGGCCTTCAGCGGCCATCCGTACCGTGCGGCGGCGTGCTCGCCGACTGCGACGGCCAGGTAGTCGCCGAACGCCTCGCCGATGGAGCCGGCCTCCACGGAGCTGCCGAAACCGGGCACCTGGGCATGGTGCACGGCATGGCCGTACTCGTGCACGACGACCTCGGCGTCCTCGGCGTCGTCCACGCCGCCCTTGCCGAAGCGGATCTCCGCCTTCTTGTCGGTGAAGAAGGAGTTGTCGGCGCCCCACTGGTTGATACGCACCGGCTGTACCCGGTCGTTGGCGCCGGGCAGCTCGCTGCCGAAGCCGAGGCTTTGCAGGTACTCCTGCGCCTCGTTGACCCAGAAGTACGCCATGACCTGCTCGAACTGGTCGTCGTGCCGGTCGTACGAGGCGGCGTCGGCGAGCCGCGCGGAGGCGCCGGTGTCGGAGCGGACCGAGACCCAGCGGCCGGAGAGCCCGCCGCTGCCGTCCAGATTGCGCAGCACTGCGGTGGCGTACGCGGTGGCGGGGACCGCCGCGGCGGCGTCCTTGCCGTCGGTGAGGGTCTGGTCGCCCGAGGACTGAACGGGGTTGACCATGAAGACGCGGGCCTGCGGACCGGGCACGGCGGGGGCGGTCCCCGTGGCGGAGGCCGCACCGGCCGTGACGATCAGGGCGACGGTGGCGGTGGCCCCGGCGAGCAGACCGCGGGGTGTGCGGTGAGCCATGTACATCCTCCCGTGGTGGATGGCGTGGATGCGGTGGTGCGGGCGCGATCTTCGCGCACCGGCCCCGTCCTGACCAGGCCCGTGGCGAGCCGCACAGCCCGGCGCGGCCGTCGGCGGCCCTGGAAAGGGAGGCAATGTCCGCTTCGGCCCGTACGCCCCGGCCCGGAGGTCATGACGCCCCCTCGCCGACCGACCGCCGCATGATCAGCGCTGGTGGCGTCCTGCGGGTGCTCGTGCCACCGCTCGCCGCGCAGGAGGCCGACGTCGGCACCGCGCACCACAGGTTCGCCGGCCGTGCGGGACGGGGTCACAGAAGGCGTGACACACCGTCGGGGCGACGGCAGGCGTCCGGTACGCCTGTCACGCGCCTCGGCGGGCAGTCGTACGAGGAGGACAGCAGATATGAGGACGACAGCAGAGAGGACATCGTGACCGAACACCGCATCCCTCACGTACCGACCGCGGGCCACACCCCGGACGACGACCTGACCGGCTACCAGGTGGACGCCACGGACGGCCGCGTCGGCTCGGTCAGCCCACACTCCAGGGACCTCGGCCGACGGTTCCTGGTGGTACACACCGGCCTGTGGTTCCTCGGCAAGGACGTGGTGATCCCGTCGGACGCGGTCATGGGCATCGACCACGTGGCCCGCATCGTGAACCTGGCCCGGACGAAGGCGCAGGCCAAGGCGGCTCCCGTCTTCGACGAGGACACGTACCTGGGCGATCCGCGCCACCGTGACCAGCTCGGCGGTCGGCACGGCTCCGGGCACTGACGGGAACGGCCGCGCCTCCGTCCTCGGATCCGCACCGAAGGATCCGCGACATCACCGGCGCCGCTCGGCCGCGGTGTCCGGCGAACCGCCGGGTCCCCGAGCGGAAGGGTGAGGGGGCTTCGAGGCCGGTTCCGCTGCCGCCAGGACCTGCACCGCGTGGAGACACAGGCGGACGGCACCCGTTCGGTCATGGACCGGCGCAGACATCTGCCGTGCAGGAGACAGTCACCGCCCCGTGGGAGCGGCTGCCCGCCCGTGACCGGGACGACCCCGCCTCCTGGCACCTTGGTGTTCTGCTGTGCGGCGGCCCCGAGCCTCACGGCCACCGCCTCGGCAGGGAAGCGGCTGCAGGGCGGACGCGCGCCATCGGCGCCGACGGGGGCAACTCGTGCCGGCAGGCCGGCCGCCCGTACCGGGGGCTCGCCGCCCGTACCGTCGGCGCCGCCCGAGGAGCGCACGCGCCCGCCCCCCTGTGGCCGTGCCACCTGGTGACCGACGCGCAGACACCTTGCCGGCGTCCGTCCACCGCACCCCCGCCGGACGGTGAGTCCACGTACGACGTGCAGGCCGCGGCTGCCGCTGTCCACGACGGACTGCCGTACGCGGTCGGCCGGCCTCTTGTCGCCGACGCCGGCGCGGAGCCCGGTCCTGCCGGTCGGGTTCATCGGGAGCCGGACGCCGTGGGCGGCTGGGACACCGGCCACAGCACGTGTTCGACACGCAGCGCGGCCGTCGGGCCCGGAGCCGTCACCGCACCCGAGCAGGACGCCGGCCTGTGACGGCGGTTGCGCATGCCCCACGGGCGCATCCTTGCACCCCCGTGAAGTCACCTGTTAAAATGGTGACGTGAATCTTGACCACGTCTTCGTCTGCGGACACCCGGCGCTCGACTTCGCGGCCACGCTCCGCGCCCGGCGCTCGACCCGGTTCGAGATGTTCGTGAGCCCGGAGCGGCTGAACGCCTGGTACCTGGAGTCCGGACTGGTCGACACGATCACCCCCGGCGAGGACGAGGACGTCCGGGACGCGGTCAAGGTGCGTGAAGCCCTGTACGGGTTGATCACCAACCGCCGCCTCGGCGAGGAGTTCCACCGCGAGGCGCTCGCCGTGCTCAACTCGGCCGCGCGCAAGGACCCCGCGACGCCACAGCTCACCCTGGCGGGACGGCACACCGAGGCGACCCCCGCACAGGCCCTGGCCACCGTCGCCCGGCGGGCCGTCGAGCTGCTCAGCGGCCCGGACGTCCCGCTGCTGAAGGAATGCGGCAACCCGGAGTGCACGCGCGTCTACATCGACCGCTCCCGAGGCATGCGACGCCAGTGGTGCGGCATGGAGTCCTGCGGCAACAGGATCAAGGCCGCCGCCTACCGCGCCCGCAAGAGGACCGTCCCCGCGGGGGCCACGGACTGACCGTCCGGGCCGGCACGTCCGCCCCCCCTCCCGCACGCGGGAACTTCCACGGCGTCACGTCCACCGGCCGATCCGCCCGCGACGCCGCCCACGGTTGCAGCGAGCGGGAGTTCGCCCACGTCCAGCCCTCGCGAGGCCCGGGCATCGCCCGCGCGGCCTCCGGGCCCCGCTCGCCCGAGCGCTCTCACCCGTCCGGGATCGCGCCGGTGCCGGACGGGGCCAGGCCGGCCGACTCGCTCCCGGCAGCCTCCAGACGAAGTCGGACACCGATGGACCGTATCCGGAGAGCGCCGCGCCGTCCGCCCAGATCCACACCTGCGCGCCGGCGGGCCAGGCAGGTTCCGTGACGTCCTGCGTGCGCGGCGCGCTTCCGGGCAGCCGCTCTTCCGCGGCCGCGGAGGATCCAGCGACCCCGCGCCGGGCGACACCGGCATGCCCACCGCGCCGGGATCCGGCGACCATGTCGACCGCCGAGCCCGCCCGGCAGTTCCGTCCGGGTGCCGGGCCGCGACTCCAGGTCGGGCCCGTTCCCGGCGGCGACCGCCCCGCGACGCCCGGGCTCCTCCCCGAGGGGCGCCGGGGCACTCGAACCGGGAGCCGAGCAGTTCGTCTGCGAGATTCCCTGAAAAGTAACCGTCTTGACAGGTGACGAATGCACATGAGAGCGTCTCGCCACCAGTCAGAACGGTTACTCGGAGAGTGAGGAAACTCCCGTGGCGGTCGTGCGGTTCCATCTCGTCTCCACGCTCGGCCCGAAGGACGTCCTGGGGGCTGACCGACTTCGGCCCGTCCCGCGCGGAGGCACGGCCCACCATCGACGCCGGGCACTTCGAGGTTCACCGCCTCGGTGACACCTGGGCCGAGGTCACCGAAGGCACCGCCGCCGCATGGGAGCGCGCACGCCACGAATGGGAGCCGGACGGCGACACCGTCACCGTCACGACCCTCGGCTCCAAACTCTTCGGAGCCGGCGGCGGCTGGGTCTTCCGGATGACTTCCGAGGGCGACCGCACGCGCGTCGACGTCGAGCTGACGCGGCACCCGAGCACGCTCAAGGGCAAGGTGTTCGCCTCACTGCCGCCTCTGGTCGCCCCCTCGTCCCCGCGGAAGTCCTTCGCGGGTCCCCTGCGGGCCCTGTGAGCGCGAAGAGCCCTGTTCAGATCCAGGCGCCGAGCCACATCCTGGCGCGCCACTCCCCGTACGGGATCGTCTGCCCGGTGCAGATCGGGAAGAAGTAGACGAAGTTCCAGGCGATGAGCAGGACGAGCACACCCGCGGTCACCACGCCTCGCGTGCGGCGCGCGCCGGTCGCTCCCGGCGGCCCCGTGCCGGCCCACTCACCGGTGGGCGCGTGCGGGCGTACCCGGCCGGCGGCGTCGGCCCTTCCGCCTCCCCGCCGAGTCCACCGACCTCCCGGCGGCCTTGCGAGGTCGCACACGTGTCGTCGAGTGCGTGTGCAGCCGTACGACCGGCGCCACGCCCTCGCACCCTTAGAAAGGCACTGAGGCACGGCCCGCTATGCACTCCCGCCGTGTGCCGTGGATCACATGGGCCACGGGGTCCACGCCCAGGGCGCGTTCGCGGCCTTCTCCGCCGCACTCGGCATTCACCCTGGAGAAGACGTACAGGTACGGCATCGGTGCCCGGCCGGACAGGGCGAAGGCGGCGGCGCCGGGTGCCGTCAGGGCCCCGTGGGCCCGGGCGAGCCCTCGCCGCCGGAGCGACTCACAGACCCAGGTCGAGGGCCAGGCACGAGTAGAACTTCCACGAGTTCTCCGGGTTGTGGGCCGCGCCGCCCGCGCCGGCCGGTGCGGTTTCCACCTCGGCGGCCATGTCCTCGGGACGGATCCGCCCGGGAAGCCTGCCGAATCGCGCGCGCCGTGCCGCCGCGTCGGCGTCCACGGAGAGTTTCTCGTTCATGCCCTGCTCCACTTCGTCGAACACGGATCACGCCCTGCCTGCCACCTCTCGGCGACCACTGTCAGCCTGCACCAGTCGGCGTCACCGGTCAAGGCGGTGACGCGAGAAGTGGCCGGGACGGTTTCCGTCGCGGGACCAGGACCTCAGCCGGTGACGGTCCGGTACTCGGTGCAGGTGCCGAGGCCCGCCGCCCCGTACTCGCGGCCGATCCCGCCGGCCTTGAAGCCGCCGAACGGACCGTCGAAGGCGACCGGCGCGCCGTCGACCGTGCCGGTGCCGGTGCCGGTGCCGGTGCGGATACGGCGGGCGACCTCCAGGGCGTGCCGCTCGTCGGCCGACCGGACGCCCAGACGCCGCCGGACAGGCCGTACTCGGAGTCGTCGGCGATGCGCACGGCCTCGTCCTCGTCGTCGTACGCGATGACGACCAGGACCGGCCCGAAGATCTCCTCTCGCGCGATGCGCATCGAGCTCCGCGTTCTCCTCGCGCAGCGCGTCGAACCGCCGCAGCAGCACGATCCGCAGCGCCGGCGACCTCACGCAGCCGCGCGTCCTCGACAGCGTGAGAGCCGACGCCGCGCGCAACCTGGAAAACGTCCTGACCACCGGAGCACGCATGCTCGCCGCCGATCCCGGCGCGAGCATCGCGGGCATCGCAGCCGAGGCGGGTGTGGACCGGCGCACCGTCTACCGGCGTTTCGCCTCCCGCGAGGAACTCCTCGCCGCCATCTGCGCGTCCCGCCTGGCGGCCGTCGAGCAGGCCGTCGAGGACGCGCGGCTGCGTGAGGCCCCCGTCGCCGTCGCGCTGCACCGCTATGTCGAGAACATCATCGCCGTCAACCGCACCTGGCCCGTCGACCTCAACCGCATGCTCGCCGACGACGACGCGCGCGCCCGCCGCGACGCGTCCGTCCGCGAGGTCGACGCCTTCCTCGAACGCGCCTCAGAGGAAGGGCTCCTGCGTTCCGGACTGCCCCGGGGACGGGCGGGCGCCCTGCTGCCCGAGCTCATGCACCTCGTGTCCCGGCAACTGCCCGACCTGAGCCCCGCCCGGGCGGCGGACGTCGTCGTCGACACCCTGCTGCACGGCATCGGAGCGGCCTGACCCCGGCGGACCCGTTCGCCTGACCGACCCGCTACGGCACCCGCCCCGGGCGCTCCGCCGGCGGCCACCTCGGTCCCGCCGAACACGGACAACCGTGTGAGGCGTCCGGCCCGCGCCCCCACGGGCCGGACGCCTCACGGGGCGAGTCCGCGGGGTCCGTCCGGCTTGCAGGGCACGGCTCGGCGGCGGTTCCGCCGAGCCCGCGAGCGCATCCGCGCCGGATCGGGAACCGGCACGTGAAGGCCGCGGAGTCCGCCGAGGGCCTGTGACATCAGCCGGGGAGACTGCCGCGCACGACGCTCTGCCCCGAATGGGCGGGGTTCCCGTCGTTCTCCTGCGCGGACACGTCGATGAGCGGGTAGCCGGACAGGTCGACCCCTGCGGGAAGCGGCAGCGTGGCACGGCCGTCCGGGCCGAGGACGCCCACCGCGATGAGTCTGGTGTGGGTCCGGTCCATGAGCCATACCTCGTAGTAGCCGTCCGTGCGCGGCAGGCCCGCCACGGTCACCGTGACCTCACGGCCGGCCGGGGAGCTGCGGACCAGACGTGCTGTGCCGACGGCCTGCGGGACGGCCAGCGGGGCCAGACGGCTGTCGCGGCTCGTGTACACGGGCGGTACGTCGTCGTCGAGCTGCCACCATGTGACGGCGCTGCCGAGTGCTGCCCCCGCGGCGAGACCTGCGGCGGCGAGCAGCATGGCGGGACGGCGCTGCCACGGGCGGCCGCGGGACGGGTGGGCGTGCCGGACGGATGCGTCGGTGTTGCTCCCCGTCCGCGCCGGAGAACGCGTCCCTCGCTCCAGTTCTGCCGTTATCGCGTCCCACACCCGCGGGGGCGGGGCGACGAGGAGGTCTTCGGTGGAGACGTCTCGTGCGGCTCGGACGACTCGGTGCAGTTGTCTCAGCTCTTCGCGGCACCGCCGGCAGCGCACGAGGTGGACGCGCTGCCGGGGGGTGGGGCGGGAGCCGGCTTGAAGTGCCAGCTCGGTCAGCTCGTCGGCGTCCAGGTGCGGGGCCATGGCCCACCTCCTCTCGTGCGGGGCGGAGCGGGGAGAGGCGGGGCAGGAGAGCGACGGGGAGGCACGGCACCCGCCCGCCTGTCGGTCCTCGCAGGAGCGGAGGCCGATGGCCGTTCGGTCGTCGTCTCCGGTGGGGACATAAACAGCAGCGTAGGCATCAGGGATCGGTTTCGGGCGACGGCATCACCTCGGGACCGCCGTCACGATCAGGTTGCGCTGGTAGCCGCCTCGGGTCTCGTCGAAGGGCGGCGCGCACGTGATGAGAGTGAGCACCGGTCTGCCGGTCCGGGCGAAGGCCGAAGCGGGCAGATGCTCCTTGTCGGCCAGGGTGCGAGCGACGACCTGGTAGGTGACCGGGGGGCCACCGGTCCGCCGCACGGTCACGACGTCGTCCGCGCGGACGCTGTAGAGGCTTGCGAACGCGCCGAGGTCACCGGTGGCGGAGTCCACGTGTCCCACGATCACGGCGGAACCGGATGCCTCTCCCGGAGCGGGTCCGTACCGGTACCAGCCGACTCGGTCCGGGTCCTCGGGAATCTCGGCGCTGCCGTCGGCAGCGACCCCGACCGGCTCGATCTCGGCGCTCACACCGAGGCGCCGGAGATCGAGGCGGCGGGGGTCGAGGCGGCGGGGGTCGCCGCCTGTGGGGTGCCGGGCGGACGGTGCCGTCGCGGCGCCGGTGTCCTGCGTGCGGACGGGCGGGGCTGATGCGGGGGGCTGCCTCGCGTCGAACTGCGCCGCCCGAGGGAGGCTTCCGCCGGAGGGCACCGACGCCAGCACCGCGGTCCCGGAGACAGCCAGCAGGGCGATCACCACCGCCTGGAGCCGCCGGAACCGCAGGGCCGGTCCGGTGTCAGGCACGGCTGCGGGTCACGACGCGGCGGGCGGTGAGCGCGCCGGCAAGGCCGAGCAGACCGATCCCCGCGGCGTAGGTCATCCATGTGCCGGCATCGTTGGTCCTTCCGGCATGCACGCCCGAGGGCGCCGATTCCATGCCGGTCAGGGTCTGCGTCTTCAGGGCGAGGTTCTTGTCGTCGGCGCTCCCCCAGGCGTAGACGATGTTGGTGGTGCCTTCTTCGAGGTCGAGGTCGGCGGGGCCGACGACGACGTCGTCGGTACCGGCCACGACGACGTCGGCCGAGACCGTCCCGGCGTCCACGTCGGCGGTGTCCTCCTCGGGGTTCTCCAGCCCCTTGAAGACCGGCTGGCCGCCCGCCCTGACATCGACGGCGGGAGCGGCCGCGACGTGGCGGACCGTCAGGCGGGCCTGTCCGGCCGGGACCTCGGCGGTGTCGTTCACGTAGGCGTCCAGTCGCGGATTGCCGTCGGCGTCCAGGTGGGCGACGACGGTCGCGTCGGCCCCGGCCGGCACCTCGACCGTTTTCTGGATGGCGGGCTTCCCGTTCGGATCCGCTCCGGCCTTGAAGACCTTCAGGTCGTAGGAGCCGGCGGGGAGAGGCTGCGGCTCGGTGAGCGTGCCGGGCTTGAAGTCGGGGAGCAGTTCGTCACCGTTGGCGTACACGTCGACCGTCAGACCGGGGACGGCGTGGAAGACGGAGACCATGGCCTGGTCGTCGTCCGCCGCGCTCGCGTTTCCCGCCGCGCCCAGCGCGAGAGCACACACGCCGAGGGAAGCCGCTGCGGCAACAGAGGTCAGAGGGATGTTCATCGTCGCTGTCCCTTCGCATTCGTTCACTCCCGGGCGAGTGAGTACACAGCGTCTTCCCCGGGTGCCTCTTCCAGGGATGCAGATCTTTTACGGCCGGCGTACAACGCGTCGACGGACGTCCGGCCTTTCGATGCGCGAACGATGCGGATTGCGATCGTGTGCCGTTCCGCAGGACGGTCGTATGCACGCCGTTCGAGGATCTGGGAGCTGATGATGCCTACTGCTCGGCCGGATATGCATCCGAGCGCCGACGCCGGGCACGCGCGTCCGTGCGATGCCGGTGTGCACGGCGCGTACGGTCCGCCGCCGTCGGACGAGGAGGCCGGTGACGACACCGACCTCGCCAGGCGGTTCTGCGCCGGGGAGGAACAGGCGCTCGTCCTGGCGTACCGGCGGTGGAGCCCGCTCGTCCACACCCTCGCCCGGCGCTCGCTCGGCGACACCCATGACGCCGAGGACGTCACCCAGCAGGTCTTCCTGGCTGCCTGGCGCGGCCGGACCGGGTACCGTCCGGAACGCGGGGCGCTGGCGGGATGGCTCGTCGGCATCACCCGTCACGCGATCGCGGACGCGCATGCGGCGCGGGCCCGCCGTGCCGACCTCGCGAACGTGTCCGCGGCGCAGCAGGAGGAAGCCGTCCGCCACCGGGGTGTCGACGAGAGCGAGGCCGCCGTCGACCGCGTCCTCGTTCTGCAGAAGCTCGGGTGCCTGACTCCGGTGCAGCGGCGTCTGCTGGGGATGGCCGTCTACGGCGACATGACCCAGGTGCAGATCGCCGAGCGCACGGGGCTGCCTCTGGGCACGGTGAAGAGCCACATCCGTAGGGCGCTGCACTCGTTGCGGCGCGTGATGGACGCCCGGGCCTGACCGGGTCGTCCGCAAGGAGTCCCCATGCAACCCGACGAGACGTCCTTGCATGTGTATCTGAGCTGTTCGGACGCTCCTGGCGCCATCGGATGGCTTCAGGAGCTGGGTTTCGCCACGACGGCGCGTCAGGACGGTGAGGACGGCCGTGTCGTCCACGCCGAACTCCGCCTCGGGCACGCGGTGGTGATGCTCGCGAGTTCGGACGCCGCCTACGACGTCCCGCCCCTTAAGGGCGTCTCCACGGGAGCCGGGGCGTATCTCGCGACGCCGGACGTCGACGGACTCTACGACCGGGCCCTGCGGGCGGGGGGCCGGTCCGTCTTCCCGCCCGAGGACACCGGGTGGGGGACCCGGCGTGCCCGGGTCCTGGACCCGGAGGGCCGCGAGTGGAGTTTCGGAAGTCACCGGCCGGGCCAGGGGCGGACCGGCTGAGCACAGGCCGGATCCCCGGCCCGTCGTCAGGGCCCGGGCGGGGGCGACGCCGTTCGGTTCCGGTCACTCACGCTTTCCGGTGCTCCGAGTCCACGTCGGGCTTGGCTTTCGGCAGCGTCAGGGGGCGGGCCGGGCAGACGGCAGATCCCGGGCCGGTCGAGGCCGCAGGAGCGGAAGAGGAGGACGACGACGCGCTGTCGCCCGGAGACCGTGAGCAGATCCGAGGTCGTGCCGAGGCGATCGAGTCCGCCCGGTTCCGATGCGGAGTGCCCGGGTCACGATGCGCCAGAGCCACCGCAGGGGTGGCCGATGCGTGCCGCTCCGTCCCGGCAGCCCCGCCTGTCAACGGCTCCGAACGCATCCGAACAGCGCTCCGACGCGGAACCAGCAGTAACTCATGTACCCGTATGAGGCTTTTGAGCCTCTCGACGGCATTTCACCGCCCGAGGAGTCTTCATGATCGTCAAGAAGCTGCACGAGGTCGGCGTCACGAGCGAGCACGCCTACCTGGCCGCCACCGCCTCGATCGGCCTTTCCCTCGTCTCCTGGCTCACCTCCAGCAGGAACGAGAGCCTGGAACGTGCCGACCGGTGGGGCATTTTCGTCGGCGAATGGGCACCCACCTTCTTCACCCTGGGACTCGCCCTGGCGAACTACGAGGAACAGGACACGGCCCGTGCAGGCGCACCCGCCGCCGCCCACGAGGCGTGGTCATGAGCGAGCCGCTGCCTCCTCCCGGCGAAACCCCTCCCGCGGAAGGGTCGATCGCCGAGGCCCACCGTGAACGCCCGGACGGCGGCATCTGGGAGCACCCCCGCATCTGGCTGCTTCTGATCATGATCGGCTGTCTGCTCGTCGCCGCGTTCTTCCTGGTACGCGTGATCACCCTGTGAGCCGGCTCGCCGCCCCGGCGGCCCGCCCGCTCGCCCAGCGGTCGGACCTCCGGGGTGTCCGGCTCCACGTGACCGGGCCCTGGCAGATCGCCGTGCCGTTGCCCGTACCGCGCGACCGAGGCGTCGGCCGTGTCCGCCACCGGGCAGCGGGCCGTCGTCGTGGTCCGTGCGGCGCGTGCGTGCCGGTCTCCCGGGCGCGGGCGGGCGCGGCAGGCACCGGGTGGGCCGCGCGCCGACAACCGGTGCGAGGCGGACGTGGCGCGAACCCGTCCTCGCGGGCAGTCGTGGCCTGTGGGCGGATCACCGTCCGGCGAGCGAGGGGGCGGCCCGGTCGCTCGCCGGAGTTGTCGCACCGTCGATCGTGCTGCTCGCCCAGCCGGTCGTGCCGCGGCGCACGCGGGTGCGGGGAGGGCGCGGGCCGTACGGGCGGCCCCGGATCAGTGGGCCGACCCGGACGTCGAGGTCCGGCACTCTGTCGGTGGGCGGCGGGTTTCGCGGCGACGCGGTCCAGGACGGTGTCGAGTTCGGCGCGGGACCACGATGAGATCAGCCGGTGTACGCCTCCGCACGATCCACGCTCACGAAGGCTGCCGACGAGGCGGGGTTGCGCTCTCCTGTCACCCGGATCCGCAGGGTGTGCGAGCCGTTCGGCAGTCGTGGACTGAGGTACTGGAGCGTTTCCCCCGTCCTGGTCGCCCCGTGGAAGTCGACGCGTCGCTCGGGGCCGCCGTCGACACTGACCGCCGCGATGCCGTTGCCGATGTCCCGGACGGAGAGCAGAGCGACCCGGGTGCCGGTGAAGCGGAACGTCGCGGTGCTCCCCGCCACGTCGCTCCAGTGGTCGTCGCTCCAGAAACACTGCGCCGCGCAGCCTGTGCCGTAGTTCCACGAACCCTGGCAGGAGACGGTGCCGTTGCCGCTGGACCGGCCGTCGTCGTTGATCCAGTGGTTGCCGGATCCCGGGTCGCCCGAGGGCAGGTCCTGCGTGGCCCCCAGGGCGAGGGGTGCGCCGAGGTCCGGGCTGCCGTCGGGACGCCGGCCGATCCTCTGGGCTCGCGTCGTACGGTCGGAGCAGGTGAACACCGCAGTGGTCTTCGCGTGGTAGAGGATCCGGTCCTCCCGGCCGTCGGGGGAGCGGAAGAAGGCGTGATGGCCGGGGCCGAGGACGCCTCTCGCGTCATTGCGGGAGAACTGGGGCCCGGGGTGCCGGGTCCAGTTGCCCGGCACGAGCGGGTCGGCCCCCTCGGGGAGGGACATCATCCACACCTGGTAGTCGGGCTTCCCGGTGTCGCAGGCCGAATACGTCATCCAGGTACGGCCGTTGCGGTTCAGGAACTCCGGCCCTTCCCGGACCTCGGGGCAGCCGCCGTGTGCGTCCAGCGCCACCGCGTCGCCCGCGACGGTGCAGGGGTCCGGCATGGGAGCGATGTTCAGGCCGTTGTGCTGGTAGGCGTTGACGCCGCTGCAGGCCAGACAGAGACGGCCGTTGTGCTGAAGGACGCCGGGGTCGATCGCGAACTTGTCGGCATGGTTCGGCGGGGTGAGCCTGGCCTTGAAGTGGTAGGGACCCGTCGGATCGTCCCCGGCCGATTCCAGGACGTACAGCCGGTGATGCTCGTCGATGCCGTCGTCCGCCGTGCAGTACATGTACCAGCGGCCGCCGAAGCGGTAGAACTCCGCTGCCCAGATGTGCTGGTTGCGGGTGGGATCGGAATCCCTCCACACGGTGATCGGTTCGGTGGCGAGCAGAGTGCCCAGTGACGGAGAGCGCCACATCTTGATGCTGTCGCCCTGCGTGGTGGTGAGGTGGTAGGCACCGTCGGCGTAGGCAATGAAGGGATCTGGCCCTGTGTTGAGGGGGTCGCGGAAGGTCCTGGGGGCTGCGGACGTCGCACCGGCGGCGGTGGGCGGGCTCTGGAACAGGCCGAGGAACAGGGCGACCAGCGCGGAGAACGCCATGACTGCGGAGCGAGTGCGCATCAGCGGCTCCTCATGCGGGCACGGCTGTCTCGGTGAGGGCCCTTCATGACACCACGGTCGTTACATCGATATAAAGACGAAGGCCGGGCCGGCCTGGACCAAGAGCCCGATCGGCCTGCTGTCGCGTCGGCTTCCACCCTGCGGGCGTCGCCCTGCGGCGTCACCTCGCGACCGACGCCCAGACCACCTTGCCGGTGTCCGTCCACCGCACCCCCCACCGGACGGTGAGTCCGTGCACGACGTGCAGGCCACGACCGCCGTCGGCGAGGAGCTCGCCGCGGCCCAGCCGCGGCCTGCCGTTGCCGGTGTCGCCCACCTCGCACAGCAGCCCCTGGCCGGTCCTGATCAGCCGTACCGTGAGAGGTCCGTCGGCGAAGCGGACCGCGTTGGCCACCAGTTCGCTCACCACGAGCAGCACACTGTCCCGGGTCGCGTCTCTCGTGCCCCATCGCCCGAGCAGCGCGGAGACCAGCGTGCGGGCCCGGGCGGCCGCGTCGCCGCGGGCGGGCAGGCGCCAGGTCGCGGTGTCCCCCTTGCGGTAGCCGATCATGCGCGCGAGCAGCAGGGTCACGTCGTCGCGCTGCCGCGCCGGCGCCAGCGCGGACACCACGTGCCGCGCGGCCTGCTGCAAGGCGTCCCAGGGGTGAACCGCGGACACGGCGTCCGCCACCCGGCCGATGCCCTCGTCGATCGAGAGGGCGGGGTCCTCCACCAAGCCGTCGGTGTAGAGGGCGAGCAGCGAGCCGGGAGGCGCGGCGAACGTGTGCACGCCGAACGGCTCCCGCAGCGCGAACTCGGCGCCCAGCCCGGGATGGGGGCGTACCGCGACCGGGCCGCCGGACCCGTCCGGGGGCACCAGGACCGGCGGAAGGTGGCCGGCGCTGGACAGCGCCACCTGGTGGCCGACCGGGTCGTAGACGACGATGCAGCAGGTCGACCCGAGGGCGCTGTAACCGGCCGCCAGCCCGGATTCCGCGTCGTCCAGCAGCGACACGGTCTCGTCCAGGTGCTCCAGCACCTCGTCGGGTGCCAGCCCCGCGGACAGCAGCGCGCGGGCCTCCATGCTCAGCTGCCCCATGGTCGCCGCGGCTCCCAGGCCGTGTCCGACCACGTCACCGACCATGAGCGCCGTACGGCCGTCCGGCAGCGGAAAGCTGTTCACCCAGTCACCGCCGACGCCGGCGCTGTCGGGGGTGGCGGGCTGGTAGACGCTGGCGGTCTCGATGGTGTCGCCGCCGGACCGTGGCAGGAGCCGGCGCTGCAGCGCCAGCACCTGTGTGTGCTCGCGCTGGTGCCGGCGGGCCAGGTCCACGTGATGAGAGGTCCTTCCCACCAGTTCCTGCAGGTCGAACAGCTCGCCGTCGTCGAAAGGGCGGCCCGCCCGCCGCCAGACCTCCGCCACGCCCAGAACGACGGGCGGCGTGCCGTCCAGGACCAGCGGCAGGCACGCCACACCGGCTGCCTGGTCACCGGGCACCAGGGCCCGTACCAGCCGCGCGCTGCCGAGCACCCTCTCGATCGCCGCCCGGTCGGGTATGACGACGGCCTGCGCGGCGTCGTCACGCCGTGTCGCCTGTGCGAGCAGGCGACTCGCGTCGGCGGGAAGATCGTCGCCCGGAGTCACGTAGCCGTCGGGCCACACCCTGTCCGGCACCAGAGCCGCCCGCCGCAGCCGGATGCGCCCCTGCGGCTGCCCGGTGACCACCTCGCCGGTCCACACGGCGAAGTCGAGGTCGATGGCGGCCACGTCTCCCCAGGCCAGCAGGGAATCCGCCAGCGACTGCGCGGTCTCGCCGATGTCCAACGAGGTGCCGATCGCGGTCTCGGCGGCATACAGGTGCAGCCTCCTGGCCATGGCGATCAGCGAGACGGTCAGGCCCTCCTGGTGCGCCGCGGCCAGGATGCTCATCGAAACCACCAGTTCCGACCCGTCGCTGCGCCGCAGGCGCTGGACCCGGGCGACGTGCGGCTCACCGCTCTCGAGGACCTGCCGCAACCGCCGGGTGACCGTGGGTACGTCCCAGGGCGGCAGAAGATCGACGAAAGGACTCCCGGTCACGGCACTCACCCCCGCGAAAACGGGAGGGTCCAGATTGCAGCGGGCGATCCTCAGATCCCGGTCCAGGTCGACCACGCCGAGTATCTGTTCCCCACGTCCGGAGGGCGGACCGGCGGATGCGCGTCGGCGGGCGGCGCTGTCCGTCCGCTCCTCCTGCTCCTCCTGCTCGCCCTGCTCCTCCTGCTCGCCCTGCTCCTCCTGCTCGCCCTGCTCCTCCTGCTCCTCCTGCTCGCCCTGCTCCTCCTGCTCCTCCTGCTCCTCCTGCTCCTCCTGCTCGTCCTGCTCGTCGGCGGAACCGGCGGCCGCCGCCGCGGGGCCGTGCGGGATGTACCGGCCCAGAGCGCTGCTGAGCATGTCGAACGGCGATCCGGACGACGGGGAAGGGGTGGAGTCGGAGTCCATGCGGCTCTCTCAGCTCGCTCGTCACCCCCGGCACAGCACCGGGGCCTGCCAGAACCCGGACGACAGGGCCCCGAGATCCCTGACCGCACAGCTCATTCAATAACACCCGGCTCTGTTTCGCCTATGCCGACGGATCACCCGGCGAGCACGCATCGTGACGAACCATGCGCGCAGTGACACGTGAGAGTCGACGGCGTCACGGCCGCTGTGTCACAGGCAGCGTCACGCCCGGACCTCCGCACGCATCGGCACGGATGTGCCGATCGGCAGGAGCCACGTCCTGGCCCGCGGTCGCTTCCTGGGGCCGAGCCATGCCGCGCCGTGGGACCGACTTCATTCGCCTCGGCTCCTGTTGCGCACCTCGTGTTCCGGACGACCGTTCCGCCGGGCGCCGCACACGCCGGGGACGGTTCCGGCACGTACCGCCACGACGACGTCCGTGACCGCCGGGAGGACCGGCATGCCGCTGCCCCGGGCGGGGCAAACGGCCATCCGAGCAGAGGGAGGACGCCATGACCATGACGGAGCAGTCGGGCAAGCCGGCAGGAGAGGACAACGGCCGGGACACGGAGCACCCCGGTCACCGCCCGGCACCCGGCGCCGACGAGCCGGAATCAGCGCACGAGCGGGTCAACCGCCGCTGGAACGAGATCCTGCAGGAGACACGGGTCACTCAGACGGGTGTGCAGATCCTCTTCGGATTCCTGCTGAGCGTGGCCTTCACTCCCGTGTTCAAGGAGCTGGGGACGCTGGACCGGGTCGTCTACGTCGCCACGGTGGTGCTCGGGGCGTCGGCCACGGGATCGCTCATAGCGCCTGTCTCCATCCACCGCTTGCTGTCCGGTCATCGCATGAAGGACGAAGTGGTGGAGACCGCAGGCCGCCTGATGATGTGCGGCATGGTCCTGCTCGCGCTGACCATCGGTTGCACGCTCCTGCTGATCCTGCGTTTCGTGGTTCCCGGTGTCCTCGCCGAAGTGCTCGCCGGCGCCGTCATGCTGTGGTTCGGCCTGTGCTGGTACGTGCTGCCGCTGCGTCTGCGCCGCCGCGCCGCCCGCCCCTCCCCCACCGACCGCGCGTGAGCGGTGTCGTCGAGTGCGACACAGGGACACAGCAGCTCCGCAGGGCGCATGCCGGGTCCCGCGGCGAGACTGCACCTGGTACGGCGCCGAGCCGTCCGGCAGGGGCGGGCGAGGCGCGCGGTGCTTCTTCGGCCGTCCTCGCCCCGCCCCTGCTGCGGCCGCTCCCCCACGGGTCGTCCGTGACCACCGGGCAGACGTCTCCCGCTCGACGCCCGGCGCCCGGCCCCGTACGACCTCGTGGCCGAACGGGGCGACCCGTTCGGCTGCACGGTCGAGCGGACCGGTTCGCCGGGCCGGACACCTCGGAACAGAGCAGTCGACCGGCCGCCGACCGGCTCTTGACGAGCCCTCAGTCATGCGTTCGAGCACTCGAAACGGTTCGGGCCCCCTCCTTGGCAGCGGGCCCTCACGGGGTTAACGTGCCTCAACCTCATCCCGTCGAGCGTGTTCTTCCGACTGTCGATCGATCCATCGACCTGCAGTGAGAGGACCTCCATGCCCGCACGTCGTAGCGCGGCGGCGACCGCCACCCTGGCTGCCGCCGCACTCGTCTCCCCCCTGCTTCTCGCCGGGCCCGCCACCGCGGAAGCCGACAACCCGAGCTGGGCCAACCGGGGCAACGCACTGGCCAGGAAACTCGTCAAGGAGTCCACGGCCAAGGACGCCTTCCGCCACCTGAAAGTCTTCCAGGCGATAGCCGATCACAACGGAAGAACCCGGGTGGCCGGTTCGAAGGGCCACCAGCTGTCGGCCGCCTACGTGGAGCTGGTGCTCAAGGCCGCCGGTTACAAGCTCTCTCGCCATGAGTTCGACTTCGTCTACACCGACGAGATCGCCGAGACCCTCGCCGTGGTCTCGCCCGTTCCGCGTGACATCCCGGTCCAGCTGATGACGTACACCGCCAGCGGCCCCGAGGGCGGGGTGACCGCGGACGTGGCCGTCGTCCCCGTGGACGCCGACAACACGCACGGCTGCGAGCCCGCCGACTTCGCCGCCGGCGCCTTCACCGGCAGGATCGCCCTGATCAAGCGCGGTGGCTGCACCTTCGCCGTCAAGCAGGCCAACGCCCACGCGGCGGGCGCGGTCGGTGCCGTCGTCTACAACAACACCGAGGGCCCGCTCAACGGCACCATCGGCGACGCCACCGCCGGCAAGATCCCCACCGGCGGCATCACCCAGGCGGACGGCGAGGCCCTGGCCGCCGAGGCCGCCAAGGGCCCGGTGAAGGTCACCCTCGACATCCGTGAACTGCGCGAGAACCGCAAGACCTTCAACGTCGTGGCGGAGACCCGAGGCGGCGACGCGGCGAACACCGTCTTCCTCGGAGCGCACCTGGACTCGGTCTCCGAGGGCCCGGGCATCAACGACAACGGATCCGGCTCGGCCGGCATCCTCCAGGTCGCTCTGAAGCTGGCCAAGTCCCAGTACAAGGTGAAGAACAAGGTGAAGTTCGCCTGGTGGTCGGCCGAGGAGTTCGGTCTGCTGGGCTCGGAGGCGTACGTCGCCTCGCTGACGGAAGAGCAGAAGAAGCAGATCAAGCTCTACCTGAACTTCGACATGATCGCCTCGCCGAACGCCGCCTACTTCGTCTACGACGGCGACGACTCGGACGCCACCGGTGCCGGCCCCGGACCCGAGGGCTCGGCCCAGCTGGAGAAGGGCATCAACGACTTCCTCGACTCGAGGAACATCCCGCACGAGGGCACCGACTTCACCGGCCGCTCCGACTACGGCCCGTTCATCGAGGTCGGCATCCCCTCCGGCGGCACCTTCACCGGCGCGGAGGGCATCAAGACCGAGGCGCAGGCCGCGAAGTTCGGCGGCCAGGCAGGTGTGGCGTACGACGTGAACTACCACGCCCCCGGTGACGACATCCGCAACATCGACATGCGGGCGTTCGACGTGAACGTCGACGTCATCGCCGACGCCGTCGGCCACTACGCGTACGACCTCGCCCCGCTCACCGAGCCGGTGGTCTCCGCCCCGACGGACGGTGGCTCCGGCAGCGGCGGCCTGCACGACGGCCACGCGCACGTGACCGAGTGACAGTCCGCCGGCCCGTGCTGTGCGGTCTCCCGGCCGGGGGGTCGCACAGCGGGCCGGGCGGCAGCGGGCCGGCCCGGCTGCGTGAGCCGGGCCGGGCCACCCGGACAACGCCGCTCCGGTCCCCGTGCCGTCCGCCCGACGCCCCTTGTGCACAGCCGTCGGCGGTCCTGCCGTGACGGAGCCGGCGGGCGGTCGCCCCGGCCGTCCGGCCCGGTGAACCAGAATTGAACAAGCCGGCGTCGCCCAGCCCCTGTTCCCCGGGCCTACCGGCCGGTATACAAGCGGCATCGGGCCTGTGGGGCAGGAGTGCGTCCGGTTGCCGCGGTGCCGCGATCCTCCGTGTGCCACGACGGCCGGTCCGATGCCGCGGGCTGTCCGGGCTTCAGGGGAGGGGCATGATGAACCATCACATACGTCCGGGCCACGACGTCCCGCGACGGCGCCGTGCCATGACGCTGGGTGCGGCGCTGAGCAGTTGTGCGCTCGTCGCCGGTGTCGGCGCCTCGGCTCCCGCCTCGGCCGGGGAGAGGCATTCCCCTCGCCCCGTGGACTACGTGGCGCTCGGCGACTCGTACACGTCCGGCCCGCTGATTCCGCGCCAGGTCGACGCCGGCTGCGCCCGCTCGGACCACAACTATCCCTCTCTGGTGGCGGCCCGGTACAAGGTCGCCTCGTTCACGGACGTCAGCTGCGGCGGCGCCAAGACCGACGAGATGTGGAAGGCCCAGGGGACCAACGGGCCCCAGCTGGACGCCCTGAAGCGGGACACCGACCTGGTGACACTGCAGATCGGCGGCAACGACATGGGCTTCGGACCCATCATCAGCACCTGCGCCGCGCTCAGCTCCAAGGACCTGTCCGGCGACCCGTGCCGGCAGCACTACGCGTCCTCCGGGGTCGACGGGCTCACACTGAACATCCTCAAGACCGCGCCGAAGGTCGCCCGTGTGCTGCGTGCGGTGCACGAGCGGGCACCGCACGCGCGCGTGGTGGTCGTCGGCTATCCCGCGCTCCTGCCCGACGACGGCAGCGGCTGCTACCCCTCGGTTCCCTTCGCCGCGAAGGACTTCCCCTACCTCCGGGACACGGGCAAGCGCCTGAACCAGATGCTGCGCCTGGTGGCGTGGCTGAACCGGGCCGAGTTCGTCGACACCTACGGTCCGTCCGTCGGGCACGACATGTGCAAGGCGCCCGCCGACCGCTGGATCGAGCCGCTCCGGCCCGCCGCCCCTGCCGCCCCCGCCCACCCCAACGCCACAGGCATGGAGGCCATGGCGAGCGTGCTCCTGGAGCACCTGGGCAAGAGGGCCGGACACCGCTGACCGACCGGTTCCCCGCTCTGCCCGGCAGAGGCTTTGGCGGGCGGGGAACTCGGGGCACGGCCGGTGCGTTCTCCTCAAAAGGCGACCTGTTCCCTGCGCCCCGTTCCGGATCCGGCCGCCGGTCGGGAGTGCCATGATCACCACCCGCGCCGCCGGTGCGGCCCTGGCCGCCGGGCTGCTCGGCCTCGTCGCGGGATGCGCGACGGGGGACCCGGGTGCCGCCGCCCCCACGCCCCGCCCGGAACCGGCCCGGACGTCCCCGTCGGCGGCCCCGGCCGACGACGGGGCTCCGCGGCAGAGCGCGCAGGCCACCTCGTCCGTCCCCTCGCCCGCTCCGAGGCCCGCGGTCGACCCGCGCACCACACCCGCCTTTCTCAGCATCCCCGCCATCGGCGTGCGGGACCTGCAGGTCGTTCCGTACGAGGGGACGACCGACGACCGGACCGGAACCCGGATCCAGGACCGCGGTGTGGCCGCGAGTCCGTACGGGGAGCGGGGCGGCGTCGGTCCCGGCGAGAAGGGCAACCACCTCGTCACCGCCCACCGGCTGAGCGCGGGCGGGCCCCTGCGTCACCTGCCCGACCTGGACAAGGGCGACACCGTACAGGTCCGCCTCGGCGACACGCTCTACACCTACGAGATCACCGCATCGCGGTGGACGTCGTTCCGGTCCGAGCGCTCTCTCGAGGAGCAGCGTGCCGCGGTGCCCGGCAAGCCCGGGGAGACACCCACCCGAGCCATGATCACGATTTCGACCTGTGCCACCCTCGAGGACGACGCAGCGGGGAACCACTGGCGGGACGACCTGCACAATCCCGAGCACCGCATCGACAAGGTGGGAACCCTCGTCTCGGCGGAGAGGACCGGCGAGCCCTCCTGACGGGAGAAGGCCCGGAGCAGCGGGCCCCGACGCCGGTCCTGCGCAGGTCCGGAGCGACCGTCGTGCCGAGAACGAAGGCATGGGCACCGCCGTCCCGGGCGACGCCGACGAATCCGGCCGGTCTGTCGCCCCCTCGCGCGCAGACCCGGCGGAGGCGGTGACGATGCGCTTGTGCGGGCCGGCCGACGGGGCTCCGGCTGCGGCCGAACACCTCCACCCGGGCAACCGGGAGCCGCGGAACAGCCGCTCAGACGGCGGTGGAGAGCGCCACGTGGCGCCATCGGTCGAGTTCACGCCGCACCAGGTCCAGTTTCGCCTCGACGCGCTCGACCGCGTCCGCTCCCAGCTGCAGGCGCAACGGCGGTTCGTCGGCCTCGGTGACGTCGACGACGGCCTTGGCCGCCTTCGCCGGATCGCCCGGCTGGATGCCGTCGTTCGCGGCCAGCGCCTCGCGCACCGGTCCCGCGCCGGCGGCGTAGTCGGCGATGGCGGCCGGTTCGACCCGGAGACTGGAGCTGTTGAGGAAGTCGGTGCGAAAGCCGCCCGGCTCGATGATCGTGACGCGGATGCCGAGCGGGGCGAGCTCGCCGTGCAGCGCCTCGGAGATGCCCTCCAGGGCGAATTTCGACGCGCCGTACAAACCCGCCGCCGGAGCGGTGGCGAAGCCGCCCACGGAGCCGATGTTCAGGACGTGCCCGGATCGCTGGGCACGCAAGGCCGGCAGGGTCGCCCGCAACGTGTTGAGCACGCCGAACACGTTGACGTCGAACAGATCACGGGCGGCCTTGTCGGAGGTCTCCTCGATCGCGCCCACGAGGCCGTAACCGGCGTTGTTGGCCACGACGTCGATCCGGCCGAACTCCGCCAGACCGGCCTCCACCGCAGCCGCCAGCTGTTCCGGTTCGGTCACGTCCGCGTTCACCGCCAGCAACCCGTCCGGCTTTTCCGGGTACGCCTTGAGGACCGCCGACGCGTCCCTCGCCGTGGCGATCACGCCGTGCCCCCGTTCCAGCGCCTCACGGGTGATCTCCGCGCCGAGCCCACGCGATGCACCGGTGACGAACCAAACGCTCATGCTCTCTCCCCTTCCGATCGTCCGACTGGCCGACGGCTCAACGCTAGAAGCTAGAGTCGGGTCTAGATCAACAACTGTGTGACGGGAGCCGCTCATGGACCTGAGCATCGGTGAGGTGGCGCGGCGCAGCGGGCTGAGCGTCCACGCACTGCGGTTCTACGAGCGGGAGGGACTGTTCGCGAACCCGGTGCGCCGCCTGTCCAACGGCCGGCGGATCTATCACGAGGAAGATGTGGAGTGGCTGGCGATCTGCACCAGGCTGCGCTCCTCCGGAATGTCACTGGCGACGATCCGGCAGTACATCGAACTGGTCCGTCAGGGCCCGGGCAACGAACATGACCGGCTGGAGCTGCTGCGTCGGCACGCAACCCATGTGGAGGGGCAGATCCGGGAGCTGCAGGAAGCCCTGGACGTGATGCGGCACAAGGTGCGGATCTACGAGGAGCATGTCGTCCGCGGCGAGGCCGACCGGCTCTGGAACCCCTCCCGCACGAATCCCGTCTCCTCCGGCGCCCGCCAGGAGTGCCGTCCGCCGGAGGAGGCGTGACCGCCCGGTCGTGATCCGCGTGGATGCGGCCCGCGCCGTCGGACTGTCACGGGGCGCCGGCCGCGGCTGCTGCCTGAAGGCGACGGCGTCCACCACCTGCACCCGATGTCACTCTGTGCGACACGGACGACACCCGGGGTGCCGAAGTGGCGTGCGCCGGACAGGGACCGGAGAATTTTTGTTGGTCCCGGACCATGCCGTTCACCTCGTGCGCAGCCAGCGGATCCCTGTCGGCCCGGGTTTCCCGGCCCTTCGGTGACGCTCGCCGGGCGCGGACACACAGAACGGGAGGTGGCATGACGAATCCCCGATCCGTCCTGATACAGGCGAGCCAAGGTCCTGTACCGGAGAACTGGCGGGTCTTCACCAAGAAGCGGGGGAAACTGTCCGGCTTCCTGCGCGGCACGTCGAACGATCCGGATCCGCTGCTGGTCATCACCCTCGACGAGGTCGTCGAGTACAAGGACGAACGCAAGCCGCTGACCGTCGTCGACTTCCACGACCTGGCCGGAGTGACGCTGAAAGCGACCGCAAGCACCACCTCCGACAGCATGATGGCGAGTCTCGCCGTGTGGGTGGATCTCGTCTACCGCGACGGCCGGAAGGAGAAGTGGCGGTCCAGATCCTTCTCGGACGATCTGCGGACGATCCAGGGGTTCATCGAGGCGTACGGCGCCCACAAGGCGCTCCAAGGGCGCCACTGACCCCTGGCCCGAAGCTTCCGCGAGGCCGTTCCACGCGGCCGCGCCCTACAGACGCTCGCCCGGAACGGCGAGGTAGGCGTCCCGCAGTTCCTCCAGCAGCGGGTGCTCGCCGGCCATCGGGACGCCGTCGATCCCGGCCAGCGCCCGGACGCCGATGGCCGTGCTGGTGGCGAAGGCGGCTTGCATGCCCTTCGCCTCGGTGAGGGTGACCGGCGTGGTGCGGTGTGGTGCGATCTGCCGCAGAAGCGCCATCGTCACACCCGGCAGGACATCGGCCTTCGGCCACACGATGCCGTCCTCGCCGATGAAGCCGACGTTCCAGGTGGCGCCCTCGCTCACCCGGTCGCCCGGGCCGGTGAACAGGGCGTCGTCGTAACCGTCCAGCAGGGCCGCGCGTCGCGCGTGCAGGGTCCCGAAGAGCCCGAGGTGCTTCACGGCCGGCAGATCGCGTTCGTGGCGGACCGCTTTCACGCGCAGCGGCGGCATCGTCGGCCGGTCGGCCGGCCGTGTGGTGACCAGGACGCTCGGGGTCTGCGCCTTGTCGGGCCGGCCGAGGTCGACGGCCGGGTCGAAGACGGTGACGCGGACGACGAAGGACCCCGTCGTCTCCCCCGTGGTCCGGCGGACGTGATCCAGCACCTTCTCCGGGTCCAGGTCCGCGCCGAACACGGTCCGGCAGTCCCGGACCAGGCGCTCCATGTGAAGGCTCAGGCCGCGCACGCGCCGGTCGTCCACCCGCATGGAGGTGAAGTGACCGTAGCCGGTGAGCGCGAGGACCTGCAGAGCGTCGAGGGTGACGGGCCGTCCGTCCAGAGTCGCCATGTTCATCAGCATGGCAGCACAGAGGCGGCCACAGCCGCCGACGGGGCGTCCGACGGCCATCGGCCGCGGCCCCGGGGACGTTTGCACGAGCGCGGACGGTGCACACGATGAGCTGACACAGTCCTTGTACGACGAGACGGAGAGCGCACCATGGGCATCATCGCGTGGATCATCATCGGTCTGCTGGCCGGCGCCATCGCCAAGGCCATCATGCCCGGCAAGGACCCCGGCGGCATCATCGTCACCATGCTCATCGGCGTCGCCGGCGGTCTGCTCGGCGGCTGGCTCGGCAAGGTGGTCCTCGGGGTCGACTCCCTCGACGGGTTCTTCGAACTCTCCACCTGGATCGCCGCGATCGCCGGCTCCCTCGTCCTGCTCGCCCTCCACCGTCTCGTCACCGGCGGCCGGCACTCGCACCGTCACGCCTGACCCGCCGACGCCGGACACGTCCGGGCACCTCCGAACGGCTCCCACCTCGCGTCGCGGGGAGGGAGCCGTCGGTGTTTCCCGGCCCACCGCGCAGGCCGACGGAGCGCGCCGCCGGGACGGCGGTGCCAGTCCCTCGGCAGGGTGATGCTCCGGACCCCGGTGTACGGCGAGCATGCACCGGCCCCGGTGGACGCGCGTGCCCGGCACTCGTGGGCGCGGTCGTCGAAGGGAGGCGGACCCGCCGTGTCGAGCATGACACAACGTAACCAGATCGGTACTTTCGATGACGCCCCGTCATCTTGTCGCCGACCGCTAGGAGATGCCGGTGATCGACCAGCTCTGGCTCCAGCCTCCGCTCGCCTTCGCCCGTCTGGGCCCCTCCCCCACCCCGTGCGACAACTACCGCTGGGGCCCGAGCGACCTCACCCCACGCGGTACGGGCAAGACCACGGTGGTCCCGCAGCCCACCCTCGACCTGGCCGCCGACGGCACCCTCACCGAGCGGATGCCGCAACGGGTGCGGTTCAAGGACGCGAAGGGCTGGCGGCCGGTCTGCCCGTACTTCGAGGTGCACGGCAGCTGGACGGCCGACGGACAGCGCCGTACCGGCCCGGTGACCCTGGAGGTGCTCCAGGAGTTCGGGCTGGGGCTCGCGGACGTGCAGTGGACCGTGGCGGTGGCCAACCTCAAGGCCCATCACATGACCCAGCGGGAGGGCGACCGGATCGCGGCGCGGACCGAGGTCCGGGGGGACGACCACCAGCGCCACCGGCTCGACGGCGTCTCGCCCCAGGACGCGCCCGAGCCGCTGGTCCCGGACGGCCGGAGCGTGCCGCTCGGCTCGGTGCAGGTTCCGGTCCCGAACGCCGTCCTGCCGGAGCTGCGTCTGCGGTTCACCCCGGCAGCGGGTGCGGTGTACGGGCCGGTGGGTCTGCCGCAGCCGCCCGCCCCGCAGGGACAGCCCCCGCGCTACCGGGTGCCGCAGGACCGGCTGTTCCTCAACCCGGACGCGGAGTGGTGCCGGTTCGAGCTCCCCGGCGACGACCCCCGGACCGTGCCCGGCGGCCTGTTCGCCGGCGCGGAGGCCGAGCAGTCCGTGGGGCTGGTCGACGACGTGTGCGACGGGCTGGTCACCGTCACCCTGACCGGCGGGCTCACGGCCACCGCCCGGGTCGTGGCCTGCCCGCCCGTCTTCTCCCCGGACCGCAGGCCCTTCACCTCCCTCGCGGACGGCCTGGCGGACCGGGTCGGGCGGGGCGACGTGCGCGAGCCCGGGTATCTCGCCGACAAGCAGCAGACGGCACTGGAGATCCGCGACCTGTTCGAGCGGATCCTGGAGACGGCGGGCAACGTCAATCTCGACGCGCAGAACGACATCTTCGGCGCACTGCCCCGCCCGGAGCAGCTGAACGGAGTCCTGCTCGGGCTCACCGAGTCGGGCAAGCGCCGGCACCGCCGGCTCGTCGCCCTGGAGATGCTCGAGGACCTCCTGCGCGAACGGCCGGCCCTCGTCACGGAAAGGGTCCGCCGGCCCTCCGGGGAGCCCGAGTACAGCGACCGGTGGGACAGCACCTTCACCGAGCAGATGCCCGTGGACATGCGTGCCGCGGACGGCGCCGCGCTGCACCTGACGCATCGCCAGTACGACCTGCTGGTGGAGTGGGCCCGCTCCCTGCGCGAGGACACGGAGGCCGGCACATGACGGTGCTGCTGCAGATCGGGCGCCGACCGCCGCAGGAGCCCCGCCCCGGCACCCCTCCCCCGGGTCCGCCCGGAGCCCGTGCCGAGGTGAAGGTCTTCCGCAGCGCGCACGGCGCCCACCTCTTCGTCGCCGACGGCAGCCGGGTGTACGACCTGCCCGAGCCGCTGGCCGGCCGGCTGGAGCGGTGGGCGGCCGCGCCGGACGGCTCGCTGGAGGAACTGGCCCGCGGGCTGGACCTGCCCCTGTGGGGCGAGCGCCGGATCGACGGCACCCCCGCCGAGCCCCCGCCGCTCGCCTCGCTCTCCCTGAACGTGATGCAGGCATGCAACCTCAGCTGCGGGCACTGCTACGCCGACGAGGGCCGGTTCGGCGGCGGTGCCCGCGCCATGCCCCGCGAGACGGCCTTCGCCGCGGTGGACCGGCTGCTCGCGGAAGCCGCGCCCGGCGCGGACGTGGTGGTCGGCTTCATGGGCGGCGAACCGCTGCTGGCGCGGGACCTGGTGCACGAGGTGGTCGCGTACGCCACCGGGGCCGGAGCGGCAGCCGGGAACCCGGTCCGTTTCGCGCTGACCACCAACCTGACGACCGTCCGTCCCGAGGACGCCCGGCTCTTCGCCGAGCACCCCTTCACCGTCACCGTCAGCCTCGACGGGGACCGGGCCGGCCACGACGCGCTGCGCAGGGCCCCCGGCGGAGCGAGCGCGTACGACCGGCTGCGCGCCGGGCTGGACGTCCTGGCCCGGCACGGCCGCCCGCGCCATCTGGGCGCGCGGGTCAGCGTCACCCCGTACACCGGCCGGCTGCTCGACGTCCTGGAGCACGGCATCGGGCTCGGTTTCGACGAAGTGGGTTTCGCCGCCGTGGTGAGCGCGCCCGATCCCGCGTACGAGATCACCGCGCAGGCGTTCACCGGCTTCCTGGAACGGATGACGGAGTGCGGCGAGACGGCGCTGCGCGAGCTGTCGGCCGGGCGCTCCTACCCCTTCGGGAACTTCCTGACCGCCCTGCGGGAGATCCACCGGGGCACCCACCGGCCCTACCCCTGCGGGGCGGGCGCCGGATACCTCAGCGCCTCGGCCGAGGGCGGACTCTACGCCTGCCACCGGCTCGTGGACGACCCCGCCTTCGCCATGGGGACGGTCGCCGGAGGCAGCGACAGAGCCCTGAGACAGCAGCACCTGACGGAGCGGCACGTGGATCGCGCCGAGCCCTGCCGGCGCTGCTGGGCCCGTTACCTGTGCGGTGGCGGCTGCTACCACGAGGTGAGCCGCCGGGGCCGGCCCGGCTGCGACTACATCCGCGGCTGGCTCGCCTTCTGTCTGCGGGCGTACGTCGAACTCACGCAAGCCGCGCCCGAGTTCTTCCGGCAGCCCGCCCCGAACCCCGCCATCAGCACCGTCAGCACCGTCTGAAGGAGCAGTCATGCCCGATCTGCCGACCCCCGACGGGAAGATCTTCCCACGCAACCTCACCGCCCGCGCCGACCACGTCGTGCGCGGCAATCCGTCCGGCACCCGCCCGGAGAGCGGGGTCGACAACTGCTTCCCCGGGCTGGAGTTCGACCAGCGCAACATCGACAAGCGGTTCTTCCCCGGGCTCGTGGTCGACTTCCACCGGAGCCGGCCGGGCACACCGGGGGTCGGGGCCGCCGGGGGCTCGCGGGTGCTGGAGGTCACCGGCGGGGTCGCCGCCGCGCAGGGCCTCACCGACGCCGACCTGAAGGTGCCGGGCAGGCCCCTGCGTGTCCTCGCCGTGTGCGGGCGGACCGCGGTGGACCAGACCGAGGACCAGGCTCCCGTGAGGGACTGCCGCCGGACCGGCGGCACGGGCGTCTGGCGTGCCGTGCACGATCTGCTGCCCGGCCGGATCGCCGTGCTGCTGGGCTCGGGCAACATCGGCGCCGAGGCCGTCGGCGATCTCAACCGGCAGCGGACGACCGACAGCAGCTTCGTCCGGCGGGGGGCCAACGGCCGGGTCCAGATCGCGGTCCTGGTGGCCGACCGGGCCCGCTACCTCACCCCCGACGGGGTCATCGAACCCGACGCCTACGAGCCGGGCGAACTGACCCGCAGCATGTGCGCGCCCTGGCAGTACGACTTCCGCGACTGCGCGTGCTACTACTGGGCCTCCTCCAAGCCGGACGTGTCCGGCAGTCCGGACGGCTCCGTCCCGCAGATGAACTTCCTCCGCAAGGACCGCGCCCACGCGCCCGACCTGGACACCGCGGCCGGCCGCAGGGGCCTGGAGCTCGACCACGCGGACGTCATCGCGGACTGGAACGTCCTGCCCGTCGTGCTCAACGACCGGGAGGACGACGGCATCGGTCTGGTGGAGCCGGCGGCGGTACCCGCGCTCACCAAGGAGAAGGTGATCGCGGAGCTCAGACGGCTGGCCACGGTCGAGCACGCGCTGTGCGTGGAGTACCTGTACGCGCACTACTCGCTCAACGCCCCCCGGTCCCTGCCCGAGAACCCGGCGCCGAGCGAGCTCACCCGGGCCGCGCACCGGGCCGGCCTGGAGGTGTTCGAGGTCGCGGTCGACGAGATGCGGCATCTGCGCTGGGTCAACGAGGCGCTGGGCACACTGGGCCAGCCACCCGTCGTGGGCCGGGCCGCCGAGATCGAGCGCGACGGGGTGCACCCCTTCGCGCTGCGCCCGCTCACGGCCGAGCAGCTGCAGTGGTTCATCGACGTCGAGGCGCCGAGCCAGTCGGTGGGCACCGGCATCGACGGCATGTACGTGCAGCTGCACCAGACGCTGGTGAAGCAGCCGGAACTGTTCCCCGAGGCCGATCGGCTCGCCCACCTGATCAAGCTCATCATCGACGAGGGCGGCGACCACTTCCGGCGGTTCACCGCTGTCCGGCGGCACCTGGCGCCGTTCTCGCCGGCCCAGTACCTGCGCCCCCTCGGGGCGGGCGACGGCAGCCCGCTGCAGACCCAGCTGCTGACCCTCGGCGACCAGTACTACGCGCTGCTGCTCGGTCTCCTGAACAGCACGTTCTCCCTCAAGGACCGGGCGGGCGGGGTGCTGATGGAGCAGTCCCGCACCACGATGGAGTATCTCCACCAGATCAACCACATGCTCGCCGCACGCGGGGTGGCCCCCCGGTTCACCCTGCCCCCGGCGTTCGCCCCGGGAGCCCCCGCCCTGGTGGACGGGCAGGTCACGCGCGCCGCCGCGGTGGCCGCGATCGAAGCCCAGCGGCAGATCCTGACCCTGGCCGACCGGCCGACGCTCCGGATCATCGAGGAACAGCTGGGCGACACCGAGGCGCTCCTCGCCCTGCTCGACGCATGAGCCCGGCCGCGGGCACGCCGGTGACGACGGGCGCGTCCTCGGCCACCGTCACCGTCGCCGGGTCCGGCCTCGCCGAACTCACCTGCGCCCGGCTGCTCACCGGGCGCGGGCACCACGTACGGCTCGGCGGCCCGAAGGCCGGGACCGCTCCGGCGACCGGGCCCCGGCCGCTGCTGCTGACCGGGCCGGCGCTGGAGCTGCTGGACTCCCTCTGGGGCGAGGGACTGCTGGACGGCACCTGGGAACTGGACGGACGGGAGGTGGCCTGGGGCGACACGGCACCGGCCCGCTTCCCGCAGCCCGCCCGGGTGGTGGACGGTGCACTGCTGGCCGCCCGGATACGGGAGCGGCTGGGAGACCTCGGTCCCGGGCACGGGGGCCCGGGGTGGACCGTGACCGCCGAGGCACCCGGCACGGCCCAACGGCACCACGGACGGCGGATGCTGCTGGCCGGTACGGCTCCGCTGGCCGCCGGTGGTGACGAGCGGACGGCCCGGCTGGCCACCGCGGGGCTGGGCTGGGTGCACCTGACGCCGCTCGGAGCGGGCCGGTGCCTGGCACAGGCCATGGTGCCGGGACCGGCCTCCGCACCGGCCTCGCTGCTGGCGCGGCTGCTCGACGAGAGCGGGCTGGGCTCCGTGCTGGACCGTCCGCCCCGTACCGCCGTCTCCCTCCCCGCGGCCCCGCGCCTGCACGCCGCCCCCGCGCTGCCGCCCTCCGACGGGGCGGGCGGGGTACTGACCGTGGGGGCCGGCGCGCTGCGCTGCGATCCGCTCAGCGGCACCGGCACCGCCCAGGCACTGCGCACCGGCATCCTCGCCGCCGCCGTGATCGACGCCGCGGCCACGGGCACCCCGGCGGACGCCCTGTGCGCGCACTACACCGGCCGGCTGCGGCACGCCTTCCTCGACCACCTGCGCAGCTGCGCCCGGCTGTACGAAGCGGCCTTCCCGGCAGCCGCCTGGCAGGACGAACTCGCCGCCGCGGTGAGCCGCGGAACCGTGCCGCCACCGGGCCGCTGCGGGCCCGCCGCCCCCGGATAGAGTGGATCGGCTCCGAAGGCCCGGGGCCGGATATCGGATGGGGTGGGGAATGCCGAAGCATCGGCTGTCCAAAAGAGGCCGCTACACAGCCCTGGCGACGACGGGTGCCGCCGTCCTCGCCGGCGCCGGGATCGCCGCGCAGACCTCGACGGCCGCCACGGCGTGGCCTGCGCAGCGGACCTATACGGGCCGGGCGTTCGACGCCTGCACGGCACCCTCGCTCACCGCGATGAAGGCGTGGAAGAGGGACGGCTTCTACGGCGGTGTGGCGGTCTACGTCGGCGGCAGGAACCGCGGCTGCGCCCAGCCCAACCTGACCAGGTCCTGGGTGAAGTCGGTGGACTCGCTCGGCTGGCGGGTCATTCCCCTCTACGTCGGCGCTCAGCCGCCGTGCCAGAGGAGCGGGAACAAGGAGCGGTTCACCGCGGCCACCGCGGTCTCGGTCGGAGCGAGCAACGCCGCCGACGCGATCGCCAAGGCGTCGGCGCTCGGCATGAAGGCCGGCAGCCCGGTCTACCTCAACATGGAGTCGTACGACGTCGGCGACAAGGCGTGCAACGACGCCACCCTGGCCTACGTCAGGTCCTTCACCAGGACCCTGCGCGCCAAGACCTACCGCGCCGGTCTCTACGGCTTCAGCAGCTCCGGCGCCAAGGCCGTCGCCACCGCCGAGGACCGCACGGACCTGCCGGGCAACCTCTGGTACGCCCTGTGGGACAACCAGGAGACCACCACGAGGGACTGGCCCTGGAACCCCGGGCTGTACACCGGCCACAGCCGCGCCCACCAGTACAAGGCCAACAGCAGGGAGACCCGCGGCGGCCACACCATCACCGTCGACCGCAACGCCTGGGACGCCCCGGTCGCCGTCGTCGGCTGACGGGCGGCCGCGGGACGGCACGGTCCGGCTCCGTCCGCCGGGCCGTCCCGTCCTGTGGCCCCGCCGGGGCAGGACGTGCGATGTCGCACCCCCATGACACTCGCGGTGAGTCCGCTCGGGCGGTGCGACATCGGCGGGCACGGCTCATGCGCCCGCGGCGTCCTCGGCCTCCCAGCGCAGCAGGTCGCCCGGCTGGCAGTCGAGCACCTCGCAGAGCGCGGCGAGCGTCGTGAAGCGCACCGCCTTGGCGCGGCCGTTCTTGAGCACCGCCAGGTTGGCGGGCGTGATCCCCACGCGGTCCGCGAGCTCGCCCACGGACATCTTGCGTCGGGCCAGCATCACGTCGATGTCGACGGCGATCGGCATCAGATCACCTCGTCCAGTTCGGCCTGCATCTGTGCCGCTTCGGCGTCGCGTGCGACGGCCTGGGCGAGCAGCATCCGCAGCACGAGCACGATGAGTGCGACCCCCAGGACGGCCACGCCGACCCCGGCCATGATGACGGTGACGCCCGGGTCGTCCCGCTGACCCGGCGCGTTGAGGGCCGTGACCGCGAACCATACGAGGGCAGCCGCCACGATCGCGCCGATCATCCCGTCCACGTACCGGAAGGCCGCGTGGGAGAACACGGTGCCGCGTCGCACCATCGTCACCAGCCGCCCTACGCAGACCAGGGCGACCTGCGCCGACACCATGCCCAGGATCGTCATCACGCGCAGCGGGGTCAGCGGGAGCGACCCGTCCTCCGGGTCGTTGCCGCTCACCAACGTCCACGCCATCAATGCCTGGACGAACACGGTGCCGGCGAACACCACCACGAGCACGGCGCGCAGCGCACCCACTGTCAGCTTTCCCATGACCCACCCTTCCCACGACTTACGATGGAAATCTATCGAAATTCGATAGGTGGAGCAAGGCCGGAACAGAGGGCCGGGGACGGTTGCGCACGGCCTCCCGGCCGCCGGGCGCCCTCCTGTCCCGCGTCGTCACACTCTCCCGGCCTGTCGTGTGAGGGCGGCGCAACTGAAGCTCCGACGGGGTCTAACAGGTCGGAAACCGGCTGCCGCGGCCGTCGGGCTAACGTCGGGAACATGAGGGTATGGACGCCATGTCGGCCGCTGCCCGGCAGGCTCGGCGAGATCGGCAAGGGCATGTTCGGCAGGGGTGGTTCGGGGCGCCGTCGCGACGGCCGGACGAGACCCGGCCGCCGGCCCCTGCCCGGCTGGCGCAGCGTCAAAGGCCGTGTGGCGGTGGTCATCACGGTCCCGGTCTGCTTACTGCTGGTGGTGGCGGGTCTGGCCGTGCACGAGCGCGCCGAGGCCCTCGGCGACGCGCGGACGACCCGTGCCGAGGTCGGCCTCAGTCTGCGGATCCAGGCACTGGTGCATCAGCTGCAACGCGAACGCGGCCTGACGAACGGTCTGCTGGGCGGTGAGGAGGGGTTCCGCCCGTCGCTCGCCGCCACGCGTGAACGCGTCGACACCGCGCTGCGCGGAATGCGTTCCGAGCCGGCCGTCGAGAGCGTCGTCCGACGGCATCTGCGGCGCCTCGCCGACGTCCGCGCCACCGCCGACGAGGGCATCGCCCACGCGGGCGGCGTCGGCTCGGACACCGCCGGCCGCACCGCCGCTCTCGCCTTCTACACCGCCGCGGTCGACGCCCTGAACGCCGTCGACCCGGTGGCGGAGACCGCGACGCGCGCCGACCGCCGTCTGCGCGACGGTCTGGTGGCGTTGCGGGAACTGGCCCTGGCCAAGGAGTCGGTCGCTCTGGAACGCGGCCTCCTCAACGGCGTGTTCGCCGAAGGCGCCTTCCGCGGCCGCGAGTACATCGCCTTCACCGAGGTGCGCGCCGCGCGCGTCGCCGCCCTCACCCGCTTCCGGCAGGTCGCCACCGCGTCCGAGCGCGCGGCCCTGAAGAATGCCTTCGGCACCGTGGACGCCCGACGCGCCACCGCCCACGAGAATCGAGCGGAAGGCGCCGCCGACGGCTCCGCGCTCCGCACCGACGCCGGCACCTGGTGGGACGCGATGACCGTGCTCGTCGACGATCTGTACGCGGTCCAGCAGTCGGTCGGTGACGGCGTACGGGACCGGGCCGACCGGCTCAGCCACGACGCGGAGCTGGGTCTCGCCGCCTTCCTCGTCGCGGGAGCGCTCGTGGCCGCCCTGGTCGCGGGCCTCGCCGCCTTCGCCTCGCGTTCCCTCACCCGCCCGCTCGGCGCACTCGCCGAGGCCGCCCACGAAGTGGCGCGGCACCGGCTGCCCGCGGCCGTCGCCCGCATCCAGCAGTCCCCGCAGGAGCACGGGGAGGACCTCCCAGGGACGGACGCCCCGGACACCGCCGAGGCACAGCTGCTGGGTGGCGTGGCGGAGATCGCCGAGGTCGCGGCATCCCTGCGCCAGGTGGAACACACCGCCCTCCACCTGGCGGCCCAGCAGGCCGGCCTGCGCCGCAACACCACCGCATCGCTGGCCGACCTCGGCCGCCGCAACCAGAACCTCGTGCGTCGCCAGCTCGGCCTCATCACCCGCCTCGAACGGCAGGAACTCGACCCGGACGCCCTCGCCGGGCTCTTCGAGCTCGATCACCTCGCCACCCGCATGCGGCGCAACGCCGAGAGCCTGCTGGTCCTGGCGGGGCAGAATCCGCCGCGGCCCACGGCGGCGTCCGCCGACGGCCTGGAGGTCGTCCAGTCCGCCGTGGCCGAGGTGGAGCAGTACCAGCGCGTTCTGATCGCGGCCGTGGAGCCGGTGCGGGTGCGCGGGCACGCAGTCGCCGACGTCGCCCATCTCCTCGCCGAACTCATCGAGAACGGGCTGAACTTCTCGCCCCCGGCCGAACCGGTCGAGGTGCACGGCTGGTACGACACCGAGGACGGCACGTACTCCTTCGCCGTCGTCGACCACGGCATCGGCATGTCCCGGGCCGACAAGGAACGTGCGGGCGCCCGCTTCTCCGGCTCCGGCGAGGAAGCCCTGCTCGCCGCGCCCACCCGGTTCCTCGGCCACCTCGTCGTCGGCCGGCTCGCCCACCGCCTCGGTGAAGGAGCTCAGGTCGAGCTCTTCGACACCCCCGGCGGCGGCCTGTCCGCGCTCCTCGTCCTGCCCGGGCGCCTGCTCGCTCCCGCGCAGGACAGCCCCGCCGCACCCCCGTCCGCCGGCCCCTCCGTCTCCTCCCTGCTCGACGGCTTCCGAGCAGGTGTCGCCCGTGCCGAGGCCAGAAACACCCAAGGAGTGTCATCGTGACCACCGCCGTCCAGAGTTTCGGCTGGCTCATCTCGGAATTCGCACGCACCACCGACGGTGTCACGGACGCCGTCGCCGTCTCGGCCGACGGCCTGCTCATGGCCGCCTCGGACGACCTCGGCCGAGATCGCGCCGACCACCTCGCCGCGATCGTCTCCGGTATCACCAGCCTCGCCCAGAACGCGGCCGCGGCGCACGGCTTCCGCGGCATGAAGCTCGTCATGATCGAAATGCTCGGCGGCTTCCTCATGGTCGGCCGGATCCGCGACGGCAGCTGCCTCGGCGTCCTCGCCGCCGAGGGATGCGACGTCGGCCTGATCGGCTACGAGATGGCCGTCCTCGTCGACCGCGCCGGCGAACTGCTCACCCCGCAGCTGATACGGGCGCTCAACTCCACGCACCCGGCAGCGGGATAGCCACGGCACGCGAGGCACCGGCCGGCCCCGGTGGTCACACAGAGGGGCCGGGACCCGAGGCATCGCCTCGGTCTTCGGGCACTCCCCCGCCCGGCGTCTCCACGGACCTCTGCGCCCATGTCGTCCAGGACACCCGGCGTACGGTCATGAGCCGTGCGGACCGCCTGCCGGGGGCGCCCCGGTGGCCGGTGACCGCCGCCGTCGCTGCCGAAGACGGACAAGGCGGATGCCGAGGGCCCCGGACCGGGACCGGTCCGGGGCCCTCGTGTCGGCGCTCTCCCGGCAGGGCCGGCGCTGCCGGGCGCAGAGCACCCGGTCCCGGGCACGTCATCGCCCCCGCGCCGCCCCTCGGCGGCAGTGGTGCCGTCAGCGGCCCCGGGCGAGCCAGGCGTCGTTCGCGGCGTAGAGGTTCTCGATCGTCTCGGGCCGGTCGACTCCGGGCAGGTCGTCGCGCACGGCGGCAGCTCCCCGCGTCTCCTCGACCCAGTAGGACAGCGCCGAGTAGGACGGCCGGTAGCGGGCCAGCCGGCCGGGGTCGAGGGCAACGGTCTCACCGGGGTTCTCCGGTGTCAGGCAGTCGAACTGATAGATGCACTTCAGCTCGCTGATGCGCCAGTCGGACCCCCGCTTCTCCAGTCGCTCCACGATACGGCTGCAGGCCGTGAGGAACACGCCCGCGCCGCCCACCCTGATGCGCCCGGCTATGACCACTCCGGTGTCCGCGGTGGCGCGGTTGCCCTCGACCTGGATCAGTACGGGGCTGAGCACGTGACAACTGCGTCCGCCGGCCTCGAAGCTCTGCCGCGAGAGGCGGACGAACTCGGGTCCGCTCGTCCGGATCCAGGAGATGTCGACGAGCGAGTCGGGATGGAACTGTTCGGCCATGACGTCCCACCGGGCCATGTCGCGGGCCCACCGTTCGGCGAGCACGACGGTCTCGATCTCCTTCTGGACGGCCAGGTCCTTCGGACGCGGTGCCGGGCCGGGAAAGTGCGCCGCGGCGGCAGGGCCCGCCGTCACCCCCGCACCAGCCAGCCCGACACCGCCGGCGAGGACCGCGCGGCGCACAAGGGCGGACGTGGGCTTTTCGTGCTGGTCCGACATGATCTTCTCCTGTGTGTGGCCTGCCCGACGGCAGCGGTCGAGTGCGACTCACCGCGGTCCGCAATCCCCGCACCGCCGGGTCGTACGTGTCAGTGGGCCAGTGATTTCATGATTGCCGGGCCCTGCCACTGGGCCGGGAGGCCAATCCGGGCGGGCGATGCCGGGCGCCGGCCCCAAACCGCCGCCGAACCGGCCCGGCGGCCACCGCGGACGTGATCGACGCCCCGGTCCCGGGAAGCGTGCCGTCGGCCGGGGCCAGGACAATCGGCACCATGGGTACGAGTCCGGAGCAGTGGGAGCGAACCTTCCCGGTCCTCCACGAAACGACGCCGGCCCCGGTTCCGGGCCGGCGCCGCCGGCCCGCAGTCCTTCCCGAGGAGGAGGCCCGATGAGCACCTTCGTCCACGACGCCCTGCCCGGCCGCGTGGTCTTCGGGCCCGGCGCCGCGCGCAACGCTCTGGCCGCCGAGGTCGGCGCCTTCGGGGCCACCCGCGTCCTGCTCGTCACGTCCGCCGCCGGAGCCGGCCCGGCCCGGGAGCTGTGCGCCCCGTTCGCCGACCGGGTCGCGGCCACGTTCTCCGGGGTCCGCCCGCACGTCCCGGTCGAGGTCGCCGAGCGCGCCCGCGCAGCGGCGGCCGGAGCCGACCTGGTGCTGTCCGTGGGCGGCGGGTCGACCACGGGCACCGCCAAGGCGGTCGCGCTGACCACCGGGCTGCCGATCGTGGCCGTACCCACCACCTACGCCGGGTCCGAGGTGACACCGGTGTGGGGCCTGACGGAGGGAAGCCGCAAGACCACCGGCACGGACCCGCGGGTGCTCCCGCGCACCGTCGTCTACGATCCCGACCTGACCCTGACCCTGCCTCCGCGCCTGTCGGTGGCCAGCGGCCTCAACGCCATGGCCCACTGCGTCGAGGCGTTCTGGGCCCCCCGCCGCAACCCGGTGTCGAGCGCTGTCGCCGCGGACGGCATCCGGCACCTCGCGGCCGGTCTGCCCGCCGTCGCCGCCGACCCCGCCGACGGCGACGCCCGGGCCGCCCTGCTCCTCGGCGCCTACCTCGCCGGCTCGGCGTTCGCCGTCGCCGGATCCGGGCTGCACCACAAGATCTGCCACGTGCTGGGCGGGGCGTTCGGCCTGCCCCACGCCGAGACCCACGCGATCGTGCTGCCCCACGTGCTGGCCTTCAACGCCTCCGGGGCACCCGGGGCCATGTCCCGCATCGCCTCCGCGCTCGGTCAGGACGACCCCGCCCGGGCGCTGCACCGGCTCGGCCGCGAGCTCGGTGTTCCCGCGGGCCTGAGGGAACTGGGACTGCGCGAGGCCGACGTGGACACCGTCCTCGACGACGTCCTGGCGCTCGCACCCGCCGACAACCCGAGCCCCGTCACGACCGGCGGACTGAGAACCCTGCTGCACGCCGCATGGGCCGGAACGGCTCCCGCCACGGAGGACTCATGAGCACCGACCACGGCACGGCCGCCGACCGGGAACGGGCCCTGACCGACGAGGTCGTCGCCGGCTTCGGCCGGGCGGCCGCCCCCCGGCTGCGCGAGGTCCTGCAGAGCCTCGTCCGTCATCTGCACGCCTTCACCCGGGAGGTCCGGCTCACCGAGCGGGAGTGGGAGACGGCGATCGAGTTCCTCACCCGCGCCGGGCACATCACCGACGACCGCCGCCAGGAGTTCATCCTCCTGTCCGACGTCCTGGGCCTGTCCATGCTCACCGTCGCCGTCAACCAGCCGAGGACACCCGGAGCGACGGAGGCGACCGTGCTGGGGCCGTTCTACACCGACGACGCCCCCGAGATCCCGCTCGGCGGTGACCTCGCACGGGGGGCGAAGGGCACCCCCTGCTTCGTGTCCGGCCAGGTGCGGTCACTGGACGGCGGCCCGGTCGACGGTGCGCTCCTGCACGTCTGGGGAGCCGACGAGGACGGCTTCTACGACGTCCAGTACTCCGCCGGCCGCTCCGCGGGCCGCGGCCGGCTGCGGACGGCCCCCGACGGCTCGTACCGCTTCTGGACGGTGCTGCCGACGCCGTACCCCATCCCCCACGACGGCCCGGTCGGCGACCTGCTCACGGCCGCGGGCCGTGGCCCGATGCGGCCCGCGCACCTGCACTTCAAGGCCACCGCGCCAGGCCACCGCACCCTGGTCACCCACCTCTTCGTGGCCGGTGACCCCCATCTCGCGGACGACGCCGTGTTCGGCGTCAGGGACAGCCTCGTGGTGGAGGCCGAGCGTCACGCCGCCGGCCCGGCCCCCGACGGGACACACCCGCACCGGCCGTGGACGAGCATGACCTTCGACCTCGTCCTGGTGCCCGGGACCGACACCTGACCGGGCCACCCCGGCCCCGGCTTCCCCGCAGGGGCCTCTCGCTCCCGCGCGACGCGCGGATCGGTGCCGCCCGGATCCGGCGGCGGGCGCGTCTCCGTTCAGGAAGACCCTCGGAGCGTCGCGGTGGCGGCCGGGCTGCCGTAGACCGCGTACGCGAGCCAGGTCGGGTCACCGTGCAGGGCCCGGGTGGCTCGGCGGGCGGCCAGCGATGCCTGTCCCAGGGGCCGGCCGGCGTCGAGGAGCTGTCCGTAGAAGGTCTTCGCGAACTGCACGGCCGAGTCGGACCGCACCGGCCAGAGCGTGCCGACGAACGCCCCGGCGCCGGCCTGCAGGAAAGCCTGGGCCCACCCGACCGTGTCGCTGAACCAGGGAATCTCACCCGCGCTGCGACAGGCGTTGAAGAACACGAGCGGCTGATGGTCACGCAGGCTGCCGGTCTGCGCGGCGGTCGCGAGGTCACGGGGCGTGAAGTGTCCGTCGGCCATCCGCACCCGGGATCCGGACCGGGAGAAGGCGTTGTGGCAGGCGAAGTGCAGGAGGCCGGCGTGGCCGCGCTCGACCAGGTCGGTGAGCGCCTCGCGTTCGGTGAACAGTCCCGCGTCCACCACGTCCTTCCCGAGCAGATCGCGCAGTTCGGTTATCTCCAGCTGCGCCTCCGCCGGTGAATCCGGCGGCATGACGAAGGCGGCGCCCGGGACGGCGATCCGGTGGACGCGGTCCTGGCGGAAGACACGGCGCACGACGGGCAGCCACTCGGCGAGAAAGCCGTTGTCGTGGTCCTTGTCGAGCGGGTAGAGGAGCTCCCAGGGCACGAAGTCGTGCTCGCCGAGCACCGTGAAGGAAGTGATCCGGTCGGCCTGTTCCCAGAACTGCCGCTGTACCGCCTCCGGAACGGCCGACGACCACAGCTGGACGCCCTCGTTCTTCAGACGTCTGCGCAGCCCGGCCGCGTCGGTGCGCGAGGCGCCTCCGGCTCGGCCGGCTGCCTCACGCAGCTGGTCGTAGATCTGCTCGGTCGCCTCGCTCGGGTCACCTCCGCGGTACCGGAACAGTTCCGGGGGATAGCAGGTCTCGCTCAGCAACTGAAAACTGAACGAGCCGTCCTCGGCGCGGTGGACCTGGAGTGTGGCCTCCCCCGGCTCGAAGGCGATGCCCGGCAGCACCGCGCGCCGTCGCGGACCGTCCCTGGTCACCCCGCCCTCGGTCACCGAGATCTGCAGATGTACGGCTCCCAGATAGGTGCCTCTGCGGAAGGCGCGGACCGTCACGTGATGGAGGCCCGGGGCCATCGTGCGCAGACCGAAGTACAGGACATCGGAATCCCGCCCCGGGTACACGGTGAGTTCCTGCGTGAGATCGCCCAGCGCGCGCAGGCCCTGCGCGGTCACGGTGATCGTCAGCCGTGCGCCCTCCTCGGGTACGGAGAACGGCCTCATGAGGACGCTGCCCTGGCCTTGGCCCGGCTCCCGGGTGATCTGTACGTGGAGCGGGACCTCCCGGTCCGGGGCGGCCTGCTCCGCCAGCTCGGCAGTCAGGTGATGTGGTTCGGACACCCCCTCTCCCCCGCCTGCGGGAGCCGCGTGCGGCGACTCGGCCCGGGGCCGGGACGCCGTCGTGGCCGGACCGCGTGCGGACTCGCCGTGCCGGGACGGTCCGGTGTCGCCGGCGGCGTGCCTCGGGTCCGGTCCCGCGCTGCCCGTGTCGTCGTCCTCCTCCACCAGGAAACCGCGCATCGGCGACGGAGCCTGCTCCGTCGCCGGTGGACCCTGCGAACGGACCGGAGCCATGGGCTCGGTCATCGCGGGGAACATCTGCTGCCGGCCGCCATAGGCCGGAGACATGGACGGAGCGGGTGAGATCACGGGGGGAGAACCGTACGGCGCCGCGGCCCCCGGTCCAGGTCCGTTCGTCGGGCCGTCGCCGACGGCGCCGCCGGCCTGCGACGTCCCGGTGGCGACACCGGACGTTCCCCGTCCCCCGAGACTCCCCGCGTCCCGTCCCCCGCTGCCGGACACACCGGCGTCCCCGCTTCGGCCTGCCTCCGCCTGTGAGCCGTGCCGGCCCCCTGCGCCGACTCCGGCCCGGCGTCCTTGCGCAGTGCCACGCCGCAGATCGGCGAGTCGGCCGCGTACGTCCTCGGGCGCACGCGAGACCTGTGGTCCGGAAGGCTGTTGCTGTTGCTGCTGAGCCCTGCCGGGGGCGGAGTTCGCCCGCGGCACCCGGCGCGGCAGGCCGGAGGAGGTGAAGCCGCCCTCGGACGGCCGCCGGCCCTGCTCCGCCTGCCCGGCGACGTCGTGCGGGGTCCGGGGCCGCTGCGGTGCCGGAGCGGGGCCGCTGTCGGGCCGCTGTTCCCCGCGCCCCCGGAACCAGTCGGCCACCAGCGCGTCGTACAGCGGCGTAGGCTCCTCGCCGGGCCCCTGCGGGGCGGAGACCTGCGACACCCGGGTGGCGCGGTCCGGCTCGTCGCCGCCGTGCGGGGACCTCGACGGCAACTGCGCCGACGGGTCCGTCCCGTGCCGCTGCGGTGAACCCGACGGCGGTTCGGCGGGCAGCCAACCGGGCGGCGGCATCGGAGGCATTCCCGAACCGGTGGGAACGAAGTCGTCCGCATCGGGGCGACGGCGGGCCGCGTCCGCACCGACGGCGGCGTCCGCACCGCCGACGGGGCCGGCACCCCGGCCGCCAAGTCCAGCAGGTCCGCCAGGTCCGCCAGGTCCGCCAGGTCCAGCAGGTCCGCCAGGTCCAGCAGGTCGCTCGGGCGGGCCCTCCGTGTACGGTCCGTCCCCCTGCCATGGTCCTCGCGGGAGGAAGTGCGGGTCTGCGCCCGGCCCACCGGCTCCCCGGTGCTTCGTCCGGGAGAACCCCTCCGCGACGGCTGCCGCCAGTTCGCGGTACGCCTCCCGGGTGGCCTCCTGCACACGTTCCAGGTCCACGAGGCCACCGTTCGCGAGGTGTTCGTCGAACGGCACCACGACGACGCTGCGGCAGGATTCCCTCAGCCGCTCGGCAGCTTCACGGGCATCGAGTTGCGTCCCGCTGTCGCGGACATCCGTCAGGACCACATGGCTGCGCTCGGCGAGGTAACGGTAGGTGGCCAGGGCATCGACGGTGGCGGCGACACTGGACTCGGACAGGCTGCTGACGAATATCTGCTGGTCGGACCCGGTCAGTGCGACGAAGGTGGTGAGGTGGTCCACGCCGGTGGCGCAATCGCTCAGGACGACGCCGTAGGAGCGGAGGGCCGTGAGGAGGGCGCTGTACGAGACGGCGTCGAGCGGTCCACCCTGCGCGCCGGTGCCCGCCCCGCCGGAGAGGATCTTCAGTCCGAGAGCTCCGCCGGCGATGAACTCCCCCAGGCCGAAACCGTCTTCGCCGAGACGGGCGGCCACGTTCCGTAAGGAGGAACCGTTGTCGAGGGCGGGGGCGTAGCGGCCCAGCGTGCCGTCATCGGCGTCCACCGCGATGACCTGGTCGTCCCGCTCGGAAGCGAGGACGGCGCCGAGACCGACGACCGTCGTCGTCCTGCCGGTGCCGGCCTGCGGGCCGACGACCGCGACGAGATGGGGGCTCCCAGGGGGAACGGGCGTGCGGATCGTCTCGCCGAGGTCGCGAGAGCCTTGCCGGTCGGATCCCTTCCTGCTCCGCCACCACCGCCGACCTGTCGCCGACATCGGTCACCCCCGGTCACGCGCGACTCCGGCCCTGCCCGCCTCTGCACCTGCCAGCTCGTACCGGACATGCCGAGGCGTCCTGCCACTCAGGGCCCGCAGACGAACAGCGGCCTCCTCGGCCTGTCCGGCCACGTCACGATGCCAGGTCGAGAAGCACCGCGCCGTGCGACGCTCCGGATCATTCCCTCTGCGGCCACGGCCGACTCCTTTGGACCGACGCGTTGTGGGACGCGCCGCGCGTCACCGTCCGAGGGCGTCCGCCAGCTGCTTCTTCGACATCGAGGAGCGGCCGTGGATGTTGCGCTTCTTCGCCTCTTCGTACAGCTGGTCCCTGGTAGGTCCCTGCGCCCCGCTGTGCGAGCGCTGCCCGCCGCGCTGGGACGCGGACTTGGGGTCACGGGTCGAGGTCCTGCTCGCCGTCCTCGACTCCCCCGCCCTCGCCCGTTCCTTGTTGACGGTCCGCGCGGCGATCTCCTTGGCCCGTCCGGCGGACTCGCCCCGGTCCTGGGCGCTCTCCTTGATGTGTTCGTACTGTCGTTCGCGCTTGGAACTCGATCCGGCAGGCATTCCGTTCCTCCTCGCGTCAGGGACGACCGGGCCGCCGGGCCGCGGGTGCTCCGCCGTCCCTGCGGTCGCGCCGCGGCTCGGACCGCCGAGGGGATCCGGCCCCTCGGCCGCCTCTCGTGCCGTGCACCGGTCAGGACGACGGGTTCCCCGAAGCGGCCGTCCGATGCGGCCGTCTCAGCCGTGGCCGTCGGGGTGCAGGACCACCTTGGTCCAGCCCTCGTCACGGTTGTCGAAGTGTGCGTAGGCCGACGGCGCCTCGTCGAGGCTCAGTTCGTGCGAGACGATGAAACCGGGCTCGGCCCTGCCGGAGGCGATCAGGTCGCGCAGGGCGCGGTTGTACCTCTTCACCGGAGCCTGGCCGGTGCCCATGCGCTGGCCCTTGAACCACATCAGCCCGTAGTCGAACGGAATCCTGCCCTGGGCCGCCAGTTCGCCCTGGGCCTCGGCGGCGCCGGGGTCCTCCGGGAGGAAGACGCCGACCACACCCAGAGAACCGGTGAAGCGGACGCTGTCGATCAGTCCGTTCAGGGTGAGGGCCGCGTCCTCCTGTCCGCCCGGGTCGTGGGCCTGGTAGCCGACGCACTCGCAGCCGTTGTCGGCGCCGAGCCCGAGCGTGGCCTCCTTCACGACTTCGGCCGGGTCCTCCCTGGTCGTGTCGATCGCGACGGCGCCGATCTCCTCGGCCTTGCGCAGCCGGTCCTGCTGGTGGTCGGCGACCCACACCCGGCCGGCGCCCCTGAGCATCGCCGAGTACGCGGCCATCAGTCCGACCGGCCCGGCACCGTAGACGAGGGTCTGGTCGCCGGGGGAGACACCCGCCATCTCGGTGGCGTGATAGCCGGTCGGGAAGACGTCGGCGAGCATGACGTAGTCGTTCTGCCGCTCGACGGCGTCCTCGCCCAGGCGCAGGGCGTTGAAGTCGCCGTAGGGGACGCGCAGATATTCGGCCTGGCCCCCTTGGTACGGCCCCATCTCGGCGAATCCGTAGGCGGCTCCGGCCAGCGAGGGTTCCGGCTGCATGGTCAGGCAGTAGTTGGTGAGACCTTGTTCGCACTGCTTGCAGAAACCGCAGGCGACGTTGAACGGCAGGACGACGTGGTCGCCGACCTCGACCTTGCTGACGGCGGAGCCGACCTCGACCACTTCGCCGAGGTTCTCGTGCCCCATGCTGCGGCCCGTCTCGAAGGACGTACGCCCCTCGTACATGTGCAGGTCCGAGCCGCAGATGTTGGTGGTGGTGATCTTGACGAGGATGTCGCAGGGGTGCTCGATCCTCGCGTCGGGCACCTCCTTGACGGTCACGGTACGCGGTCCTTCGTACACGGCGGCCTTCACGGTCTCTCCTTCCGCGCCACTGCGGCCCGCTCGACCGGGGCGGCTGGGGCGGCTGACGCTGTCCGTGGCGGGTCCCCGCGTACGAATCGCGCGAAACCGCCTGAAAGCACCCTTCGGTGCCGTGCGTCGGGTCGCGCGTGTCACTCCGGCAGGACGGGCACTCGGCAGCCATGAACGCTCAGCAGGAACTCCCGGGGTCGTACTGGCTCGAAACCGCGCCGGGCGGCGAGCCCGCTCCCCCGCCGTCCCGCGACCTCGCCGTCGACGTCGCGGTGGTCGGCGGCGGCATGGCAGGACTCAGCACGGCGTGGGAGCTGGTCCGGCGCGGTCACGAGGTGGCCGTTCTGGAGGCGGGCCGGATCGCGGGCGGGGTCACCGGCCGCACGACGGCCAAGCTGACCGCGCTGCACACCCTCGTGTACGACCGTCTCCGCCGCACCCGCGGCCGCGAAGGCGCACGGCTGTACGCCCACTCGCAGTCGGCGGCGATCCGCCGTGCCGCCGAGACCGTCGAGGAAGTGGGGATCGAGTGCGCCTGGGAGGAAGCGGCGGCCTGCACGTACGCCGAGGATCCGCGGCACGTCCCGCAGCTCCGGGCGGAAGCCGAGGCGGCGCGCGAGGCCGGTCTGCCGGCCGGGTTCGTCACCGGCACAGAACTGCCCTACCCGGTCGCCGGAGCGGTGCGGGTGACCGGCCAGGCGCAGTTCCATCCCGTGAAGTACCTGCTCGGCCTGACGGAGGAGCTGCGTCGGCGCGGCGGCATCGTCCACGAGGGGACCCGCGTCACCGGCCTCACCGAAGGCACACCCTGTGTCCTGACGACCGACGCGGGTGTGCGGGTGCGGGCGCGCGAGGTCGTGGTCGCCACGCACCACCCCGTCTTCGACCGGGCGCTGCTCTTCACCCGGCTCTCCCCGCGCCGCGAACTGGTCGTCGCGGGAACCCTCGGCGCGGACCGGGCCCCGCGCGACATGTACATCACCACCGAGCAGAACACCCGGTCCGTGCGCAGCGCGCCCCACACCGACGGCACACGTCTGCTGATCGTCGCCGGGGAGCACTTCACCCCCGGCACCGCCGACGTCGAGGAACGCTTCGGCCGTCTCGCCGCCTGGGCCGAGAGCCGCTTCCCGGGGCTGGCTCTCAGCCATCGCTGGGCCACCCAGGACAACGACTCCACCGACTCCGTCCCCCTCGTCGGACCGCTCCACCCGGGCAGCCACCACGCCTACGTGGCCACGGGATTCGGCGGCTGGGGCCTGAGCGGCGGCATCATGGCGGGCGAGCTGATCGCCGACCTCGTCGAGGGCCGGAAGCCCGAGTGGGCGGACCTGTACGACCCGCGCCGGCTGGGCTCCGTGGTCCGCGAGGGATGGTCGTTCCTGAAGAACCAGGCCCATGTGGCCCAGCACTTCGTCGGCGACCGGCTGCCGTCCGTGACGACGCCCTCTCCCGAGGAGCTCGCACCGGGGGACGGTGCCGTCCTGCGGGTGGGCGGGCACCGGTACGCCTTCCACCGGGACGGCGGCGGCCTGCTCCACGCCGTCTCGGCCCGCTGCACCCATCTCGGCTGCATCGTCGCCTTCAACCGCGCGGAGCAGGCATGGGAATGCCCCTGCCACGGCTCCCGCTTCGCCCCGGACGGCCGTGTCCTCCAGGGTCCCGCCGTCCGGCCGCTGGAGAAGCGAGAGGTCTGACCGCCATGGAACGGGCAGCCGTGTTCGACGTCGACGGGACCCTCGCCGACACCAATCATCTGCATGTGGTCACCTGGTGGGAGGCGTTCCGCCAGGCCGGGCACGCGGTGCCGACGCACGCGATCCACCGGGCGATCGGCCTCGGATCCGAGGACCTTGTCGCCCATCTGCTCGGGGAGGACGGCAAGGCGCCCCCGGCCCCTGACGAGGTGCGGGACCTCAGCACCGCCCACAAGGTCCTGTACGCCCAGTACTTCGGGCGGCTGACCGCGCTGCCGGACGCAGGACGCCTGCTGCGGCGGCTGGCCGACGACGCCTGGACGGTCGTCCTGGCCACATCGGCCGGGGACGACGAACTGTCCGCGCTGCGGCGGGCGATCGACGCGGACGACGCCGTCGAGGCGACGGCGAGCGCCGACGACGTCTCCGCGGGCAAACCGGCACCCGAGCCCGTCGAACGGGCACTGGAACTGGCCGGCGTACCGGCGGAACGCGCCGTGTTCGTCGGCGACACCGTGTGGGACATGCAGGCGGGCACCCGCGCCGGGGTGCCGTGCGTGGCCCTGCTGTGCGGCGGCGTCGCCCGCGCGGACCTGGAGAAGGCCGGTGCCGACGCCGTTTTCGACGACCCGGCCCATCTGCTCTCCGAGCTGGCGCGCAGTCCGTTCGCCTGACAGCGTCGTCATGTCCGCTGTGCCGGGGCACTCGTGCGGCACGGCCGCGCTCGCCCGCCGGTTCCGCCGCCTCCGGGAGGCGGGCACCGGAGCGCCTCGGCCCACAACGGCCTCCGACGTGGATCCCGGACCCTTCGGCGGCCGGCACCGTCGAGTCCGGCCGGTCATCGCTCCCGAACCGGCCGGGCGGCGGGAGGCGGGCCGACCGGGCGGCGGGAGGCGGGCCGGCCGGGCGGCGGGAGGCGGGCCGGCCGGGGGCGCGGCATCTGTGTCACGCTGCAAGGACAACCAGCCTGGTCCGGTGGGAGACCCCGCGCCGCCCCGACGGCCCGTACCGTGGCCGGGACGCGGTACGGGTTGCCCTGCCCGGCTGTACGCGGCCCCACGCCGCGTGCTTGACGCCTCCCTGCCGGGGCGTGATGGGCTCGACCCCGGATTCGGGGGGCGGACCATGAACGGCCTCACCACCACGACCCAGCACCACCCCCACCGCACGGTCATCACCGTCGCCGGGGACATGGACCGCAGGACAAGCGCCGAGATCGCCCGGACCACGTCCCTCGTCCTGCCCGGATGCGTCCTGCTGCAGATGGACCTGTCCGACGTCTCCTTCATGGACTCCAGCGGCCTGAACCTGCTGCTCAAGCTGCGGCGCCACCTCCAGGCCCAGGGCGGCTCCCTCAGCGTCACCGGCCTCCGGCACCAGCCCGCCCGGCTGCTCATGCTGACGGAGACCTACGAACTGCTCGCCGCCGGCACCGACGGCGAACACGACGAGACCTCCCCCGCCTGAGCCGGCCGCCCTGCCCGCAGCCGGGCCCGAGGGCGGCCGGGGATGCGCTTCGCCCCGCCCTGAGGGCCGGGGGACCCTCGTAGGATCAAGGGTGGGAGGAGAAAGCGAGGGAGAGTGGTGAGAGCGCCGCGGATGCTGGCCACCCTGGACGAGGTCGACGCCGGCGACCACGTCTGCCAGGTGCTGGGCCGTACCGACGACGTCATGGGCCGCAGCCTGTCCTTCGTCGCCGACGGGGCGTTGCACGGCGACAAGGTGGTGATCGTCGGCCCCGGCCTCCGGGCGGGAAGCGGCTACGGAGAGCTCGTGCTCGACCCCGCCCGGCTGGACGGCTCCCTCCTCTCCGCCGTGCGCCGCGAGGCGGCCAACGCCGACCGGGAGGGCTTCCGCTCGCTGCGCGTGCTGCACCATGTCAGGCCCGGCGACCGGGCGGACCGGGACCCGCAGTGGCTGCGCAGTGAACTCGATCTCGAGGAGTTCGCCGCCGACACCGGAGCGATGGTCGTCTGCGCCTACAGCGGTGCCGGCCTGGACCTCTCCGTTCTGCATCAGATCGAATGTGTGCACCCCCACCGGGTGGGCGGCCGGGCGGTGCCCCCGGCTTTCCGTGTGTACCGGAGCGGGAAGGAGGGCTGGACGACGGAGGGGGTCGTCGACAGCGACGGGGCGGCGGCCTTCGGCGCCGTGCTGTGCACGCTCCTGGCCCGGACGGCGACCGTGCGGCTGCTCTGTCACGCGCTGGAGTTCTTCGACGCCGCCGGCATGAGCGCCCTGGCCGACGCCGCCAGGCACCTTCCGGATCGCAAGGTGATCCTGGAGGGCACCAACGAGACCGTGCGCTTCGCCTGGGAGCTGTCCGGCTTCGCGATCCCCGACATCCCGGTGGTGATGACGCCGTGACCTCCCCCTCCACGTCCGCAGCCACGCCCGGCGGGGACTACCGGCACGAGCTGTACCCGTACTCCGGGCCCGACGAGTTCGTCCAGGGCACCGCGGGGTTCATCCAGGAGGCGCTGGACGGGGGCGAGGCGGTCGTGGTGGCCGTCTCCCAGGAGAAGGCATCTCTGCTGCGCGCGGCGATCCGCAGGGACGACGCGGTGCGCTACGTCGACACGACCGAAGTGGCGCACCATCCCGGCCGGCTCATCGGGGCATGGCAGCGATGGATCACGGAGCAGGCGTCGGACGGGCGGCCCGTCCGCGGTATCGGCGAGTCGCCCTGGGACAAGGTCCGCAGCCGCGCCGAGGCCGACGAGCTGCGCTACCACGAGTGGCTTCTCAACATGGCCTTCGCCCAGGGCCCCGCCTGGTGGCTGCTGTGCCCCTACGACATCGCCCACGAGCAGGCGGCCCTGCCGCAGATGGCCCGTTGTCACCCCGAGATGCGCACGGACGGGCGGACCGCGGCGTGCGAGGACTACGATCCTCGGGTCCCGTACGCGTTCACGCCGTTCACGGCCCCCTGTGATCCGTACGACGAGTTCCCGTACGCGAGCGGTGATCTGCCCGCCCTGCGGGACAAGATCGCCGCTTGCGCCGCGGAACACGGCCTGGCCGGCCGGCGCCTGAGAGAACTGCACCTGGCCGCCACGGAGGTGGCCACCAACAGCATCCGGCACGGCGGTGGGCAGGGTGTGCTGCGCACATGGGGCGAGGAGGACCGGCTCGTGTGCGAGTTCCGCGACGCGGGCCACCTGGACAATCCCCTGGCCGGGCGGACGATGCCCAGCCCCGGCCAGTCGGGCGGACGCGGTCTGTGGCTGGTCCATCAGCTGTGCGACCTCGTCGAGATCCGGTCCGCACCGGACGAGGGAACCACGGTGCGCCTCCACACCCACCTGCCCGGCTGATCCCGCCGCCCGGCCGGCTGCCGGTCCCCGACGACGACCGGCATGGTCCGCACCGGACCGGGCAGGCGGTGAGGGCGGGACGGCAGGTGCTGGTACGGCGCGGCCGGACGAGGGAGGACCCGCGGGCAGAAGTGCCGCGGCGACCGGGATGACGAGGACGGTACGGATGGGAGCATGTCGTCCATGCTGACTGTGGCGATGCGGCGAGCGGACATCGCGGTGGCACAGCTGCCGGAGGAGGTCGACTTCGACAACGCCGCCTGCGTCCGCGCCCAGTGCGAGGACCTGATACGGCAGGGCTGCCGCCGGCTCGTCCTGGACGCGTCCGAGGTGCGCTACCTCGACTCCTCGGGCATCAGCATGATCGTCTCGCTGTTCCACGCGCTCAGCGGCCTTGCCGGCACTCTGCGCCTGGCAGCCGTCGACGACCACTACCAGCAGGTGTGGCGCATCCTCGGTCTCGACGGCCTGCTTCCGCTCTCCGCCACGGTGGACGAGGCTCTCGGCGCCCTTGTCACGGGCTCCGGGCTCCCCGAGAGCGAGGTCCCCGGCCGGGCATGACGGCATGTCCGGCCGGGGGCCGGAGCGGCCCGGGCCCCCACGGGGCCGAGGAGCTCGGGCCCCCACGGGGCCGAGGAGCTCGGGCCCCCACGGGGCCGAGGAGCTCGGGCCGACACCGCCCGCCCGGCCGGCCGGACACCGCCGGGCGCCGGGCGCCGCCGGTGTGCCGGAGGAGGCCGGGGACCGCGCGGCGGCCCTCGGCGGCGCCACCGTGGCCGGGAGACTCGACCGTGACATCGATGTCGCCGTGACCTGCCGGTCGCGGGCATCGAAGCCACGGCCGGGCCGCGGTGGCGCCGGGACTCCTCCGGCCGAACGGGCTGCGGCAGTCGCCTCGGGCCGTCCTGTCCGGCGGGTCAGCCCGCGGCGGGACGCGTCGCGCTCACCGTGGCGGGACGCGACTTGGAGCCACCGCTGTAGAGGGCGACCAGGCGGTAGTAGGTCGTGACACCCGGCTGGGCCGAGGCGTCCGGGTACGACACCTTGTCATGACCGGACGGCCCGCCGCCGATGTCGCCCGGCCGGCCAGGCTCGCCGGCACCGTTGTACGTGCCCAGCAGCGTGAAGCCGCTGCCCGGGGACGTGGACGACCAGATCTCGAAGTCGTCGACGCCGTACTGCCAGGTCCACTTCAGCTGGTTGCCGTCGGCCTGCCCGGCCGCCGTGACCACGGTCGCCTTGCCGCACGACACCTTGGAGACGGTGTCCGGGCCCGGCACGGTGACCTTGTAGAGGCGCTGACGGCCGTTGGGGTCGAGCCAGCGGGTGCTGAGGGTCCTGCCCGAGGGGATCGACGCGGCCAGGCCGGCTTCCACGTCGGTGTAGAAGAGTTCGCTCTCCGAAAGGAAGTCGGCGGTGAGAGTGTCGGCGGTCGCCTTCGGCCAGCTCACGGACTGCCGGCTCAGGACCGACGGCGTCTTGCGCGGCGTCTCGGCGAACGTGCGGATGCCGTCGGCCGCCACGTCCTCGAACGGCGCCAGGTGGTGCCGGTCGACCTTGAACGCGATGCGCCGGGTCAGCTTGTAGCCGCCGACGGAGTCCCGCCTGCAGGTCAGCGTGGAGGCGGTGGCGACCGGGACGGTCGGCCGGTAGGCGCCGCCGTCGTTGCGGGTGCCCTTCATCGACGCGTTGCCCAGGCTCCACATCTTGCCCGTGGTGCGCTTGTGGAAGGCGCAGCGGATGTAGGTGGTGTTGTACTTCTTGGCCTGCGCGTGGTTGGGGTAGAGGGTCACGACGCCGACGTTCTTCAGGGAGGCGTTCTTGGCGAGGCCGAGAAAGGTGCGGGCCTGCGCCGTGCAGAACGGCACGGCGGTCTTCTTGGCCCAGGCCGCCGGCGTCGCGCTGTTCGTGGGCACCTGACCGACCGACGCCCACGCCTTCTTCGTCGCGTAGAACTCAAGCGCGTGCGGCTGGGTGCAGGCGGTCTTCACCAGGTAGGTGTCCGGGTCCGCGGAGCTCGCCGTCCAGTAGTCCTGACGGAACCGCGGGACGGTGTACGGCGGGGGGCTTGTACTCAACCGTGCCGGTCCGGCCTTCCGGCCCATGTACGTGAGCCAGGAAGGGGCAGTAGAGTCCGACTGAAACTTTCTGCAAAGAATTGCACTCCGAGAGGGCCCAGCCATGCCGGGATTCGCCCCGCCCGCCGCCGACGAACGCACGGCGCTGACCGCCTACCTCGCCCACCAGCGGCGCGCGCTCCGTGTCACGGCGTACGGCTTGACGGACGATCAGGCCCGCACGGCGGCCCCCGTCGGCGAGCTGAGCATCGGCGGGCTGATCAAGCATGCGGCGAGGTGCGAGACCTTCTGGACCGACCTCGTTCTCCGGCAGCGGCGTGGGCCGCAGCGCAAAGCGGACGAGTCCGACGCCGACGAGTTCCGGCTCGCCCCGGACGAGAGCCTGGCCGACGTCCTGGCCGCGTACGCCGAGGCGGCCGAGCGGACCGACGCGGTGATCGCGGGGATCCCGGATCTCGGGCAGGCCGTTCCGGTGCCGCGGGGTCTTCCGTGGTTCCCCGAAGAGGTCGGGGAATGGTCGGTCCGCTGGGTCCTGCTCCACCTGATCGAGGAGACGGCGCGGCACGGAGGTCACGCCGACCTCATCCGCGAGAGCCTCGACGGCGCCACCCTCTACCCGCTGCTCGCCACGGCCGAGGCGTGGACCGACCCGTGGTTCCAGCCGTGGGAACCCGCGCCCGCAGACCTCGGCCCGCAGCAGGCATCGGCCGACTGATCCTGACGCGCCCCCGGCGGGCCACCCCGCCCCCGCCGAGGATGCTTCCCTGCCCCTCGTCCCTGCCCCTCGGGCAGCGGATGCCCCCGTCGCCCCGTCGAGCCACATCAGCAGGCGTCGCCTCTCGCCGGCCTCCGCCGAAGAAGCCGGCGAGCGCCTGGGGCGAGGGGGCGGCGCGAGACGGAGGAGGCCCCGTCGGCCGCCCGCCTGCTGACGCAACTGCCGTTCGCGGCGCGGCGCCGTTCGCGGTGACCGTTTCGCTCCAGGGGTGACGGCCGGGGCGACGCCGTTCTCCGGCCGGGTGGTCGAGGGCCCCGCTCGCCCCGGCCCCACGGATCTCGCCCGGCCCCGCGAGCTCTCGCCCCGGCCCCGCGGATCTCGCCCGGCCCCACGAGCTCCCGTCCCGACCCCACGGACCCTGCCCCGGAAGGGCAGCCGCGGCCGGTACCGGCCTCCGTCGGCGTCGATGTTACAGGAGAGCGCTCTCCGGCGACATGCCCGCCGACGCCTTCGCGCGTCGGCCCGGGCTGCGGCGACCACGCCGTCGACGACACCGGAATCTCCCCGCACCCGTCGGCACCTCCACGGTCTCCGCAGCCCCCCTCCCCACTCCGACCTGCACCGATCAGCTCCTCGGACATGACCGCGCCCGCGGCCTTTCCACCCCGAGGGGCCGAGCCTCGCCCCGCCGGAGCCCCGTACGACGCAGCCGCCCGGCAACGCGGACCGGCCGCGCGCTCCAGGGGCACCGACCCTCCGCCACCCCTTCGAAAACGCCCTGCAATCAGAACGGTTGACCCAGGAAACATTGACAGGCCCACAACTGCACGACACTCTCTGGGAGAGCGCTCTCCCAGATTGGCACGGTGCCGTCCGAACTCCCCACTCAGCCAGGAGCCCCAGTGTCCAGACCCCCTCTCGCCCCCGGCCGCCCACGAAAGGCCGCGCTGCTCGTCACACTCGGCGCCCTGCTGGCGTCCTCCTTCTCAATCGCGGCGGCACCGGGCGCGGCGGCCGCCGACACCCTGCTGTCCCAGGGAAAGCCCGTCTCCGCCTCCTCCCAGGAAGGAGACGGCTACTCCCCCTCGGCGGCGGTCGACGGCAACCTCACGGGCACCCGGTGGGCGAGCCAGTGGAGCGACCCGCAGTGGATCCGCGTCGACCTCGGCCAGGTGTCCGACCTCAGCCGCGTCGTCCTCACCTGGGAGTCCGCCTACGGCAGGGCCTATGAGATCCAGGCGTCCGACAACGGCACCGACTGGCGCACCCTGAAGACCGTCACCGACAGCGACGGAGGCACCGACGACCTGGCCGTCTCCGGTTCCGGCCGCTATGTGCGCATGCTGGGTACGGCGCGGGCCGGCGGTTACGGCTACTCGCTGTGGGAGTTCCAGGTCTACGGCTCCGCGGGCGGCACCCCTCCCGCGCCCGGGGGCGCGGTCAAGGTGACCGGTTCCCAGGGCAACTGGCAGCTCCAGGTGGGCGGTCAGCCGTACACCGTCAAGGGCTTCACCTGGGGTCCGTCGATCGCGGACGCCCCCAGATACATGCCCGACCTGAAGTCCATGGGCGTCAACACCGTCCGCACCTGGGGCACCGACGGCTCCACCAAGCCGCTGCTCGACGCCGCGGCGGCCAACGGCATCCGGGTGATCAACGGCTTCTGGCTGCAGCCGGGCGGCGGCCCGGGCAGCGGCGGCTGCGTCAACTACGTCACCGACACGACGTACAAGAACAACATGCTCACCGAGTTCGCCAAGTGGGTCGACGTCTACAAGAGCCACCCGGGCACGCTGATGTGGAACGTGGGCAACGAGTCCGTCCTCGGACTGCAGAACTGCTACAGCGGGACCGAGCTGGAGGCGCAGCGCAACGCCTACACCACGTTCGTCAACGACGTCGCCAAGAGGATCCACTCCATCGACCCGGACCACCCGGTCACCTCGACCGACGCCTGGACCGGGGCCTGGCCGTACTACAAGCGCAACGCCCCGGACCTGGATCTGTACGCGATGAACTCCTACGGCGACATCTGCGGCGTCCAGGAGGACTGGCGGCAGGGCGGTTACACCAAGCCCTACATCATCACGGAGGGCGGACCGGCCGGCGAATGGGAGGTCCCCGACGACGCCAACGGTGTCCCGGACGAACCCACCGACGTCCAGAAGGCCGACGGCTACACCAAGGCGTGGAACTGCGTCACCGGTCACAGGGGTGTCGCCCTGGGAGCCACTCTCTTCCACTACGGCACCGAGCACGACTTCGGCGGGGTCTGGTTCAACGTCCTGTCCGGCGGTCTGAAGCGGCTGTCCTACTACACGGTGAAGCGCGCCTACGCGGGCTCCACGGCCGGGGACAACACCCCGCCCGTCATCAGCAGCATGACCGTCTCACCCGCTTCGGCGGCACCGGCCGGAGGGGAGTTCACCGTCCGTGCCGACGTCCGCGACCCGGACAACGACCCGGTCACCTACAAGATCTTCCTCAGCGGCAACTACGCCACCGGCGACAAGGGCCTCGTCGAGGCGAAGTGGCGGTCCACCGGGAACGGCACCTTCGCCGTCACCGCGCCCGAGAAGCTCGGCGTGTGGAAGGTCTACGTCGAAGCGCAGGACGGGAAGGGCAACGCCGGCATCGAGACGAAGTCGGTCAAGGTCGTCGCCCCGCCCGTCAGCGGGACGAACGTGGCGCTGAACAAGCCCACCACCGCCTCGTCCTACCAGGCCCAGTACGGTGACTGCCCCTGCACCGCCGCCAAGGCGACGGACGGCGACATGAACACCCGCTGGGCGAGCGACTGGAGCGATCCGCAGTCGATCCAGGTCGACCTGGGCGCACCCACCGCCATCCGCAGACTCCAGCTGGTCTGGGACCCCGCCTACGCCCGGTCCTACGAGGTCCAGGTCTCCGACAACGGCACGAACTGGCGGTCGGTGTACTCCACCACCACCGGCAACGGGGACGTCGACACCCTCGACGTCACGGCGACCACACGCCATGTCCGCCTCCAGCTGACCGCGCGCGGCACCGGCTGGGGCTACTCCCTCCACGAGTTCGGCGTCTACAGCTGACGATCCGGACCTCCATGACGGGTGGCGGGGCCGGCCGCTCGGCCCCGCCACCCCGGCACCACCGCACGGGAACCCACCACACCGGTCGCGCGGCGTCCGCACGCGCACGCGACACCACCCCACGGGCAGGAGATCCCCATGAGATCGAGTCCGAAGCGGCTCTCCGCACTCCTCGTCAGCACGGCCCTCATCGCCGGCGCCCTCGGCATCGGCACGATCGCCCGGGCCGCCGACCCGAGCGACGGCGCCCCGCCCGCCGTCGCTGCGGCCGTCAACCACACCGGCCACCGGATGGCCGCCTCCACACAGGCCTCGGGCGACGACGCCGACGGGGACGGCTACATCCCGGCCGTACCCCAGGTCACCGGCGTCGTCCCCTCCACGGCCACCCCGCCCCCGGCCTACCATCACGAGTTCCAGGCCGGCTGCTCCGTCACCCACACCGCGCCGGACGACCCGATCGTCTACCCGGGCCAGTTCGGCAAGTCCCACGACCACACGTTCATGGGCAACACCTCCACCAATGCCGCCAGCACCACCGGCTCGCTCTACGGGGGGAACACCACCTGCAAGGCGCCCGCGGACGCCTCCGCGTACTGGATGCCCTCGCTCTACAAGGGCGACCAGAAGATCCTGCCCGTGGGCCCGCAGGTCATCTACTACAAGGCGGGCGTGACCGACTACCGGAGCGTGCGGCCCTTCCCCAAGGGGCTGCGGTTCGTCGTCGGCAACCCGATGCAGACCGCCCAGGAGTTCCGGTCCCACAAAGGGTTCGTCGAGGGCTGGGAGTGCGGTGACAGCTTCTTCAACACCGACATCCCGGCGAGCTGTCCGAGTCGGCCCGACGTCCAGCTCAACCTGCGCATGCAGGCCCCCAGCTGCTGGGACGGGAAGTACCTCGACACCCCGAACCACCAGGGCCACATGGCCTACACGGTGGTCAAGCCCGGCACCAACGACAACATGTGCCCGGCCTCCCACCCGGTCGCCCTGCCCATGATCGAGTTCAAGATGGCGTGGCCTGTCAACGGCGACATGAGCCAGGTCCGCCTGGCCAGCGGCCGCGGCTACTCCTTCCACTACGACTTCTTCAACGCGTGGGAGGAGCGCACCCTCAAGGCCCTTGTCGACCACTGCATCGTCGGCGGCCTGCAGTGCGACACCCGGGGCTTCGACCTCTACCGCCCCGAACGCGGTGCCGTCCTGAACGAGGACCACCGCCTGCCCTGACGGCTCCTGAAGCTCCGATCCGGCCCGCTCCGCGCCTCCTGACCAGGCGGGGGCGGGCCTCTCCGTTCCGTCGCCCCGGCCGCACACGGCAACGGCGCGGGGCGGGGCGGCGCGGCTATGCCGACTCGCGTACCACCAGTGCCGGTTCGAAGATCAGCGACGTGGGCTCCTCGCGGGTGCCCTCGATGTGCTCCTGGAGAATGCGGGCCATCGCGGCCGCCATCTCCTCCATCGGCTGGCGGACCGTGGTCAGCGGGGGGCGGCAGGTGCTCGCCGTGACCGAGTCGTCGAAGCCGACCACCGCCACGTCCTCCGGCACCCTCCTGCCGTGCTCCCCCAGTGTCTGGCACACCCCCTGCGCCATCAGGTCGTTGGCCGCGAAGACTCCGTCGATGTTCGGGTGCTCGGCCAGGAGACGGGCCATCGCGGCCGCGCCGCTGTCGTGCGTGAAGCGGCCCTCGGCTATCGGGATGTACGGGTGACCGCGGCGTGCCATGGCCTCCTGGAAGCCCGCCAGCCGGTCCTGGGCGGCAGGCAGGTCCAGGGGGCCGCTCACGGTCGCGGCACGCCGGCACCCACGGGCCAGCAGGTGCTCGGCGGCGAGCCGTCCCCCGTCCCGGTGGGCGAGGTCGACGTAGCTCACCGGGGTCACCAGCGCGGGCCGGGCGAAGAGCACACACGGCAGGCCCTCGTCCGCGAGGAGGCCGGGCAGCGGATCCTCGGCGTGCGTGGAGAAGATCAGCGCGCCGTCCGCGCTGCCCTGCCGCAGATACGTCACCACCTGCTGCCTGGATGCCTCGGTCTCGGCGAACATCAGCACAGGGTGCATCGACCGCGGCCGCAGGAAACCGATCACTCCGCTGACCACACGCCCGAAGAAGGGATCCGCGAAGACCCGGGCCGCGAAGGCGGCCTGATCGTCCTCGGACCCCCCGTCGCTCGAACCGGAGACGACCAGCGCAACGGTCTCGGCCCGCCGGGTGACCAGAGAACGCGCAGCCCGGTTGGGCATGTAGCCGGTGCGGTCGATCGCGCCTCGCACCAGGTCCTGGATGGCGGGGTCGACGTTGCGGATGCCGTTGATGACGCGGGAAACGGTGGCGCGCGAAACGCCCGCCTCCCGGGCGACGTCCTCCAGCGTCGGCAGTTGTCTGGCCATGGCCGGTAAGCCTACCCGCCCGCCACCAGGCGGTGGAGCGCTCTCCGGCTCAGGAACCGTGCTCGACGCGCACGGTCGCCGACAGCAGCAGATCTCCGGCCGATCTGCCGGCCAGCACCCGCCACACCCCGGCCTCGGTGCGCCATGCGGCGTCCGCCTCGGACCAGTGCCGCAGGGCCCGGGCGTGCACATCGATCCGCGCGGTCACCAGCTGGCCCGGTCCGGCCTCCACCGCCGCGTAGCCGGCGAGCCATCGCACCGGCCGCTCCAGGGGCGAGCCGGGTTTGGCCAGGTACACCTGGACGACCTCACGTCCCCGGCGGGTGCCGCTGTTGCGGACGTGGACGCGAACCGTCAGGGAGCCGTCGTCGTGCGTGACCTTCGGAACGTCGAGCCGCTCGTAGTCCCACGTCGTGTAGCCCAGACCGTGCCCGAACCAGTAGGCGGGCGCCCGCCCGGCGCGCAGCCAGGCACGGTAGCCGATGTGCAGTCCCTCGGCGTACTCCAGCACACCGTCCTCGGGCCGGGTCCTGACCACCGGAGCGTCGGCGAGGGAGGCCGCCCAGGTGGTCGGCAGGCGTCCGGCCGGCTCGGTCCGCCCGAGCAGCACGTCGGCCAGGCCGGCTCCCGCCTCCTGGCCGGGAAACCAGCACAGCAGCACGGCGCCCACGTCCTCGCGCCAAGGGAGCTCGACCGGACCGCCCGCGCTGACGACCACCACGGTGCGAGGGTTCGCCCGGGCCACGGCGCGCACCAGGTCGTCCTGTCCGCCCGGCAGCGCGAGACCGGCACGGTCGTGGCCCTCGGACTCGTCCTCCTCCGTCGTGCCGACGAACACGATCGAGACGTCGGAGTTTCGCGCCGCCTCGACCGCCTCGGCCAGCGCCAGTTCCGGGGTCCGGACAGGCGGCTCGGCGGTCACCAGGACGGCGCGGCCCGCGCCGGGAACCAGTTCACGGCGTGCCACGACGTGTACGTCCCCGGTGCCCTCCAGACGCAGACGGCCGTACCGGCAGGGCGGGTTGACATGGACCACGGCCGGGTCGTCGGTCTCCCGGCGGACCGTGGCGTCCACCACGGAGAGGCCGTCCACCGTGAGCGTCATGGGCCCGAAACCGCCCACGCCGAACGTCCACTCGCCGCTCTCGGTGGGCGACAGCAGGGCACTGACCTCTACGCGGTGGGTACCCGGAGGCACAGGCGGCTCCAGCTGGCGTCCGGACCAGCGGTGTTCGGCGTGGAGTTCGTTCCCCTGCTCGTCGAGCGCGCGCACCAGCACCCCTGGCCTGCCGCTTCGGGGGTCCCGGCACCGCGACCGGTCCAGGGGCAGGGGCGGGGAGCCGGGATCGGGGCCTGGCGCGTGGACGACGCGCACGCTCTCCCCCAGGGCGTCGCGTACGCCTGCCAGCGGGGGGACGACATGGTGCGGGTACACGCCGGCGCTGCCGCCGCCCTGGACGCGCGGCCGGGTGGCGGGCGCCCCGATCACGGCGACGGTTTCGAGGGCGGCGGGATCCAGCGGCAGCAGACCGTCGTTGCGCAGCAGCACCGAGCCGGCGGAGACAGCCCGCCGGACCAGTTCCCGCGCGTCGCCGGGGTCCGGCGGCGCGACGGAGGCGTGCCGGGGCGCACCGAGCACGCCGACCCTGTCGGCGAGCCGCAGGACGCGGCGGGCCTTGTCCTCGACGGCCTCCGGGGGCACCGTGCCCTCACGCACCGCACGGACCAGCGCCTCTCCCCAGACGCCGTCCGGCCCGGGCATCACCAGGTCGTGGGCGGCGAGTGCCGGAGCCAGGGTGGTGCGCACAGCTCCCCAGTCGGACACGACGACGCCGTCGAACCCCCACTCGTCCTTCAGCGGCGCCGCCAGCAGGGGGCTCGCGGTCATCGTGGCTCCGTTGACGGCGTTGTAGCCGGCCATGACGAGCCACACCCCGGCGGCCACGGCAGCCTCGAAGGGAGCCAGGTAGACCTCCCGCAGGACGCGGTCGGTGACGCGGACGTCCACGGTGAGCCGTTCGGTCTCGGAGTCGTTGGCGACGTAGTGCTTCGCCGCCGCGGCGACACCGTGCGCCTGGATGCCACGGATCAGCGCGGCACCGGTCCGGCCTGTCAGTTCCGGGTCCTCGGCGAAGCACTCGAAATGGCGGCCGCCCAGCGGTGACCGGTGCAGGTTGAGCGTGGGGGCCAGAACCACATGCACCCCCTTGCGGCGCGCTTCGGCCGCGAGCAGGCTCCCGAGCCGTTCCACCAGGGCGTCGTCCCACATCGCCGCGAGAGCGGACGGCGAGGGCAGCAGCAGAGAGGTGCTCCGTTCGTCCCAGGACTCTCCCCGCACTCCCACGGGGCCGTCCGAGATCACCATCTCTCCCAGACCGACGGCGGGTTCGGAGACCGTGCGCCAGGTGGTCGCGCCCGTCAGAAGGCGCACTCTCTGCCGCAGGTCCAGCTTTTCGAGCAGTCGTGCACGTTCTTCTTCGGTCATGCGTGTCTGCCTCCTCGGCCACCCATTATGGGAGAGCGCTCTCCCAAGGATTCCGAGGGAAGGAGAGGAATGTCAATGAGGCCCGGCGATCATCGTGGGCTCGGCGGCTTCATCACGAGGCCGCCGCGGCGAGAAGACACGCGCCGTGCCGGGCAGACCATGACCGATCGGACCCCCTACGGTGCCGGACCGAGCCGAAGCGGCCGGGGGCGGTCTCCGGTGCCGGACCGGCGGGCCGCCGTGGGCGCGGACGGACGGCGCGGGCCGCCGTGGGCGCGGCCGGACGGCGCGGGCCGCCGTGGGCGCGGGCAGATCGGATGCGGACCGCCGTGGGCGCGGGCAGATCGGATGCGGACCACCGCGGGCGCGGGCAGATCGGATGCGGACCACCGCGGGCGCGGGCAGATCGGATGCGGACCACCGCGGGCGCGGGCAGACGGCGCGGGCCCGCGCCCACGGGTACGGGCGCGGCAGGCCGAAGACGCGAGAGCGCCCCGGCCTGAAGGCCGGGGCGCTCTCGAAGGATCAGAGGCAGGGCCCTGCGATGCGGTGGACCCGCCCGGGGCGGCGCGGGCCTCGCGCCGCCCCGGGGGCACCCTTCCGCATGGCCGGCGCCCCGGCCCGCGGGACTGCGGTCGTGCCCGGGAGAGCGTCGCTCACTGCTGGGGCATCTGCTGCTGGGCCTCGGTGAGTTCGGCCTTGACCGACTCGGTGGTCACCGGCTTGCCGTTGGCGGCGGCGGCGAACAGGTTCTTGACCGCGGTACCGACGAGGGTCTCGAACTGCGCCTCGTTGGGCACCTGCGGGAGCGGCGCCGCGCTGGTGGCCAGGGTGTCACGCAGGACCTTCAGCTCGGGGCGGTCGAAGGCCGGGTCGTTCTGCGCGGCCTTGACCGGCGGGATGGAGCCGTAGGCGGCACAGAGGATCTTCTGCTCGGCGTCGCTGGTCATGAACTTCACGAACTCCATGGCCCCGTCGAGGTTGTCGGTGTTCTTGAAGACGCCCATGTTGATGCCCGAGACCATCGAGTTGACGGCCTTGCCCTGGCCGGGGGTGCCCGACTGCACGGGGACGGGGGCGACGCCCCACTCGTCGTCGCTCATGCCCTGGGACTTGAACGTGGAGGCAGCGGCCTGCCACAGGACCATCGCGGTACGGCCCTTGGCGAAGTCGCCCAGCGACTGGTTCTGGGCGTACTCGGCGTTGCCCGTCGCGATGACCTTGTCCTTGGCCATGAGGTCCACGTACTGCTTCACCGCGGCGACGGCTCCGTCCGAGGTGAAGTCGGGCTTGCCGTCGGCGGTGAAGAAGTCGGCTCCGTGCTGCTTGCCGAGGACGAACACCTGGTGGATGTTGTTGGAGAGGTTCGAGCCCTCCGCCCCCAGGCCGGCCTTGCCGTTCCCGGTCAGCTTCTTTCCGGCGGCCACCAGCTCGTCCCAGGTCGCCGGCGGCTTGGCGACGCCCGCGTCGGCGAGCATCTTCTTGTTGTAGTAGAGCGCGTAGGACATCGAGTAGAGCGGCACGGCGGCGGGGTCCTGGCCCTGTGCGCCGGCGGAGCCGAGGGCGGCCTCCAGGAACCGGTCCCTGCCGCCGATCCTGGAGAAGTTCTCCTCGTTCCAGGGCAGCAGCGCACCGGTGGCCTGCAGGGAGGCCGACCAGGTGTTGCCGATGTTGAGGACGTCGGGGCCCTGCCCGGACGTCGTGGCGGTCATGATGCGGTTCAGCAGGTCGGACCAGGGGACGACCTCCAGCTTCACCTTGATGCCTGTCTGCTGCTCGAACTTCTTCAGTTCCGGCGCGAGGACCTTCTTGTCGGCCTCGATGTTCGGCCCCTGGTTGGACGCCCAATAGGTGAGGGTCTTCGGCGACTCGTTGGAACCGCCCTCGTTCGAGGAACCGCCTCCGCACGCGGTCGCGGTGGCGAGGAGAGCGACGGCGACCGCACCACTGGCTACGGCTCTGTATCTGCGCATGGCTCCAGGTGTCCCTTCCGGAGGAGCGAGAAGCCGGAGAGCGGGCGGCACGCGCTGCCTGCCCGAACGTCACCCTCACGGCTTAATTTAGAACGTGAGTGAAGCGGCCGCCGAGCGACGGAGTCAAGAGGCAGCACCACGCCGATCTCGGTGACATCGCGGAACGAAGAAGCCGAAGCGCCTGCACGAACCGTGCCGTACAGTCACTGACCTGCGACGCAGCAACTGCGCTGCGGATTGCAACGGTTGTGTTTCGGAGGGCCCGCGAGCGGGCGGGAACCCGGCCCCTCCTCCGGGCCGGGCGCAGCCACCCTCAGCGACGTCGCCGGCGGGACACCTGTCCGGGCGGAGCTCCTCGGAGCCTCTCGGCGCACTCTCCCGGTGAGCCCGTATGTCGAGGTGCGGTGCGGCCCGCCGGGAGCGGCTCCGTGACATCCGGGCACGGAGCCACCGCAGAAACCTGTTTGGCGGACCACCGGGGCCGCTGCTACCTTCCGGGAAGCCGTGCGAGAGAACGAGGAGGTGGTACCCGTGAACACATCGACATGGGTGCTCCTCTCCGGGGTCACGGTCGGGCGATAGGTCGTCCGGGAGCGCCGTTCACGAGCACTCCCGAAAGGCACGACCATGCGATTCACTTCCGAGCAGCGCCTCGACGACGGCGTCCTCGAACGCGCATTCACCCTCGGCGAGATCCCCGGCACCCTGTGGACGTCTGGATCCGCACCGGCCCCGCTGGTCCTGATGGCCCACAACAACGGCCTGCCCAAGGCGGACCCCCGGCTGGTGGCCCGGGCCCGGTACACCGCGGCGCGCGGCTACGCGGTGGCCACCATCGACGCCGCCGGGTGCGGTGACCGGCCCCGCTCCGCCGCCGACGAACAGGCCCGCGCCGACCTCCGCCGTGCGATGCAGGCCGGCGAGCCGGTCGACGAGATCTTCGAGTCCTTCATCGGCCCGCTGGTCGAGAACGCGGTCCCGGAATGGCAGACCACTCTGGACGCCCTCCTCGAACTGCCCGGGATCGGCGGCCCGGTCGGGTACTCCGGGGGGTGGACCGCCCTCGGCATCCGGCTGGCGGTGGCCGAGCCGCGCATCGCGGCCGCCGGCTTCTTCGCCGGGGGGTACGTGCCCCGCGCCCAGCGCGAGGAGGCCCGGCAGGTCACCGTCCCGCTGCTGTTCCTGCTGCAGTGGGACGACGAGGGCAACCCCCGGCAGCGGGCCCTGGACCTGTTCGACTCCTTCGGCAGCAAGGAGAAGACGCTGCACGCCAATCCGGGCGGGCACACCGGCACCCCGTGGTTCGAGCTGGAGGACGGGTGCCGGTTCCTGGACCGGCACCTGAAGTGAGTCCGGGCCGTCGGACCGCCGGCAGCCGGTGAGCGGGCCGGCCAGGACACCGCTCGTCGAGGAGGGCCGGGCCCTCCTCGACGGCGGTGGCCGGCAGATGCACCACCGCCCCGATCCCGGCGGTACCGGCGAGGGCCGGCGCTCGGCCACCGACGCCCTGACGGCGACTCGGATCCGCCTGCCACGCCCGGCAGGAGTCCGCTTCCTGGCCGGCCCGGAGGGCGGAGGGTCCACGGAGGAGCCCCGGCGGGCCCGGTCCTGTCCACGAGGAAATGCCCTCCACGGCCTGTGCAAGCCGCAGGAACTCGTAGATCCTTGCTCCCCGTGACCGATACGACGAGCGCAACCACGTGGCCCGCAGAGATCAGCGCCATCACCCTGTTCACGGAGGATCTGGAGGCCACGAAGGAGTTCTACCGTGACGTGTTCCGCCTTCCGGTGACTTTCGAGGACGACGACTCGGCCGTCTTCAGCTTCGGGAACACCCTCATCAACCTGCTGAGGTCCACCGCGGCGCACGAGCTGATCAGCCCCGCGCACATCGCCGCTCCGGACGCCGGCTCCCGCATGCAGCTCACTCTCCCCGTGGACGACGTGGACGCGATGTGCAAGGACCTCACCGCCCGCGGCGTGACGCTGCTGAACGGCCCGATGGACCGGCCCTGGGGGATACGTACCGCCGGCTTCCGCGACCCGGGCGGCCACATCTGGGAGATCGCGCGGTGACCGCGGCCGCGTCCGCCGCCCGGACGCCGTGGACGGTGACGTCCGGTACGGGTACCGCGGTCAGCGGGGCAGCGTCTGGGTGACGCGCCACAGGCGGCGGGGCAGGTCGCCCTCCTCGAAGGGGTGGATCTCGTTCAGGGTCCAGCCGTCGGCGAGGGCGTCGACCAGGGCGCAGTCGAAGAAGTGGACGGCGAAGCCGCCGTGTTCGTAGATGTCGTCGCCGTGGGCGGTGCCGGCGCCGTAGTGGGCGTCGCCGGTGTGCCGGACGGTGTGGACGAGGACGCCGCCGGGCCGCAGGACACGGCGGATCTCGCCGACCGCCGTGCGGATCTCCTGCGTGGACAGGGCCATGCACAGCAGCATGTGCGCGAAGACCGCGTCCACCGAGGCGTCCGGCAGCGGCAACGGATCGCGGACGTCGTGCAGCACGGTGGTGACCCGTTCGGCCACGCCTCGGGCCCGGGCCGCGTCGCGCAGCTGTTCCAGCCCGGCGGGACTGAAGTCGGCGGCCCGGACGGTGAATCCCTGGCGGGCGAAGTACAGGGCGTCGCGGCCGTGCCCGGCGCCGAGCTCCAGCACGTCCCGGGCTCCGGCCGTGCGGAACACGCCGGCCGCGTGGACGGCCGGGGCGGAGGGCTGCTCGCCGTACATGCCCGGGTGGGCGGTGTAGGTGTCCTGCCAGTGCCGTCGCTGGGTCTCGGTCAGGTCCTGCTCGTCCGTCACGGTCTTTCCGTTCCCTCTGGTGCCCGGGGAAGTCCGGGTGTACCGCCGCCCGGTCGGCGGCGGGGGGCGCGTCCACGGTCACGGCCGTCTCGCGGGGCGCACCAGGGCTCCGACGGCGTCGTGGCGGCCGGGCCGGCGGCCGTCGGCGATCCCGCCCCGGGCGATCGGCCCGGCCCCGAAGATCCCGCCGTACGCGGCCAGGATACGGCCGAAGCCACCGTCGGGCCGGAGGCGACCACCGCTGCGGTGCAGGCCAGGGCGACGGCACCGATCCGGATCCGGTCCCCGTGCTCGCGGATGCCCGGCCGGACCGGCCGGGCGCCGCCGGTCCCGAAAGGGGCGGCGCCCGCACACAGGGGGGCGGCGGCACGCGGGGCGACGGAGGGAGCGACGGTCGTACCGGCCGGCCCTACCGGCGGCCCGTGCAGCCGGTCTTCGTCGGGCCGGTGTCCGCCGCGCAGCCGCACCCGTCCTCACCCGCGCTCTTCGGTGAACAGGAGCGGGAGCCGCGGCGCTGCCCGTACCACCAGGTGCCGGCCGCGAGTACGGCCAGGACGACGGCGAGGGCGGGCAGCCGGCCCACCACCGTCCCGGCCCCGGCCCCGGCCCCGGCCCCGGCCCCGGCCCCGGCCCCGGCCCCGACGACGCCCGCCGTGATCAGGACGGGCAGCGCGCAGCAGGCCGCACAGGCCAGCGCGGCCAGAGCCCCGAGTGCCTTCGGGGCACGGTGCGGGCGTCGGTCAGCAGCAGGGGCCGACATGGCGGTTCTCCTCGGCGAGGCCGGTGAAGGGGATGGGGCAGCACGTGCTGGACGCGCAGACGGTCAGGTCGTCGCAGCCCGCCTCCAGGGCGGCGGCCAGGGCGGTGCGGATGGTGGTGAGGTCGGCGATCCTCGCGTCGACCTCGGCGAGCTTGGCCGCGGCCCGGTCCTGGAGCCCGGCCACGGGGCGGCCGTGCCGGTGGCGGCCGGCCTCCAGCAGTTCGGCGACCTCCTCCAGCGTGAACCCGAGCCGCTGCGCGGCCTTGATCACCCGCAGCACGGTCACCGCGTCCTCGCCGTACAGGCGGTGGCCGCCGTTGCTGCGTTCCGGCTCGGCCAGCAGGCCGCGCCGCTCGTAGTAGCGCAGCGTCTGGACGTTCACCCCGGCCGCCTCCGCGACCTGCCCGCTGCGCAGGCCCGCGCTCACCGCTGCTCCCCGGCGGCGGTCCGGGCCGCGAGGGCGTCCAGGACCGCCAGGTGCGCCCGGTCCACCGAGACGTCCAGATGGATCAGGTCCTCGTCGGCAGTGGCGGTGAAGGTGAAGAACGAGCAGCATCCGCTCTCGCGCCCCGTCAGGTCACGGACCCGCTCCTCGACGCCCTCGCCGGCTGCCAGGACGAGACGCAGGCGGAGCGGCTGCGGCCGGGACAGCGAGGTCAGCCGCTCGGACAGCAGCGCGTCCCACTCCGCGACCCGCAAGGGCCGTTCCTCGGTGGGCAGCGTGCAGGACCACGGCACCCATGCAAGATCACTCATAGCCTTCACTCCCGTCGTCGTGTCCCTGTGGAGGGGGCACCTCCGACGCTAGACCTGTACCTGGGTACCGTTTGCAAGCCCGGGTGTCGACGGGCTGCGGCCCGGGAGGGGCGGAGCAGCGATCCACGCCGGGCGGCGCAGCCGTACCCTGTGGTGGCGCCGTTCCCGGCCGGGGTCCGGGCCGGGCCGACGGTCTGTCCGCCGGAGCCGCTCGTGGCCGTCCGCCGCCACGGGCCCTGACCGGGCGGAAGCCGATCACGCGGTCAGCCCGTCGGCGCGCAGCCCGGCGACGGGGAAAGAGCGGGCGCGGGAATTTCCTCCGGCCGTCGTACGGCATCGGCAGGCGGTCCCGGTCGACGCTGTGGTGTTCCGGCTCATTCGATCGAGGTAGCCGGGACGGACCCCTGGAAAATCCCGCGGACTACGCATCCGGAGGAACCAGGTACCTCACATTCGCGATGGTGACCCCCTGACCGAAGAATCATTTCTTCGGAAGCTGTCCCTGCTTTCCGGTGTGGAGGAATGCGGAATTTCCGTTCACCGGAAGGAACGCCTGATCGAATACCGAGTGCTCCATCGACGGTATTTCTGTCTTCTTGTCCTGGACGGGCTCGGATTGCCCGTGCGAGCCTGTGACCCGGTTCCCGCTCGTGGAATCAGGATCATTCTCATCAGGGGGAAAGTTGCGAGAACGACGGATCTGGCGAGCGCTGATCGCCTCCTTCTCCGCCTTTGCGGCCATCGCGACCACGGCGTTCGTGAGCGGCACCGCCCACGCGGACGTGGTGGAGCGTCCCTACGGATTCAGCAGTGTCAGCGGCGACTTCAACGGCGACGGCAGGGACGACGTCGCGACGTTCACCAGGGGCACTGCGGCTGATGTGTATGTGGCGCTGAGCAACGGCCGCCGATTCGTGGGTACGGGGGTGAAATGGCACGACTACTTCGCCGCCGGCCGGGAAAAGCCTCTCGTCGGGGATTTCAACGGTGACGGCAGGGACGACATCGCCACCTTCACCGGCGGTTCAGCGGCTGATGTGTACGTGGCGCTGAGCAACGGCCGCCGATTCGTGGGCACCGGCGTGAAGTGGCACGACTACTTCGCCGCCGGCAGCGAGATCCCGGCCGTGGGGGATTTCAACGGAGACGGCAAGGACGACATCGCCACCTTCACCAGGGGCCGGGCGGCTGATGTGTATGTGGCGCTCAGCAACGGCGGCAGGTTCGTGGGCACGGGCGTGAAGTGGCACGACTACTTCGCCGCCGGCAACGAGGTACCCTCCGTGGGTGATTTCAACGGAGACGGCCGCGCCGACCTGGTGACGTTCACCCGAGGACCGGCCGCCGACGTCTACGTGGCGCTCAGCAACGGCCGCCGGTTCCTGGGGACCGGCGTGAAGTGGCACGACTACTTCGCCGCCGGGGCCGAGGCCCCTTCCGTGGGTGATTTCAACGGAGACGGCCGCGCCGACGTGGTGACGTTCACCAGGGGCCGGGCGGCTGATGTGTATGTGGCGCTGAGCAACGGCGGCAGGTTCGTGGGCACCGGCGTGAAGTGGCACGACTACTTCGCCGCCGGCAACGAGGTACCCGGCACCGGTGATTTCAGCGGCGACGGCAAGGACGACGTCGTCACCTTCACCCGAGGACCGGCCGCCGACGTCTACGCGGCCGTGAGCAACGGCGGCAGGTTCGTGGGCACGGGCGTGAAGTGGCACGACTACTTCGCCGCCGGCAACGAGGTACCCCTGGGCGGGACCTACTGGTGAGCCCGGGCGAGAGGCCCCGGGCGGCCCGGGCCTGAGAAGCCGCCCCCGGCCTCCGCCGTGAGGGAGACGTCGTCCGGCTCCGGCCCCCGGCACACCGCCGGGGGCCGGAGCCGGTGAAGGCCCGTGTTCCACGAGCCGGTCCGGAGCCCGCGCAGAGCCCGGCAGCGGTGCGGCCGAGACCGGCGCGGCTCCGTCCTTCCCCGGCTCCCCACGGCGACCGCCCCGGCCGCCCGGCTCCGGACAGGACCGCTCGGACAGGGTCTGCGGTGCGGCGCCGCTCTTCCGGTTTCCCCCGGTGAGCCGGCCCGGCATCATGACGACGGTGCCGGCGACGAGGATCGCGGAGCCGATCAGCGTTCCCGACGCCCGGATACCGGCATCGCCGGGCACGAGTACCGAAGACCAGCTGCCGGCACAGCGCGAAGGCCACCGCCGGCCGACCCCGGCCGTGGATCCGCGGGGCGCGGATGTGGCGCCGCTGCGTGGGGAAGCACCCAGCCGCGGGTGCTCGCCGCCACGCCGGAGGCGGCGGCGAGCAGTGGCCTTCCGCCGGCCCCCGACCGTCACCGCGGGAACCGGCGACGCCTACCCGCCGTGAACCGGCACCGCCTTCTCCAGCAGGGTGAACGACTTGGGGGCGCCGCCCGGCTGGGGTTTGCCCGCCTTGTGGCCGACGACCCGGTAGCCCGCGCTCAGGTAGTACCCGTTCAGGCGCGCGTTGCCGGCCAGGCAGTCCAGGCGCACCAACTCCCGCCCCGCAGCGGCCACACGGCGCTCGGCGGCCTGGAGCAGCAGCCGCCCCGTCCCCGGCGGGGTGCTCCTGCGGTCCACCATCAGGCGGTGGACGTAACCGGCCACCGGCGGCTGCGGCCCCCAGGCGTCCTCGTCCGTCCACCACAGCTCCCAGGCCCCGGCCGGACGGCCGTCGGCCTCCGCGAGCCAGACCTCTCCGCTCGTCATGACGCGGCGGAAGTGGTCCTCGTCCAGTTCGCCCGGCTGCCACTGGCCGGTGACGCCCTGAGCGAGCATCCAGCGAGCGGCGTCGTCACGCAGACGGACGACGGAGGCCAGGTCGGCGTCGGTGGCGAGGCGGAAGCGTATGCCGTTCACGTCGCGATCTTCGCACGGAGGCGAACCGTCCCGGCCCTGCGGGCCGTGCGGGCATGCACACGTCTTCGCCCGTCCCCGCCCGGGAGTTCCCACGGCGGCGGACGGCTGAGGGCCCGCCCCACGAGCCGGCGCCGGGTGCCGGGCCCGGGACAGCCCCTGCGCCCGTCGGCCCGCGGGGGCTCAGCTCTGCGGGAAGCGCGCCGTGGCGAGAACGCTCCCGTCCGCGGCCACCAGACGAACGCCGGTCACCGTCCCCGGACCGGCCCCGGCCGGTCCTCCCCAGTGCCCCCGGCCGCCCTCGAGCGGGAACGAGCCCACCGGGTCCGTCGACCCGTCGGCGTGCACGAGCAGACACCGCACCCGGCCCCGGCCGGCTCCGCCGAGGTCGACGGACATGTACACCCAGCCCTCGTCGCCGGCGTGCGCGTAGACATGGCCCACCTCGTGGCCGTCCGCGACCAGGGCCGCCTCCCGTACTTCTTCCGTGGCGCGCTGCGAGGCCGTCAGGGGAGCGTCCTCGACCGCCGCGCCGATGGCCCATCCCCCGAAGCCGCAGGCCACGGCCGTGGCCACGGACGCCGCCGCCAGCCGCAGCCGGTGCCCTCGGCGCCTGGGCGCGGGGGCCGCGCCCAGCGCCGCAGCGACCCGGCTCTCGAAACCGACCGGCGGCTCGACGCCCGGCAGCAGCGCGAGCAGACCGTCGCCGACCGCGGTCAGCCGCTCGACCTGCTCACGGCAGTCGGGGCAGTGGTCGAGATGGGCGACCGCCCCGGCCCGCTCGCGGGCGGGCAGCACCCCGAGCGCCAGCTCGGCGGCGAGCTCCCGCACCTGGTCGCACTCCACTCCGCTCACCGCCTCTCCTCCGCCTCGAGGAGGGCTCGCACCTTGAGCGTTCCGGTCCGGATCCGGGTCTTCGCCGTGCCCAGCGGAACGTCCTCGGCGGCCGCGACCTCCCGTGCCGTCATCCCGTAGATCCCTGCCATCACCAGTGCCCGTGCCTGCTCTTGGGGCAGCGCCGCCACCGCCCGCCGGACCCGCTCCGCGCTGTCGTCGGCGAGCGCCCGCCGCTCAGGGGTCTCGGTCACGATGCCGAGCAGCGCGTCCAGGTCCTCCGAGGCGACCGGACTCGCCCGCCGGGCCCGCGCCACGTCGATCGCCAGGTTGTGCGCGATGGCGGTCAGCCAGGCCCGCACCGAGCCGCGCCGGGGGTCGTACACCTGCGCGTGCCGCCACGCCCGCTCGAAGGTCTGCTGCGCGACGTCCTCGGCGAGCTGGGGGTCGCCGAGCACCGCGAGGGCCACACCGAAGACGGTGCGCTGGAAACGGCGCACGAACGCGACGGCGAGCTCCGGATCACTCGTCGTCAGACCGGCGAGCAGTGTCTCGTCGGGCGGCCGCCCGCGGGAAACACCCATGCGCCACATGACAGGAATACGTTCCGCGGCCCGAAAGGGATTGCCCCGACCCGACTGGATCCGGCCGGATCGCCTCACGTCGATTCTCCTCCCGCTTCCGGCCGTGCGGGCCCGGGACAGGAGCCTCGTGGGGCGGGATCCTCCGGGACGGGATCGGGCGGGCCGTGATCCCGCACGCCGCAATCCCTCGGGGCGGCAGCGCCGTACCCCTTGCAGGGGGACGATCCGGAGGACCGAATCATGACCATCCCGTCCAGCCGCCGTCATGTGCTTCTCGGTGTGACCGCCGCCGGTGGCCTGACCGCCTTGCTCGTCGCCTGCGGGGGCGGCAGCGGCGGCGGGGCCACGGCCCGGACCTCGGCGGACAACGCCTCCTCGGCGACCCAGGTCACCGCGAAGCTGACCGACTTCCACATCCAGCTCCCGAAGGACACGTTCCCGTCCGGCCGCTACACCTTCACCGCGCAGAACATGGGCCGTCACCTCCACGCGCTCGAAATCGAGGGCGCCGGCGGCGAGCACCGCACCAAGACGCTGCAGCCGGGGCGGTCCACGACCCTCACGGTGACGCTGAAGCCGGGTTCGTACCAGGTCTACTGCCCGGTCGGCGGTCACAAGGACCTCGGCATGAAGACGAAGATCAGCGTCGGTCGGGCCCCGGCGCCGGCCGACCGCACGACCTCTCCGGACCATGGCTACTGAGCGGGCGGCCGCGACGCTCGTCCTGCGCCTGGCCGGCACGGGCCTGACGGCGGCGGCGGCCGCGATCCATCTGCGGCTGTGGGCCGAGGGCTACCGGGACCTCGCCGTCATCGGCCCGCTCTTCCTGCTCGACGGCGTCGTGGGCGTCCTGCTCGCCGCGGCGTTGCTGGTCACGCCCGTGCGCCGGCTCGGCCCGGTCGCCGCCCTCACCGCGCTGTTCACGGCCGGCGCGCTGGGCGCGCTGTTCCTGAGCCTCACCACGGGGCTGTTCGGCTTCTACGAGGCGGTCGACGCGGAGCTGGTCCTTCCCACGCTGTACCTGGAGACGGCCGGAACGGCCGTCCTGGTCACCCTGGTGGCGTTCACCCTCCGTCCGCGCGGGCGCGGTGAGCGCCACCGGCACCGTCATCCGCGAGGTCGTGGACGGACCCGCTCGCACGGAGCCGCCCGAGCGGGGTCCTGAGCGGGCGGAGGCGCCGGGACACCGTCCCGCCGCCTCCGTCCTGTCCTCGGGCCGGGTCCCCCGGACCGGACCGGATCCCGGCAGGGGCCGACGCCGGCGGGCGGGTCCCGGTCGGTCACGGACGAGAAGTGCGCGGTGCCACGGTCACCGGGCGTCCGGCGACTGCGGCGGCTGCGAGTCTTCGCACATCCAGCCGGTCACCGTCGAAGAACTCCCGCGGCAGCACCGCTGCCGCGGCCTCGGCTTCCGGGCCGCCGTCCGTGCGCAGGACCCTCGTCGCCGCGGACGGCTCCGTTCCGCCGCCGATGTACGTCCGGGCTTCGCGGATCTCCAGTTGCAGCCACGTGCTCACCGAGGACGGACCCTCCACGGACAGGAGACCGGCTTCGTACAGGTCGGTGACCAGCAGGTTGTCGACGCGCAGTGCGCCGGCGACGAACAGGACGCACTCGCTCGTGCACAACAGGTTCTCCGCCGCGACGGACCCGGTGACGCACAGCGTCGGGTAGTGCCCCTCGTTGGAGAAGTGCAGTGTTCCCTCGACGGTCAGGTCGCCGTCGATCACATGGACCGCTTCCACGTCCTCGTGCGGGCCGACGTCGTCGATGCCGCAGCCGACAGCCGCGCCGCCGGCGACGAGCAGGTCGCCGGAGTGGACGAAGACGTGCGCCGGCTCCTCGCCGAACAGGGCGTCGAACTCGAGGTCCGGGCCGGCCAGGAACGGATGGCGCCGCACCGCCTCCTCCCAGGGGACGGTCTCCCAATCGGTCGTCAGCCGGCTGAACAGCATCGGTCCCCCCAGGGCTCGCGGTCGCGGGGAGGGATCATACTGACCGGGGATTTCAGCTCGGTGCCGCCGAGAGAGCCCGGCCCCGGGAAGCGTCCCGGCATCCACGCCGACGGCTGACGGCCTCCCCGGCCGGCCGTGAGCCGCCTGAGCATCGTGTCTGCCCCGACCAGGGCCTCGGCGGCGGTGCGGGCTCCCGTGATCGCGCAGAGCGTGTACGTGGCCTCTTCGAGGGCACAGCTGGTGCGGCCCGTGGGAAGCACGTCGTGCTCGATGCGCGCGGCGGCGAACCGGGCCAGTGCGGCACGCAACGCCTTCTCGGCCGGAGTGATCATGGTCGGTCCTCTCTCACGGAACACGGCCCGCACGCCGTGCCGTCCCCAGGAGGAGGACCGGGCGGTGCCGGACGGATTCCCGACTGCCCCGCGGTGAACGGCTCACGCCTGAAGGTCCCGGCCGTGGCGTACCGCTCTCGTTTGAAGCCGCGGGGGCGGGCTACTCGCGCCAGAACGTGTCCTCGGCGCACCCACGCAGCGGAAACGCCGGTCCGCCGCGAGGAAAGGGCAGGCCGGCACGTCCACACAGGTGAGGGCAAGGGGCTGGTGACGATGAGCGTGGCGACGCGGCAGGGCGGTGGCGGCGGAGGCAGCAGCGGCCTCTACGACGTCCTCGAACTCGTTCTCGACCGGGGGCTGGTGATCGACGCGTTCGTCCGGGTCTCCCTGGTCGGCATCGAGATCATCAAGATCGACGTGCGGGTCGTGGTCGCCAGTGTGGACACCTACCTGCGCTTCGCGGAGGCATGCAACCGTCTCGACCTGGAGTCGGGGCCGCGCAAGCCGGCCGGTCTGACCGAGCTGCCCGGGAGGCTCACGGAGTCCGGCGCCCACGGAAAGACCAAGGGGGTGCTGTCCGGCGCCGCGGAAGCCATCGGCGACGCCGTACGGCAGGCCCGTGAGGAGGGGCCGGGCAGGCAGGGCGCTGCCCGGCGGCGCAACGGCGGGCGCTGAGAACCTGTGGCATGACGCGCCACCTGCGCGGCGTGGTCCAGCCGGCCGGACCGGCCCGTCCCGAACGGTGCCGGAACGGCCCGACACGCTGGACGACCGTCCGCCCGGCCGGGGCCGCTGCCCGAGCGACGGGGCGTGACACGCCCGGCCGGACGAGCGGACCGGACACAGATCCGTCGTCCCTCGCACGGGAGATCGCGGATGTCGTGGACTGCCCGGCACGCCTTCGGTCGCAGGCGGGCCGGGAGGCGAGTCCGCGGCTGTCGCCGCACCGGCTGCGGGCGCCGCGGATCCTGGAGGCGGCCGGTCTGCTGCAGCGTGAGCTGCATCCGCACAAGCGGCGTGAGGTGCGGCTGGACCTCACGCGACGGGGGCGGCAGGTGCTGGGCGAGGTGACGGCGTGCGGGTCGCGCTCGCTCGCCGAGGTCCTCGCGGCCATGGGGCCCGCCGAGTGTGAGGCGCTGGGCCGGGCGTCTTCCGGCGGGCAGGCGCCTCGGCCTTCCGTAGGAGCGTCCGGGTCGAAAGGGCGCCGCAGACCGTGGGGTCCGGGCCGGGCCGCGGACAGGGACCGCCGGAACACGTCGGCGCATCCGGGGTCAGTGGGGCAGCTCGGCGCGGCGCAGGTCGCGGACGCACAGGGCGACGACCCCTCCGAGCCCGCACACGGCCGCGCTGACCACGAAGACGGGGCCGGTGCCCCAGAGGCCGACGGCCACGGCGGACAGCGGCATGGTCAGAGGGGCGAGGCCGAGGCTGACCAGGCTCGCGACGGAGGTGACACGGCCCAGGTACGCCGGGTCGGACCGGGTCTGGAGCAGGGCACCGCACAGGGCACCGCTGAGCCCCGCGAGCAGGCCGATCAGCAGGGCCACCGCGACGGCCGCGGCGACCCGGGGCACGAACGCCAGGGAGCCGATGGCCACGCATCCGGCGAGGATGGCGATCCCGGCGACCCGCCCGGCGTGCGGCACCCGGCCCCGGACGGCGAGCAGCAGCGCGGCGAGACCCGCGCCGACACCGAACCCGGCGAGCACCGCGCCCATCCCGGAGGCGCCCCAGCCGCGTTCCCGGGCCAGCAGGGTCAGTCCCACGTTGAGCGGGCCGACGAAGCCGAGGTCGCCGAGGGCGATGGCCACCATGAGCGGGGCGAGGACACGGTGTCCGCGGATGTAGCGCAGGCCGTCCCGCAGGTCCCGCCAGGGCGTGCGGTGCGCCGGGTCCGCGCTGTCGTCCGGGGGCAGGTCACGCACCTGGACGGCCATCAGCAGCGGCACCGAGACGGCGATCAGCAGACCGGCCAGCCCGAACGCGGCGGCCGCACCGCCCAGGGCCACGCCGAGGCCGCCGAGCGGGGCGCCGACCACGCTCGCGAAACGCAGGGCGAGCCCGCGCATGCCCTGCACCCGGGCGAGCTGGTCCCTGCCGGTGATGCGTGCCGGAAGAGCACCCACGGCAGGCATGAACACCGCGTCCACACACCCGAAGACGAAGGCCAGCAACGCGAGCGCCCCCAGGCTGGGCCCGGCCAGGAACAGGAGCGCGGCCACACCCAGCGCGGCCGCACAGCGCACGCTGTCGCTGCCGATGACGACCCGGCGCGGTCCGAGCCGGTCGACGACCACTCCCCCGCCGAGCATCAGCAGCGCCCTCGGGACAGCGCTCACCGACATCACCAGACCGGCCTGCGCGGGTGTCCCCGCCTGGACCGCGGCCCAGGACAGGGCGAGGTAGTAGACGTTGTCCCCGAGGGCCGAGGACGCGTACGCGCCGAGCCAGCGCAGGACGTGCGGGTCCCGGTGGGCGGGGCGGCCGGGGGCCGACTGCTGTACGACAGGTGCGGACACGGCGGTCACGGCAGAGCCTTCCTCAGACGCGGAACGGGAATCCGTACACGTGCAGCGCGACGTTCTCGCGCCCTTCGGTCTCACCGGTGGCCTCCCGGGCGCGCGCCCGGTCGTCGTGCCGCTTGACGACGTCGAGGAGTTCCTTCTTCAGCTCGGCCAGTTCGGCGGCGGTCAGCCGCAGCAGGGACTCCGAGTCGGAGGCGGCGTCGTTCCAGGCGCTGCCCCAGCGGGCGCGTTCGTCGAGATAGGCGCGGTGCATCTCAAAGCGCTGGTCCTGGAAGAGCCGGGACGCCGCGAGATGCGCGGCGGCCTTCTCGGGCGCGTCCCGGAAGTCCTCGTCCCGGACGGTGACGCCGGCCGTGGCGGGCTGCCACCAGCGCTCCCGGGCGTCTCCGCTGCGCGGCTCGGCCTCCTCGACCAGTCCGTGCTCGGCGAGCTTGCGCAGGTGGTAACTGACCAGGGAGACGGCCTCGTCGACCTGCCCGGCGAGCTGTGAGGCGGTCGCCGCGCCGGCCACGAACAGCAGCCTGTACAGCTTCATGCGCAGCGGATGGGCGAGGGCTTTGAGCGTGCCCAGATCGGTGACGCGGCGGTTCTCCTTCTCCGTCATGCACCGACCGTAGATACGAAAGAGAAATTGCACAACAGATTTTGCGCAACAAAAATTTCCTATCTTCCGTACGAGAGCGCGCACTTCGGCTCCCCGGCGGCCGCCCCGACCCTCAACAGGTGTCCCGGCTCCGCAGGTTGCTGCCGTGGAGCGAAGCGTGAAACTCGGTGGCCGCCTTGTTCGGCCTGCCGGTACCGTCGGGCCCCCGGCGGCCGCATCGGCGGTCCGCCTCGTCCAGGAGCGATCCCCCGTGACCAGTCGGCAAGCGACGACGACCCTGTGGCGTCCCACCGGCCCCGGGGAACTGGAGCTGGTGCGTGAGCTGGACTGGCGCGCCTGGCCGCCCCGGCTTCCCGGGCAGCCGATCTTCTACCCGGTTCTCGACGAGGACTACGCCGTCAGGATCGCGCGGGACTGGAACGTCCGGCACGACGGCGCCGGCTTCGTCACCCGCTTCGAGGTCGAGTCCGCCTTCCTGCGCAGGTACCCGGTCCGGCAGGCGGGCGGGCGGACGATACTGGAACTGTGGGTGCCGGCCGAGGAGCTCGACGAGTTCAACGCTCACATCGTCGGCAGGATCGAGCTGGTTCACGAGTTCCGTCGAGCCGCGGGACGAGGAGCCGAAGAGCCGAGAACACCGAGGTGAGCCGGTGACCGACGACGAGGTCGTGGAGGCGGTGCGTGCCGCAGCCCGGACACGGCCCCTGCCCCCGCCCGCGGGCCGGCCGGATCAGTTCTCTGTGGGCACGCACAGCACCGGAGTGCGGGACAGATGCAGCAGCTTGTGGGGGGTCGATCCCAGCAGCGCTCCCCGCAGGGGACTCTCGCCCCAGCTGCCGACCACGATGAACCTCGCCGCGTGCCGCGACGCGGCGTTGATCAGCGCATCCGCCGGTTTCTGGTCGATGACCTCCACCGTGGTCCGTACTCCGGCCTCGTCGGCCACCCTGACGGCGTGGTCCAGCGCGGCGCGTCCGGCCTCGTGGAGGACCTCGCGATGGGCGGCGGCCTCCTCACCGACGGTGCCGGGCGGCGCCGCTCCGTAGACCAGCACGAGCGGCTCGTCGAACGCGGCCGACACCTCGATGGCGACACGCAGCGCGCGGACCGCGCCCGGGGACTCGTCGTAGCCGAGGACGACCGACATCTTCAGGACTCCTTGTCGCCGTGGACGAGACCGGGGTCGGCCACCTGCGGGCGTTCCGACCAGAAGGCGGGCGACATCAGACGCCACACGACCATGAGGACCACGCCCGCGGCGGTGATGCCGATCCCGATGACCAGAGGGGGACCGAGCCCGAACCACGAGACACCGCTGTAGGAGTTCGCGGGATCGGCCATGTCGCCGATCGACTCCACCAGCAGCCAGACCAGCAGCGCCGCGCCGACCAGCGGGCCGAGGCCGATGAGGACGAAGTGGTGCACGCTCTCGGTCAGATGGCGGCGGTAGTAGACCGCGCATGCGATGCCGGTGAGGGCGTAGTAGAAGGCGATCAGCAGGGACAGCGCGGTGAGCGAGTCGAACAGGGCGTTCTCGCTGATCTGGCGGACGACGAGGTACCAGGCGATGGCGATGCCCGCGACCCACCATGTGCTCACGTCGGGGGTGCGGAACCGTGGGTCGATGTGCGCGTAGTGCGCGGGCAGCGCGCGGCGGCGTGCCATGGACAGCGCCGTGCGGGAGGCCGGGATGATCGTCGTCTGCGTCGACGCCAGCGCGGAGGTCGAGACCGCGAGCAGGACGACCCAGTCCCAGTTCCCCATCGCCTCGTCGGCGAGCAGGGCGAACACGAACTCCTCCTCCGCGGCGTTCTCGGCCAGGTACTCCGTTCCGGCGTACGCCACGACCGCGACGGCGACCGACACATAGGTCACCAGCAGGATGACCGTCGACCAGACGGCCGCCTTGCCGGGAGCCGTGGCGGAGTCCTCGACCTCCTCGGTGAGGTTGACCGCCGACTCCCAGCCCCAGTAGATGAACACGCCGAGCAGAAGGGCCCCGGTCAGCGACGCGCCGCCGGCCCCGAAGGGGTTCAGCCAGTCCAGGGAGGGGTGGACGGAGTCGAGTGTGCCGGTGTCCGCGTAGACCCGGTACAGGGCCACCACGGCGAAGGCGAGCAGACAGGCGACCTGCGCGAGGATGAGGACGTTCTGGACCTTCGCCGACAGCTCGGTGCCGATGACGCACACGGCCGTCATCACGAGGATGACCAGCACCGTCAGCGACTGGCGCGCGAACTCGTTGTCCGCCCAGCTGTCGAGGCCGAAGGCGAGCAGGGCGAAGGTCACCGCGACGTCCGCCAGGGACCCGACCACCAGGACACCGGTCATCGCGATGGCCCAGCCGCCGAGCCACCCGGCCCATGGGCCCATCGCGCGCGTGACCCACGAGAAGGTCGTGCCGCAGTCCTGGTCGACCTTGTTGAGGTAGTAGAACGCCGAGGCGATCAGCAGCATCGGCACGAACGACGCGACCATCACACCGGGGGCGTAGACACCCACGAGCGCCACGACCGGTCCGATGGCGGCGGCCAGCGAGTACGCCGGGGAGGTGGAGTTGAGGCCGATGACCATCGCGTCGAGGAACCCGATCGCGTCGGCCTTCAACCCGTCGGGCGGGCGTGCGTCCGTGCTTCCTCGGGCCATGCTTCCTCGATTCCTGATCGCGTGTGACCTCATCAAACAGCGCGAGGCTGCGGCTGCCGGGGCGTCGAGGCCACGTCTCAGGAGTAATCACCCGTGTGCCGGTCCGGCGGCGGGCGGGCCGTCCTGGCTCCGACGGCGCTCGGCCTCGTCGTCCGGGGCCGGCCGGAGTCGGCCGGAGGAGAACGACGACGAGGCAGGCGGGCCGAACGGCGAGTTCGGCCCGCCTGCCTCGTCGTGCGGGCGTCGGACGGTCGGGGGATCCCGGTCAGTCGGCCGACGGCTCCGTTCGGCCGAGCCGGTAGTCGAACCAGATGCGATGGGTGCCGTCGGCGTCGACGGTCAGGCCGCCGGCTCCGGAGATTCCCGCCAGCTCGCCGGTGCCGCTCGAGGGCACGACGGTGAAGAACTCCGCAGTGCGGTCGCTGCCGGACGTGGTTGCCGAGTGCACGAAGTTGAAGGAACCCCTCCGGCCGTGCAGCAAGCCCTCGAACGACTCCATGGCCACATAGGTGCCCACACCCGTCGCCTGGTCGAACGCGGCGGTGAACAAGGTCGCCGAGCGCCCGGCGACCTCCCCCTCGAAGTGCTTCTCCATCGTCGCGACACCGACCGGCAGCCGAGTGGGCACAGCCGGCGGCTCCGGCTTCAACTCCGTGGGGACGAACGCTTTGACGGTGAACGTTCCAGCAGCTCTCATGCGTCGACCGTACCGAGCCGGTCTGACAACGAAGGGCTCGTTCCGACGCGACCGGCATCGGCTCCTGCACCCGGCTCGCACCCGGTTCCCGGCAGGGCGGCCCCGGAGCGGCAGGGCGTTCCCCGCGGGGCACGGAAGTGCCCGCTCGGGGTGGGCGGGCTTCGGGTCGGCGCGGCCCGCCCACCCCGACGGTCACGAGGCCGAGACGATCTCGTTCACGATCCACGCGCCGAGTTCTTCGGTCATGGCGGTGTGGCCCTCGTTGCGGCCGGCGCACAGGAAGGCGTCGAGTGCGCTGTGCTCCGGTGCGATCGGCTGGTAGAGCGCCTTCGGGTCGTCGATGTCATGCACGTCGACGGCGCTGATGCTGGGGATGAAGCAGGACGTGGCGATGACGCCCGGGTCCACGGTGTTGCCGAGGAGACCCATGAGAAGGGCGGCCAGGCCGAAGCTGCCGGTGTCGCCCGCGGGGGACGGCACGCTGAACAGGCCCCCTGGGGCACCGTCGATGTCGGGCAGCCCGCTGGTGCGGATCTGCGTCGGCTCCTCACCGGTCTTCTGGAGGCCGGCGACCACCTGGTCCCCCTGCGCCTGGGTCTTGAGCCATGTGTCGTGCAGCGTCTCACCGTCGCACCTCACCGCGGTCACCCCGGCCTCGACGCCGTTGCCGGTGCCGGTGTCCACGCCGTTGGCGACGCCGATCCTGCGGACGTTGCGCGGCCATCCGCCGACCTCGTCGAGGGCCTTGAGGAACGCCACCCGCTCCGGTGCCTGTGCGGGGGTGTCGTCGGCCTTCTCGATGTGCCACCGTGCCATCTGCTTCGCGGCGGGGCTGTTGAGCAGCCCGGAGAACTGGCGCAGGACGGGGCCCACGCCGGGAGCGTCTCCCCACTTGTCCGTCGCGTAGTGCGTGAACGCCTGGAGGGCGACGGGGAACCATGCGCCCTGGTGGGGAGTGTCGTAGGAGAGGTAGAGGGCCGTCTCGTGGTCGGGAAGACCGGGATCCTGCTCCATCCTGGCGAGGGCGTAGCGGGTGACCAGCCCTCCCATGCTGAAGCCGCCCACGACCAGCTTCGAACGGCCCACCCGCTCGCTGAGGGTTCGGTTGATGCATTCGATGACGGTGTCGGCGTTGTCCGTGATCGACGCCGTACGGTCGGTGTAGCCGAGGATGATCACGTCCCGGCCGGTCGCGTGGAGTTCGGAGATGAAGCGGAAGTCGCCGTTCTCCTCCAGGCCGTGCCAGAGCTGGTCGAGGTCGCTCGACCCGTTCGAGAAGCCGTCGGAGAGGATGACGGGCCTGATGAGCTGGCGTCGGTTCAGGGGGCTGTAGTAGACCCAGGCCGTTCCACCGGCGAGGGCCCATTCTTCGTGCGGTTCCGGCGCGGGGGGATACGAGGAGCGGACCCCCGGGGCGACCGGGCCCCAGACGTCAACGACAGATGTGGACATGCTCGGCTGACTCCTTGCGTGCGTCACGATTTCGCGGGCATGACCGGCCACGGGCATCGCGCTACGGGATCGCTGTCACTCGGCCGCGCTGTCACACTCCGCATGCATATGACCACGGTATGCGAGAGGGGGGTTTCCCGCCCTCCGGCGCCGCCCCTCGCCCCGTCACGACCACAGGGGTGGATGTGCCTGCGTCCGGAGAACCCGGCCGCCCCTCAGGAACAGCCTTCGAACGACGGCCCACGCGGGCTCCGGGCCGGATCCCGGCGGCCTCGCCCGAAGCACGCCCTCGCCGCGGGAACGCAGGAGCACTCGCCCCGGACGCATGCCGCGGCACCGTCGGCGGGCAGGCCGCCGATCCGACCCGGGCCACGTCCGGGGCGGTCGCCGCCGGGGCCGCACCGCCGCCGGGCGCACCGGCCCCCGGACCGGGTTCGCCGGAGCCGCCCGAGGACGAGTGCGGGGCGCGACTGCCGCCGTCCAGCGGCAACAGGCTCATGCGGCGCGGCGATGAATCCGCGGGCACCCGCGGGTCTGTCTCTTGACGGAGACCACCGACTCACCGGGAGCAGACCGACGGCACGCCCGCCACGGGAGACATGAGCGCCCCCGACCGCGGTGCGGCCGACGGCGGCTGAAGCCGGCCCGCACCTGACGAGTCGGCACCCGGCCCGATGCGCGAGCCGCTCCCCTCCAACTCGCTTGCGGCGCAGGTGATTCCACTTCAACGCACCCGGCATGGCAGCAAATATCCGAATTGAGGACCAGCTTGACGAACACACAGTGAATCCTTAGGTTCGCCTTACCTAACTCCGATCGAAGAGATTCGGCCATGTCCAGATCCCTGCCGTCCTCACTCCCTCAGGACCGCCCGCCCGCGTTCCCCACGGCCCGCGCCGACGTGGTCGCCGACGGAGCCGGCACGGCGCCGTTCCGGGCGGGGATCGCGGTCCGGAGCGGGCAGGGCGAGGCGGGGCGGCACCGAATCGGCTCCACCGCCGAAGCCGCCGGTCCATGGTTCCGGGCCAGGCACGGCCACCGGGGGAAACCGGTCGACCGTGACCCCGCCGAGAACGGGACGCGTCACGCCCCGACGCCGCGCAAGGCGGCCACCACCACGTCCGCAGACAGCGAACCGAAGCCCGAGAGCCGACCGTGACCGACATCTCCCACAGACCCATGGCCGCGGCCGTCTCCCCGCACAGCCGGAGATCCGAGCGATCGCCGTCCGCCGGCGGCCAGGCCCCCGACCACAGCTCGGCCGCTCACACGCCATGGGGGGTTCTCGCCGCGGCAGGACTTCTGAGCTGCGCCGCCCTTGCCGCGGTGTGCTGGCTGTCGAGTCACCTCCACGCAGATCCGACGCTGCAGACCGTGGCCCGCTTTCTGCACCTCGCGTCCCTCGTCGTCGGACTGGGCGCCGTACTCGCCGTGGACTGGTTCGCCGCCCTGTGGCTGCTTGGACGCCGCCGTCTGGCCGACATCCTGGACACCGCGTGCACGCTCCAGGTCCCGATCTGGCTCGGTCTCTTCGGACTGGTGGCCACCGGTTCGTTCCTCCACCCCGATCTGACCTCCGCTCTGACCCAGATCAAGCTCGGACTCGTCCTGGCCATCACCCTCAACGGCCTGTACGCCCACCGGCTCGGTGAGCAGCTCAGCCTGTACCGGACCAGGACAGTGCCACGCGGCCTCCTCGTCCGGTCAGGTGCTGCCGCCACCGTCAGCCAGCTCGGCTGGTGGGGTGCCGGCCTGATCGGCTTCGTCAACAGCCAGTCCTGAACCCGCCCCGGCGGAGCCCTGCGCGGACAGGGACCGGCTGTCCCCGCGGTCTCGCCCTCACCGTGACCGCCGCGTCCGGGTCACGGCTGTCCCTGCCCGCGGCCGGCCGTCCTCGGTCAGGCCGTGGGGTCGGACATGATCTCCCGGACCTCCTGCGCGCAGCGGCACGCGGCAGCGAGCTCGGCGGCCCACTCCAGCGCGTCCTCACGCGAGGGCACATCGATGACCGCGAACCCGCCGAGCACCGCCTTGGTCTCCGGGTACGGGCCGTCGGTGACGGTCCCGTCGACGGCCACGACGCTCGCCCGCTGCCTCTCCAGTCCGCCGCCGAAGACCCACACACCGGCGTCCCGGGCCTTGCGCACCACCTCCAGCGAGGCTTCGGCCACCTCGGGCAGCTCCTCCTCGGGGAAGGTCATCGCGCCGTCGTCGAACGAGATCAGGTATCGCGTCATCCATGGCTCCCTCGGCCGCCTTCGGTCGTCTCCCACCCTACGGCGAGAGCCTCTTTGGGAACCGGCGCTCCCCCGGCTCCCGGAACGTGTCCCCGGGCGTTCCGGTGTGCGGCGGGAACAGCCGGTCCGGCCGCCACCGTTGCACTGATCAAGAGACCGGAACCGACACCGACGAGCGAACGCCCATATGCACCCGCCACGGACCCGGACCGAGGCGTTTCACACAGGAGGACCGCTTCATGAACGACAGGCCCTTGACGCTCATGGCCGTACACGCCCACCCCGACGACGAGGCCACCGGAACAGGAGGCGTCCTCGCGCGGTACGCGGCGGAAGGCATCCGCACGGTCCTCGTGACGTGTACCGACGGCGGTTGCGGTGACGGACCCGGGGGCGTCAAGCCGGGCGACCCCGGACACGATCCGGCGGCCGTCGCCCTGATGCGGCGCCGGGAACTCGAGGCGAGCTGCGAAGTCCTGAAGGTCGGTCACCTGGAGACGCTGGACTACGCGGACTCGGGGATGATGGGCTGGCCGGACAACGACGCCCCCGGGGCCTTCTGGCAGACGCCCGTGGAGGAGGGCGCCGCCCGGCTCGCGGAACTCCTGCGGCGCCACCGGCCCGACGTCGTCGTCACCTACGACGAGAACGGCTTCTACGGCCATCCCGACCACATCCAGGCCAACCGGATCACGATGGCGGCGCTGTCGATGGTCGAACTGACCCCGAAGGTGTACTGGACGACGGCGCCCCGCTCGATGATGCAGCGGTTCGGTGAGGTCATGCGCGAGTTCGGTGCGGACGAGCAGGAGCCGGATCCCGCCCAGGAGGCCGCGATGGCCGAGATCGGACTCCCCGACGACGAGATCACGACCTGGGTGGACACCTCCGCGTTCGGTGGCCAGAAGTTCGACGCGCTCGCCGCTCACGCCAGCCAGGGCGAGAACATCTTCTTCCTCAAGATGGGCCAGGAGAGGTTCACCGAGCTGATGGGCGTCGAGACCTTCGTACGGGTCCGGGACACCACCGGTGCCGCCGTGCCCGAGAACGACCTCTTCGCCGGACTGCGCTGATCCGCCCGTCCGCCCGGGGCCCGAGAGAGATCATGGTGCGAGAACGGCGGCCCTCCCGGTCCGCGTGCGGCCAGGGCCGGCAGGGGCGCTCGCGCGGTGGCGGACGGCAGATCCGGGGATCGTCACTCCTTCGGACCTGCCGGGCCGGCGGCCGCGGCCCGCACGGCGGCTGCCGCCTCCAGCAGGGACCAGCCGTCGATCTCCCTCGCTCCCGGCTCCTCCGGCTGCCACCCGCGGGCCAGTGCCGTGTCGAGGAGGGCTCGGACGGCGCCGGGTTCGTGCAGGTTCAGGGAGGCGCCCCGCACGTACCCCACGTCTCCGGAGCCCAGTGGAGCCCCGCCCGGGACGTACCGGGCGGGGCCCTCGGTGAAGACGATGCGCAGGGGGCCGCGCTCGCCGGCCGGCTGCGGGTGCAGCGTGAGCGTCTCGCGGCAGGTCCGGCCTCCGTCCACCACGCTGTGGCTGTGACGGAGGGTCCACAGATACGTGCGTCCGCCGGCGGTCAGGCGACGGGGCTTCCTCGGATCGCGGGGCACGGGGCCAAGGGTAGACGCCGGGAGCCCGGCCGGGACCGCCGGAAGAGTCAGGGCATGGACCGATGAGTTTCTCCGTGACCGGCGGTCAGAGATCATGGCTGGTGCGACGCGACCGCGGGAGCGGACGCGGCGCGTACGGCCGAAGCCGCTGCACACGGACACGAGAGACCGAGGAATCCTCTGATGCGTACCCTGATCAGCACCGCGTTCATCTCCCTCGACGGCGTCGTGGAGGCCCCGGGCGGCGAGCCCGGATACCGGAACTCCGGCTGGACCTTCAAGCACACGGAGTTCCTGCCCGAGGCGTTCGAGATCAAGGGCCGGGAGCAGAAGGAAGCCGCGGCGATGCTGATGGGCCGGATCAGCTACGAGGCGTTCAGCCCGGTGTGGCCGGACATGGCGGACTTCGCCGACTACAAGGTGATGCCGAAGTACGTCGTCTCCACCACCCTCACCGAGGACGCCCTCGTCCCGAACTGGGGCGAGACGACGATCCTGCGCTCCCTCGACGACGTCGCCGCGCTGAAGCAGACCGAGGGCGGCCCGATCATCGTCCACGGCAGCGCCTCCCTGAACCAGGCCCTCTCGGACGCCGGCCTGATCGACCGCTACCACCTGCTCGTCTTCCCGCTCCTGCTCGGGGCCGGCAAGCGCCTCTTCAGCGCCACCGACAAGGATGTCCAGAAGCTGAAGCTCGTCGAGCACGAGGCGTACGCCAACGGCCTGCAGAAGAACGTCTTCGACGTCGTCCGCTGACACGGCCGCGGCTCCTGCCGCCGGTGCGGACGCCTCGGTGCACGCGAGCACCGAGGACGTCCCGGACCTCAGGCCGGCTCGCCCGCGGGTGCGGGACGGCGGCGGGCGCTCTTCGTCACGGTGCGGGCCGCCGCGCAGGCAACCCGCCGACAGCCTGTGAGAAGAGCGGAGTTGCGCGCCCGGCCGACCGGGCGGGGGTCCCGGTCGCGCCGACGAGGGCCGTGCGGCCGAGGGGGCATGTGCCGTGCCGCCGGTTCACCGGGACCAGTACCGGGCGAGAGCTCCCTCCCGGTACGGGGCGGGACTGACGCTGAGATCACCGGAGAAGGGGCGGTCCAGGACGAAGACCAGCAGCAGACTGAAGCCGACGAGCCCGGCGACCGAGGCGACGAACAGGATCTGGACCCTCAGCTTGCGCAGACCGTAGAGGAACGTCAGGGGGACCAGGACAAGTGCACCGCCGAAGGCCAGGGCCTGGAGCAGCGGGGGCAGTTCCTGGCGTGCCATGGTGATGCGGGCGCGGCGCTGCGAGGCGACGTCGTTGAGATGGGCGACGGCCTCCTCGTAGAAGACCTGCTCGCTCCTGCTCTTCGGGTCGTACTCCTGGAGCGCCTGGAAGGCGGCCCGGAGATGGGACTCCGTGGCCCCGTAGCTGGGGTCCCCCGCGCGCATCCGGGGCCATTGGTCCTCGACGACCGCGTGGACGTATCCGCTCATGGCCGTGTCGAGACGGGCACGCACCGGCGCCGGGAACGCGGCGGCGTCACGGGCGATGAGCGCCGCGTCCGTGGCCTCGGAGGCCACGATGGTCTGGGTGGACTCCAACTGCGTCCACAGGGTGACGATCACGAACGCGAGGATGATCCCGTAGATGGCGCCGAACATCCCCAGCGTCACGCCGACCATGTCGTTGTGCTCTCCGCGGGCCACCGACGGATACCTGCGACGCAGCAGCACGGTCCCGGCGACGGCCAGGAGAACGGTTCCGCCGACGACGACGGCGGCCAGCGTGAAGGTGCTGAACTGGTTGAGGAGCCATAGCGACATGTGCGCGGAGTCTAGGCCGGGCACAACGCCCCCCGGGACCGCGGTTCCATGGGCCGCCAAGGGCGTGCGGGAAGAGGTTCACACCACCGGGTGAAAGCCCCGTCCGTCACACCCCGCGCACGACGGCCGCCCGGCCCTGGACCGCTCCGACAGCCTCTTCACCTGCGCGGCCGACTGCTGCTGCCACCGCCCACGTCGTGCCAGGAGTGTGCCGCCCGCGCCGATGGCGGCCTCCGGCCGCGGGCATCACGGCCGGGGGCCCTGCGGGAGATCGCCTCTCCAAGAGGGCGGCCAGGGCACCGCCTCGGCCACCCGCGCTCCTTGCACACCGAGGCCGGCACGAGCCAGTTCCAGGAAACGCTGCCGTGCCTGCCGGAAATCCTCGTACGCCTGGTCCCAGCCGCCCTGCTCTCTCGTCGGAAGCCCGCGGGCCAGCCATTCCAGATGCCACAGGCAGTGGTTCAGCCTGACAGCGGCCGTGTTCGTCCTGCTGTCCCCGAGCAGCCACACCGTCTCGGCGAGCGCCGAGCGTCTCACTTCGGCCTCCGCCGCTTCGGCGAAAGCCTCGGCGGTGGGCTCCAGCGGTGCGGCCCCGCTCGCAGCGATGCCCTTGGCGACCGCGATGCGCCGGTAGCGGTGCGCGAGTTCCTTCACTGCGTGGGCGTACTCGGCGTACGCGCCGAGCCGACGCTCGTCCCACCGGACGGACACTTCACGACGCCATCGTGTCCTTTCCACGATCATCGTCGCCGCCGTCGACAGGACCGCGCCCAATGCCACGCCGAGCAGAGCCGCGAGCTGACCAGTGAGTCCCATGAGGGTTTCATGGCCCGCCGGCCGGAGCGGCAACCGCGCGCGAGTTCCGCCGGTCGCGGCGGACGGCTGTTGTCAGTGGCGGGTGGCAGCATCGGACGCATGACAGACACCACGGCATTCGACTGGCGGTCCTTCCTGCTCAGATGGAGTGGCGAGTGGGCGGACTCCCTGTCGGACGACGAGACCCGGGGCGAGGACGACGAGACCGCCCGGCAGGCGCGGTGGCTGGGGTTCCCGCCTGCGTCCGACGAGCGGATCGCAGCCATGGAGGAGCGTCTCGGCCGGCGGATGCCCCCGTCCTACCGGGAGTTCTTGAAGGTCAGCGACGGATGGCGGCACGCGGGCGGATTCGTGTGGCTGCTGGCGGGAACCGACGACGCACGCTGGCACGACGACGCGTCGGGCCTCGCGGAGATCTTCGAGGAGTACCTGGACGAGGACGCCGGACCCGAGGAACGGCAGGAGGCGGACCTCTGGCGGCGCGGGCTGCAGCTCGACGTGGAGTCCGACATCACTCACGTCCTCATGGACCCGGAGGATGTCGACGAGCACGGTGAATGGGCCGTGTACACGTGGGCGAGCTGGCGGGCCGCGCCGCCCGAACGGCACGCGAACTTCGTCGAGTTCATGCAGGAGATGCACCGGGAGCTGCACAGCCTGCGGACCCACCGGAGCGACAGGGAGGCCGAGTTCGTCAACGACACGACACAAAGGCTGGACGCCCAGGTCGAGGAGGCCCGGCTGGAGGCGCTGCGCGGCGACTGGGAGCGGGCGGGCAAGGCGCTGGACGAGGCCAAGGGGTACGGCAGGCCGCGGGCCGCCGCACTGGGGGACCAGATACGCTGCCTGCTCGGACAGAGCCACGCGGTGTCCTTCCAGGACCTGGTGACGGACCCGCTCTACACACCCGATCTGCTGCCGCCGCTGGTCGCCGAGCACGCGGCGCACTCCTACCGGGACGACTCCGCACTGATGTCCCCTCTCCAGGGCGCCGACAGCGACCTGGCGTCACTGGCCCACGCGATGCTGGAGCAGATGCGGGGCGGGCGGTACCGGTACACGGCGCCCGGGCCGTTCGGGGAGGCGGTCGAGCGGGCACGGAACCTGGCACGGTGGGGGGACACCGACGGGGCCTGGCGGACGCTGATGGATGCCCTGCCGCTGTGGGAGCCGCTGGGGCCGGACCATCTGGCGCCGCTGGGGTGGGTGGCCGACCCCGTGCTCGGACCACTGCTGACTCCGGAGCGGGGCCGCGAGCTGCTGTCCACGCCGAGGGGCGGGCAGCCGGGCCCGGCACCGAGGCCGACGGCCGGTCTCGACACGGGCGACCTGGCATGGCTCGCGGAGCCGGACCCGGGCAACAACCGCACGTCCTACCGTTTCGTCCTGGTGGAGGGGGTGGAGCCGGAGGAACTGCCCGGGCGTCTCGCGGACGGGGACGCCGCCGTGCTGAGCGAACCCATGACCTTCTGGGAGGCACGCGACAGAGCGTCGGCCGGCCGGACGGAGTTCTCGTCGTACGACGACAGGGCTCTCATGGCGGTCGGCCGGGCCGGCACCGGCTGGAGCTTCGCCTTCGACGGCGAGCCCGCTCCGTTCGACCGGCGGCGGTTCGTCTCCCCGGCCGCGGCCGCCGGCGCGGGCACCCGCGCGGTGGTGGTGTGGAGCGGCCTGAGGGCATGGCACGGCGAGCCGTACTTCCACCTCTCGGTGGCGCGCGACGGCGCCGAGCAGTTCGCGTTCACCTACACGGACGGAGAGGTCCGGCGGAGCGGGGAGATACCGCCGGCGCTGGACCCGGGGCGGTTCTTCGCCGGCCCGAAGGACGACGCCGAAACGGAACGCTCTCTGCTGGAAGCGGTGGCCGGGGAGTTCGGGGTCCATCTGCCGCGCCGTGCCATCGTGACCGGGCGGCTGCACACGTTCGTCACCCGGTCCTGGACGCGGCCGCCGTGGGACGGGGAGACGTACGCGGTGGTCCGTCTGCGTCAGGCGTCCGCACCCCCGGCCGACAGCCCACGGACGGAAGAGGACGGGACGGGGAACCCGTAGGGCCCGGCCGGGCCGCGCGCCTTCCACGGCCGGCCCGGTGCTGCCCGAGGGCACGCGGAGGGCTCGCCGACCCGGGGCGCGTCCGTGCCCCGGAGCGCCGGGGCACGTGTGCGGCGCCGCTCGTGAACCCGAAGGCCCCGGCTCAGCCGCCCCTGCCGGGCTCACGCCCCGACGCACGACCGCCCGTGATGGTCTCCGTCGTCATCCGACGGCGGGCGCCACGACGACGGGCACCACGACGGCGGGGCGGCCGCAGTCCGGCTGCCCCGCCGGCTGCCCCGAGGGGCGGTGCACCGTACAGGGAACGGGCCGGCGAGGTCGCCGCGATCTCGCCGGCCTCGGTCCTTCGGGGTCAGCCCAGTTGTCCGACGGCCTCCGTGGCGATGCGTTCGAACACGCCCGGGTCGGCGGCGAAGTCCGAGTCGGGGATCGGCCAGTGGATCACGATCTCCGTGAAGCCGAGTGCGCGGTGACGGCCGGCGAAGTCGACGAAGGCGTCCACCGACTCCAGGGGGCGGCCCCGGTCGGGGGTGAAGCCGGTCAGAAGGACCTTGTCGAGGTCGGCCACGTCCCGGCCGGTCTCCGCGCACGCCTTGCCGAGCTTCTCGGTCTGGCCGCGCAGGGCCTCCACGGACTGCTCCGGCGTGCCCTCCTCGTACAGCTTCGGGTCACCGGTCGTCACCCACGCCTGCCCGTACCGGGCGGCCAGCCTCAGCCCGCGCGGCCCGGTCGCCGCCACCGCGAAGGGCAGCCGGGGCCGCTGGACGCAGCCGGGGATGTTCCGGGCCTCCTCCGCCGTGTAGAAGTCGCCCCGCTGCGAGACGGCACCCTCGGTGAGGAGCCGGTCGAGCAGCGGCACGAACTCGCCGAAGCGGTCCGCCCGCTCCTTGGGCGTCCACGCCTCCTGCCCGAGCACGGTGGCGTCGAAGCCGTTGCCGCCGGCTCCGATGCCGAGGGTGATCCGTCCGCCGGAGATGTCGTCGAGCGAGATCAGCTCTTTGGCGAGCGTCACCGGGTGCCTGAAATTGGGGGACGTGACGAGGGTCCCCAGGCGCAGGCGGTCCGTGGCCGTGGCGGCGGCGGTGAGGGTGGGCAGGGCGCCGAACCAGGGACCGTCGCGGAAGGTCCGCCAGGAGAGGTGGTCGTAGGTGTACGCGGCGTGGAAACCGAGCTCCTCGGCGCGCTGCCACTTGGCACGGCCTCCCTCGTGCCAGGGGTCGACGGGGAGGATCACGGTGCTCAGGCGCAGACTCATGCCCCCGAGCCTACGTCGGCCCCAAAGGTGTCTCCGCGCGGCTGCGGAGCGTCACGGTCCCACGCGGCGGTCGGAGCCACCGGCGGCGGCGGTCCCGTCCGGTGCAGGACGAGCGGCTTCGGCGTTGACCTTGCCGCCGGCGTCAGGGTTGCACGATGACCGGCATGAACAGCACCCCACCGCAGGACGGCAGGATCGTCGTCGTCACCGGAGCCGGCACCGGTATCGGCCGGGCCACCGCCCGCGCTTTCGCCGCCGAGGGCGCCCGCGTGGTCGCGATCGGACGACGGAGCCGGCCGCTCGAGGAGACGGCGGCCGGGCACGACCGGATCGTACCGCTGCCCGCCGACATCACCGCCGAAGGCGAGCCCGAGCGGATCGCCCGGACCGTCCTGGCGGCTCATGGCCGATGGGACGTGCTGGTCAACAACGCCGGCATCGTGCGCAACGGCGCCCTCGGCACACTGACCCCGGGGATGATCGCGGATCAGCTCGCCACGAACCTCGTCGCTCCCGTCCTGCTGGCCCAGGCCGCGCTGCCCCTTCTGGAGACGTCGGGCGGAGTGATCGTCAACGTCAGTACATCGGTGGGGCAGCGGGCCTGGCCCGGAAGCTCGGTCTACGCGGCGACCAAGACCGCCCTGGAACTGCTGACCCGCAGCTGGGCGGTCGAGCTGGCGCCCCGCGGGGTCCGGGTCGTGGCGGTCGCCCCCGGCGCGATCGACACCCCCATCGGGGAACACCAGGGCCTGACCCCCGAACGGAAGGCCGCGGTGCGGGAGTGGCAGCTGGCCCACACCCCGATGGGCCGGATCGGCCGCCCCGAGGAGGTGGCCTGGGCGATCACCCGGCTCGCGGCACCGGCCGCGTCGTTCGTCACCGGGGTCGTGCTCCCCGTCGACGGCGGAGCCGTCGTGGCGTGATAGGAGTGACCTGGGAGGTGGAACGGATGCGAATCGGTGAACTGGCCAGGGCGACCGGGGTGTCCGCTCGTGCCCTGCGGCACTACGAGCAGGCCGGGCTGATCTCCTCCGAACGGGCCTCCAACGGCTACCGCGTCTACGACGAGCGGGCGGTCGTGCGGGTCCGCAACATCCGTCACCTGCTGTCCGCCGGGCTCACCCTGGACGACGTGCACGTGTTCACCCCGTGCCTGGAAGGGGACGTGGCCGCCGCACCGCCCTCGGAGAAGGGCTTGCGGGTCGCGGCGGCACGGCTCGCGGTCATCGATGCACGGATCGCCGTCCAGACCGAGGTCCGCGACCGGCTCGAAGCCGCGCTCCGGGAGCAGGCCGGCGGCCGGATCGGCCCGCCGGCCTGACCGGACGGTTCATCACCGGCGGCCGGGTGCCGTCCCGGAGACCGGACCGCTGCCGCCGCTCCGGGCGGATCGCTGTGCGCCGCCGAGGACGGCACCGGCACCGCTTTTCGTCTCCCCGAGAGCATGCTCAGCCGGAGAACGGCAAGGCGTACCTCTTCAGCGGAGAGAAGTACGTCCGCGCCGAACCCTCGACCGTCGCCGTCGACAGCGGCTGTTCGTTGACGACCGGGGACACATGGAAAGGGTTCCCCCGACGTTCGCTCCCCGTGACTTCGACGCCGTGCGGATCAACCCGAACCACGCCTGAGAACGTGGGCGTCGTTCCCTGAGGACGATGCCCGCACCCGTCCGGTGCCGGTGACGAGCGACGGCCTTCCGGCGGTCGGCACCTCGTCGACCCCCGTCATGGCGAACGCAGTTCGGCTCATGGCGGCCGCAGTTCGGTGGACCGTGCCGCTCCGGCCCCGAAGGGCGCCGTGCCCGCGGGCGCCCGGCGCAGGAGCCGCTGCGCCGGAACGCCGTTGGGATCGCCCAGGACGGTGGCTGCCCGGTCCGTCCGACGGCCGAAGAACCCCGCGCCGAGCACCGTCCCGACGAGCGGACTCCGAGGCCGGCCGGGCCGGCCGGGGTGGGCGAGTCCGTGTCGCCGAAGGCGGGTCCGGCCCGGGGCAGGGCCGAGGCGGGTCCGGCACCGTTCCAGGGCGGGACCGAGGGCGGCCGACAGCCGTCGGCCGGTTCGCCGCACGGCTGTCGGCACGCCGGTCGCGAGGACCGGCCCGCCGGGACGGCGGGCGACGCCGGCAGCGGCGCGCGGGGTGCGGCACCCGGAAGTCCTGGGGAAGACCGTCGCCGCGCGCGATGCCGTCGGCGGCCCGGCCGACACCCGGTGGGTCGCCCGCGACGGGGTGGTGCCCGCTCCCGGCGAGCAGCAGGCCACCGACGGCGCCGACGGTGTCCCGGGCGGCCGTGGTGGTGCGGATCTCTTCGCCGTCCGGCGCCTGGGGACCGGCGAGTCGCGGTGGGGCAGCCGGCAGGGGACGCGCCGACCGGCCGGTCCGGGCGGGCGTCGTCGGGCCGGTCCGGGCGGGCGTCGTCGGGCCGGTCCGGGCGGGCGTCGTCGGGCCGGTCCGGGCGGGCGTCGTCGGGCCGGTCCGGGCGGGCGTCGTCGG
>NZ_JBIVOX010000004.1:40891-133855 GCF_044754345.1 Streptomyces sp. NPDC093094 | reverse complement strand
CGTCGGGCCGCCGGCGTTCCGGCCGGCCCCGCGGCCGCACCGGAGCGGGGCGGGGCCGGTCTCCGGTTCCGTCGGACCGGCCGCCGGCCGTGCCGGGTCCGGTCCGAAGATGCCGCCCATGTCGCACCTCGCCGTCAGCGGTTCCCGGGTGGTCGACAGCCCGGGGCAGCGCCTCGTCCGAAGGTACGGAAGAGGTGTCAGCCCGGCGTCACTCCGTCGTCAGCGCCACCGCCCGGCCCCGCAGGACCGGATCCGGATGCACCGGACCCGTCCAGAAACCGCCCCAGGTGCACCGGACCCGTCCGAAACCGCTCCTGCACGGTGGGCGTGCCCGGCAGCGCTCCGGTTCCCCGTGCGGGGCCACCCGAACGGTCGGATGCCGCCGCCCCGGCACGCGCGGCGGGCAGGATGAGGTGTATCCAGAACCTATGGTCCCCGCACGCCCCAGCCGCCGTCTCCCGTCCCTGGAGCCACGCCGTGCGCTGCTGGCCGTGCCGATCCTGCTCATCGTGCTGGTGACGCTGGTCGACATCCTCGCGCCGCCCAGAGTCCATCTGGGCCCGTTCCTCGTCGCGGCACCCGCCGTCACCGCTTCGTTCGCCGGCCCCCGGACGACCGCGTTCATGGGGGCGCTCGCCGTCCTGGCCCAGGTGGTCGTGGCGTCGGTGCGCACCAGTGTCATCGATCTGAACCACATCTTCCAGCTCATCACCCTCGTCCTGATGTCGGTGTTCGTCACGTCCTTCGCGGCCCGCCGGGAACGTCATGAAAGGGAGGTGACCCGGCTGCGTACGGTGGCGACGGCCGCACAGGAGGTCGTGCTCAAGCCGCTCCCCCACCGGATCGGCCCGTTGCGCATCGCCTCGGTCTATCTGGCTGCCGAGTCCGAGGCCCAGATCGGCGGCGACCTGTACGCCGCGGCCCGTACGGAGCGAGGGACCCGGTTCGTCGTCGGTGACGTCAGGGGCAAGGGCCTGGCCGCCGTCGGAGACGCCGCACTGCTTCTCGGTGCGTTCCGGGGCGCGGCGCACCGTCAGGCCGACCTGCCGATGCTGGTCGCCTTCCTGGAGGGCACGGTCGCGTCCGATCTCGACGACCCCACGGCGGCGGACGTCGAGGCCGAGGACCGGGGCGAGTCGTTCATCACCGCCGCCGTGCTGGACATCCCGGACGACGAGCCGGTGCTCCGTCTGATCAGCTGCGGGCACCCCCCGCCCCTGCTCCTGCGAGACGGCCGCATCAGCGTGCTGGACACGCACCGCCCGGCCCCGCCGCTGGGTCTCACGGGCTTCGCCGACACCGGCCACCGCCCGGCGACGTTCGCCTTCGAGCACGGCGACATCGCCCTGCTCTACACGGACGGCGTGATCGAGGCGCGCGACGGGGACGGCACGTTCTACCCCCTCGAAGAACGAGCGGCAGGCATGGCCGGCAAGGGTCCGGACGCGCTTCTGTCCCAGCTGCGCAAGGACCTGATCCGCCATGTCGGCGGCCACCTGGGCGACGACGCCGCGATGGTGGCGATCGAGCGCGTCGGTCCCTCTCCCCGTGCCGGGTGAACCCTGGCCGCGGCGCACAGGAGTTCTCCGGGGTGCGGGCGGCGCCGGCGAGCAGGACGGACAGGGTCCTGGTCCCTACGGGTGTCCGGTCTCGCCGCAAGGAGCCGGGGGCCGGCGACGCTTCCCGGGATCACGGCCCTGCCGGGCGAAGCCCGGTTCGACCGGCCGGATCCGAAGCCGGGGAACGCACCGGAGCGGGAGCCCCGGCATCGCGTTCCCGGCGGGCTCCGGCCAGAGGGCTTCGAACCGGGCTCCCGGTCACAGCCTCCTCAGGACGAGCGCGGCGCCGAAGAGGCTTGCCCCCAGCGGAACTCCGACGTGCCCGACGACCAGGATCAGATAGTGGGCGGTCGAGTACACGCCGTACGGGATCGCATAGCCGGAACCGGCGTCGATCGCCCTCAGGGTGCTTTCGCCGAGGACGGCGCCGAAGGCGCCGACGAGGAGCAGCACGTACGACGCGATGCGCGAACGCCGCGCGGGGCCGGTCCGCCATGAACAGGTCGTGGAGTTCGCGGATCCGGACGGTGCCCGTCAGGTCCGCAGGCGCACCGGAACCACCGCTGCCGCCGGTCGCCGCTCTGCCGGCGGCCGGGGTGCCGGCGCCGGCCGCCGTGCAACCCGTCAGGCCGGCGAGAAGCGCCAGGGTGCCCGCGAGAACTGCGCCGTGCCTCATCGCGCCGTCCTTTGGCCGTTGCCGGAATCGAGCCCGTCGTTCGCGCGGTGGCAGCGTCTGGTCACACCGTCACCCTGCTCCGGTGCCGGATGATCAACCAGTCACTCCGCTTCCTGGTACCGCCGGTACCAGACCGACGAGGACCCTCACGGTGACGGCCCCGGCCCGCCGTGCCGGCGGTGCGAGGAGCCGGAGCCGGCCCAGGGGGCCGGCCGTGTGCTGTGCCGGGAACCTCGTCCAGTCCTTCAGTCCTTGCCGTTGTCGACGATGACCGGGGTGCCGTTCGCGTTCGTGCCGCACGGCACCGCGTACACCGGGTGAGCCCTGGCGGCCTCCTTGTAGGCTTCCAGGCACTGGTTGTACAGCACCTTGTCGCTCAGCGACTGCGCGATGATCTTGTTGGCGCGGGCGATGCCCTCCGCCTCGATCCGCTTGCGCTCGGCCTGCGCCTTGGCGGTGCGTCCCGCCTCGACGGCCCGTTCGGTGGCCTGCTCCTGCTGGATCTTCTTGTCTATCTGCTCCTGGAGCTTCTTCGACGGCCTCACATTGCGCAGGTTGACGGCGGTGACGTCGATGCCCCGCGGGGCCAGGCGCTCCTTGATGAGGGCCTCGGTCTCAGCGCCGATCTGCTCGCGGGCGGAGGCGTAGCCCTCCTCGCTGGTGTGCTCGGCGAAGACGTTGCGGATGACCTCACGGCTGTCCGCCAGCACGAGGCGCTCCTGGATGGCGTCCTCGCTGCCCGCCAGGCGGTACAGCGCGACGGCCTTGCCGGGCACCACGGACCACTTGACGGTGACGTCCGCGTAGAGCACGCCGCCCTGGGAGGAACGGACCTCGACGACGTCCTCGTCGTTGAGGTTGAGGTCCACCGGGCGGGTGGAGAACGACGTGACGTCGGTGAACGGCGACGTGAAGTGGACGCCGGAGGTCAGCGGCGAGCCGACCTTCCCGAACGTCACCGGCACGCCGACCTCGTAGGCGCTCACGACGTGGACGCAGGCGAAGACACCGGCGAGCACACCCCCCAGGGCGCTGAGCACCGCGCCGATCCGCAGGCCGGCGCCGCCGCCGCGTCCGAGGAGGAACAGCACGACCGCCGCGACGAGCAGCAGGATGGACAGTACGAACACAGTGTTTCTCCCCCTGGAAAAAAGGCACCCCTGCGCCGCCTCCGGGGCAGCGCGCAGCGCATGGTAACCGGCACAGGTGTACGAGAACGTACGGGGGTACGGCGCGACGGAAGAGCCCGTCCGCGCCGGGACCCGGGCACGGCAGGTGCCCCCGACCGGCGGGCCGGTCGGGGGCACCTGGGCGGGTGTCAGCAGGTGACGGCGCCCCTGCGCAGGGCGTGGCCGCCGTCGTTGGTGTCGTCGGCCCAGTAGACGGGCTTGGAACCCGCCACGCATTCGCCGGCACCGGCGAGGGAGAAGCCCTCGTTGTTGTAGTCGGGCATGCCGGCGGGGCGGTTGTGGACGGCGGTGGTGGTGGTGAAGGTTCCGGTGGTGTCGACCTTCAGGATGCGGTGACGGCCGTCGCAGGTGTCGTCGCAGACCGCCCACAGACGCGTGGCCTGGGGTTCCCACTGCAACTCCATCACACCGGACATGCCGCTGCCGAAGGAGGCGACGCGGGTGGAGGAACCGGAGTCGGCGAGGACGTAGCCGTGGATCGCGCCGGTGCCCTCGACACCGACGAAGAACACACCGCCGCTGTGGGCGCCGTAGCGGGCCGGGTCGTAGGCCGCTCCGGTGGACGCGTCCTTGAAGCCGGCGCCGGTGAGGTAGGTGTCGGGGATCCAGGTGATCCCTTCGAGGCCGAGGTTGGAGCCGGTCGCGGGCAGGTCGGAGGTGAGGTTCCACTCCTTGGAGGCGGTCAGCGACGAACCGGCGGAGGAGACGTCGTACTTGAGCACCGACAGGCGGCTGGTGCCGGAGGCGTCGCCGTTGCGCTCACTGGCGACGAACACCCCTGCGGCGGAGCCGGAGCCGGTGAGGGTGACACCCTCGCTGTCGGGGCTGCCCGTGCCGCCGGTGAAGCGCAGGGTCTTGCCGGAGGTCCAGCCTCCGGTCGTGTCCGGCTTCCATCCGCCGGAGCCGTCCCGCACCAGGCGCCACAGCTTTCCGCTGTTCTGCGCGCCCCACAGCACGTCGCCCTCCTGGTGGAGGCCGCTGAGGTCCTGGCCGAACACGCCGGAGGCGTCGGCTGTCGCCACGCCGCTGCCGCCGGGCCACGCCACCGGGGTCGTCGGGTCTCCGCCCCCGCCGCCCGTGCTGCCGCAGCCGTTGGGGCCGCCGAGGGTCACGGCCGGTGCCTGCCCGAAGATGCCGGTGCCGTCGGGGGAGCGCGACCAGGACGGCGAGGAGTGCCCGCTCCAGGAGAAGCCGTCCACCAGGGTCACGCCGTCCGCGAGATACAGGCGGGCTTCGTCGGCGGACCCCAGACCGAACGTGCCGTGGACGTCGAACGCCCGGTACCCGCCGGGTCCCAGCGCGGTCCCGGCAGCGATCTTGTACGAGTGGATGTCGTCGTCGTCCTTGAGGATCCAGCCGGAGACGTCGATCGTGGCGGTTCCCTTGTTGTACAGCTCGATCGAGTCGTCGACGCCTCCGGTGGTCACCACCTCGTTGACGCGGATGTCGTCGGCAGCGGCCGCGTGCACCGTCGGCACACCGGTCAGGGCACCGGCGGCCAGCAGCGGTCCGACGACGAGGAGACGAGCAGGAACACGGCGCCCACGGCGGGCGGTCGACACGGTCACGGATTTCCGTCCTCACATTGTCCGGGCAAGGCGGCCCGACAGTCGCGGCCCGGATCGAACGGGGCTCCTCCCCCGAGGAGGACGACCCGGGAACGGCAGGTGAAATCCGGTGTGCGGCTCCTCCGGGCGCCCTGTTCCGCCGCCTTCGGGCCCGTCTGTGCCCCGTGTGCGTGCGGCCTCCGGCACGGCCGCGGGCAGGACGGCGCGGCGGAGGATTCCTCCCGGTGCACCCGCGTGGCAGGCTGTCGGCAGCCGTTCGAGGGGAAGCGGTGGGCTGCGGGGGGGATCGTCCGGTGGCGTGTCCGACGAGAACGAGCGGGACGGCGGGGGCCGTGTCATGAGTGACGCGACGGCGTGGATCGCCGCCGGTTGGCTGTCGGCGTTCACCGCGGTCAACGCAGTGCTGTACGCGGCGTGGTGGCGGCGTACCCGGGACGAACGGACGTTCCTGAGAGGTGTCCGGACAGCGGACGTGGACCCGATACAGGCGGCCTGGTGGCTCGGCGCCCCGTGGGACGGCGCGTCACCTCAGCGGGAGGACTACGCGGCGCAGGTGGCCGTGAGCCTGCTGCTTCTGGCCGGGGACGCCGACATCGACCGCGACGGCCGGATCACCGTGCCGCGCGGACGGCTCGGCACGCAGAAGGACCCGGTCCTCGCCGCGCTCGTGACGCTCCTGCGCCGGCACAAGGGGGCCACGGTGCACGAGTTGCTCACCGACCCCCGTTTCGGGCGGTTCCGGAAGGTCCTTCTCTCACGTCGTCCGCCCCTGCGGAAATGGTTCGGCTCCTACCGCTTCACCGCGCTGACGGCCTCCTGCGTCACCGCGTTCGGCATGTCCATGCATGCGATGATCATGCGCTGTCCCGTCCCCGGGCTGCCCGACCTGGATCCGTCCTTGTGGACCACCGCCTGGATAGGGCTGTGGGCCCTGCTGGCAGCCCTCGCGGCGGCCTGGCCCCAGGAGATGTCCCGTCCCTGGCCCCGGTTCACCCGTCGCTGCCGGACGGCCGTCACCCGGGCTCTGGCCGGCCAGAGCCCGGACACGCGTCACCGGGTGTCCGTCACTTCGTCGAAGCCGTCCGACCGACACCCGCCGGCCGGTGCGGCCGGCCCGAAGCCCCGGGCCGACGCCCGTGTCGCCGGCCGCACACCGCCCCGGTACGACGTCGGCACAAGCACGGAATCGCACAGCCACCACGACGGCCCGGACATCGGGGACTTCGGCGGCGGCAGCGGGGACTTCGGCGGCGGCGACTGAGCCCGGCCGGGCCGGGCGTTCCGGCAAGGTGTGCCGGGCACGGTGTCACGACGGGACGGCGGCACCGGGGGCCGGGTCGCCGCCGTCCGGCTCCGCCGGCGGCTCGCCGAGCTGCTCGCGCACGTAGTTCCACACCACCGCGATCAGGGCCGCGACGGGGACGGCGAGCAGGCTGCCCACGACGCCGGCCAGGTTGCCGCCCAGCGTCACCGCCAGCAGGATCACCGCCGCGTGCAGGCCGAGCCCATGACTCTGGATCATGGGCTGGAACACGTTCCCTTCGAGCTGCTGCACCACCAGGACGATGGCCAGCACGATCAGCGCGTCGGTCAGACCGTTGGAGACCAGGGTGATGAGGACCGCGACGAACCCGGCGAACACCGCGCCCACGATCGGCACGAACGCGGTGACGAACGTCAGCACCGCCAGGGGCAGCACCAGCGGTACGTCCAGGACCCAGAGACCGAGACCGATCAGCACGGCGTCGATCAGGCCGACGAACGCCTGGGACCGCAGGAACGAGCCCAAAGTCTCCCAGCCACGCGCGGCGACGGTGGGGACGTCGGTGGCGAGCCGGCCGGGCAGCTGACGGGCGAGCCACGGCAGGAACCGCGGCCCGTCCTTGAGGAAGAAGAACATCAGGAAGAGTGCCAGCAGGGCGGTTATCACGCCGTTGACGACCGTGCTCACTCCTGTGGCGACGGTGCTGACCGCGCTGCCGAGACCGTCCTGGGCACGGTCGACCGCGGTGTCGAGGGCGTTGTTGATCTGGGCGTCCCCGATGTTCAGGGGCGGCCCGGCGGCCCACTCCCTCAGTCTCTGGACGCCTTCGACCACGCCGTCGGTGAGCTCGCCGGACTGGGACGCCACCGGAACCGCGATCAGCGCCACGACACCCGCGGCGACGACCAGGAACAGGACGGTCACCAGCGACGCGGCCAGGGCCGGTCTCCACCCTCTCGAACGGAGGAAGCGCGTCGGAGGCCAGGTCAGTGTGGTGAGGAGCAGAGCGAGGACGACCGGCCAGACCACCGACCACATCCGGTCGAGCAGCCAGAGGGCCACCGCGAGCATCACGAGGACGAGCAGCAGGTCGGCGGAGACACGGGCCGACGTGCGCAACGCGGCGCGGGATTTCGTGGAACTCAACCGGGCAGACATGAGGTCACCCTATGGGGATCCCCTGCGCTCCTCGGCGCCGCGGACGGCCGGACGTGCCGGGGCGTTCCGCTGCGAGGGACGGTGAGGAAGCACGAGGAAACGGCGAGGCCAGGGAAACGACAGAGGCAAGGAGAACTCTCCTTGCCTCTCTCAAGTTATAGCGCGCCGGGGGGCTTGCGGCAAGGCCCCGGTCACGGCGCAGAATCGTCGGCCGAAGCCACAACCTGCGGAAATGAGGGTACGGAGTGCGTGTGTCGAGGTCGGTGCACCGAGGACGAGGCGCAGACGGTCCGACGGGGCCGAAGGCTCCGGTGGCCCGGTCGGCCGGTGCGGTGCGCCGGAGCACGGCGGCCCCGGAGGGATCGCGGTGACCGAGCGGTATGTGAGGGACCTTCAGGAGATCGACGAGACACAGGTCGCGGTCGCCGGCGGCAAGGGCGCGCATCTGGGCGGACTGTCGGGGATCGACGGCATCCGCGTGCCGGCCGGCTTCTGTGTGACGACGGACGCGTTCCGGCGGATCATGGCGGAGGCGCCGTCCCTCGACGACCTGCTCGACCGGCTGTCGCGCGTGGCCCCGGACGACCGGGAGGAGATCCGCGCGCTCTGCGCGCGGATGCGCCGGACCGTCGAGGAGACCGCCCTTCCGGACGATCTCGCGGCGGCGATCACCCGCGCGCTCGCCCGGTCCGGGGACCGGGCCTCCTACGCCGTGCGGTCCAGCGCGACGGCGGAGGACCTGCCGACGGCCTCCTTCGCCGGCCAGCAGGACACGTACCTGAACGTCGTGGGGCCGGCGGCGGTCCTTCAGCACGTCCGCCGGTGCTGGGCCTCGCTGTTCACCGAGCGGGCCGTGACCTACCGACGGCGGAACGGCATCGACCACCGTACGGTCCACATGGCCGTGGTCGTGCAGCGGATGGTCTTCCCGCGTGCGGCCGGCATCCTGTTCACGGCCCACCCCGTCACCGGCGACCGGAAGGTCGCCACCGTGGACGCCGGCTTCGGCCTCGGTGAGGCCCTGGTCTCCGGCCTGGTCGACCCGGACGTCTTCGAGGTGCGGCACGGCGAGGTCGTCGCCAAGACGATCGCCGTCAAGCAGCGGGCCGTCGACGCCCTGCCGGCCGGCGGTACGCGGGAGGTGGCGGTCGACCCGCGGCGGCAGCGGGAGCCGGCGCTGACCGATGCGCAGGCCGTGCGGCTCGTGGAGCTCGGGCGGCGGATCGAGGCGCACTTCGGGTGCCCGCAGGACATCGAGTGGTGTCTGGCCGACGACGGCTTCCAGATCGTGCAGAGCCGGCCGATCACGACGCTGTTCCCCGTTCCCGAGGCCGGTGACCGGGAACCTCACGTCTATGTCTCCGTCGGCCATCAGCAGATGATGACCGATCCCATGAAGCCCCTGGGGCTGTCCCTGTGGCGGCTGACGGCCATGGTGCCGATGCACGAGGCCGGCGGGAGGCTGTTCGTCGACGTGACCGGGCGCCTGGCCTCGCCCACGAGCCGTGCGAGCCTGCTGGATGTCATGGGGCGGGGCGATCCGCTGGTCAGGGACGCGCTGGAGACCGTCCTCGGCCGCGACGGCTTTCTCCCCCCGCTCCCGGACACGGGCCCCGGCGGGCCGCCCGCCGGCGGCACGTCCGTCCCGGCCGAGCCCGATCCGGCCGTCGTCGCCGAGCTGATCGCGCGCAGCGAGGCGTCCGTCGACGCCCTGGCACGCGGCATCCGGACGAAGACCGGACCGGCGCTGTTCGACTTCCTGCTGGACGCCTTCGAGGAGCACAAGCGGGTTCTCGGTGATCCGCTGAACATCCAGGCGGTCATGGCGGGGATGGAGGCCACCTGGTGGCTCAACGACAAGCTGCGGGACTGGCTGGGCGAGAAGAACGCGGCCGACACGCTCACGCTGTCCGTCCCCGGCAACGTCACGTCGGAGATGGGGCTGGCGCTGCTCGACGTCGCGGACGTGATCCGCCCGCATCCGGAGGTGGTGGCGTTCCTGCGGGGCGTCGAGGACGAGGACTTCCTGGACGGGCTGGCGGACCTCGCGGGCGGCGCCGAGGCGCGCGACGCCATCGACGCCTATCTCGACCGGTACGGCATGCGCTGCGTCGGCGAGATCGACATCACGCGGCCGCGCTGGCGCGAGCGCCCCACGACGCTCGTGCCCGTGATCCTCGACAACGTCAGGACGTTCGGACCGGGCGCCGCCGAACGGCGCTTCGAGGAGGGCCGGCGGGCGGCGCTGGAGAAGGAGCGGGACGTGCTGTCACGCCTGCGGGCCCTGCCGGACGGGAACCGCAAGGCCGCGGAGGCCAAGCGGATGATCGACCGGGTCCGGGCGTTCATCGGGTACCGGGAGTACCCGAAGTACGACATCGTCAGCCGCTCCTTCGTCTACAAGCAGGCCCTGACGGCGGAGGCCGGGCGCCTCGTGCGGGCCGGTGTGCTGGCCGAGGAGGAGGACATCTTCTACCTCACGTTCCAGGAGCTCCACGACGTCGTGCGCTCCGGCGAGGCGGACGACCGGCTGATCCGGCAGCGCAAGGACGCGTTCCGGTCGTACCACGCGCTCACTCCTCCCCGGGTGCTCACCTCGGACGGTGAGGCCCTCACCGGGGCGTACCGGCGCGACGACGTGCCGGCCGGAGCCCTGGCCGGCGTGCCGGTCTCCGCCGGGACCGTCGAGGGACGGGCCCGTGTCGTCCTCGACATGGCGGAGGCCGATCTCGAGGCCGGCGACATCCTGGTCACGCCCTTCACGGATCCCAGCTGGTCCCCGCTGTTCGTCGGAATCGCCGGACTGGTGACGGAGGTGGGCGGCCTGATGACCCATGGCGCGGTGATCGCCCGGGAGTACGGCCTGCCGGCCGTCGTGGGCGTGGAGCGGGCCACCCGGCTGATCCGGGACGGGCAGCGGATCCGCGTGCACGGAAGCGACGGGTACGTCGAGTTCCTGTCCTGACCGGCCGCACCGGGAACGCGTGACGCGTCGGCTCACGGCCGGTGCCGCCCGGGTGGCCGTGGCCCTGCTCGGGCGATGCGATCGTGAATGCATTTCCTTGTTTCATTCACGCGTTCGATTGCGTCATGTCCGGGTAACCCGAATTCCCGTCTGCCCGCCGTGCGGCCGTCGGTACAGTGACGGTGCTTTCGACGACGAAGCACCGGGGGTACATCCTGTGCGGAATGCACGAACAAAAGTTCCATGCGGTGCGACCGTTGTGGTCCTCACCGCGCTGGACCTGGAATTCGACGCGGTGGAAAGCCGGTTGGCGGGGGTCCGCCGGGGGCCGAGGGACGACATCGGCACCCGGTACCGGATGGGCTGGGTCGACGGCACCCCCTGGCAGGTCGCCCTCGCGGAGATCGGCCCGGGCAACGACGGTGCCGCCGTCGTGACGGCCAAGGCCGTTCAGCTGTTCGCGCCGCGGCTGGTGATGTTCGTAGGGGTCGCGGGCGGCCTCAAGGACAGCGTCGAACTCGGAGACGTGGTGGTCGCCACCAAGGTGTACGCCGTGCACGGCGGCAAGGAGGAGGCCGGTGCCTTCCGGGCCCGGCCGGACTCCTGGCAGCTGGCCCACGACCTGGCCCAGCTGGCCATGGAGACGCGGCGGGGCGACTGGGCCGGCACGCCGGGCGAGGGAGCCGGCGATCCGGCGCCCCGGGTCCACCTCAAGCCGGTGGCCGCCGGCGAGGTGGTGCTGAACAGTTCCGTGTCCTCGCTGCGCGACCAGCTGCGCGACCACTACGAGGACGCGGTCGCCATCGAGATGGAGAGCGCCGGGATGACCCGGGCGGCGCACATGTCCGGCGCCTGCCCCGCCGTGACCGTCCGGGGCATCAGCGACAAGGCGGACGGCCGCAAGCACGACGCGGACCGGCACGGCGGACAGAGCACCGCCGCCCGCCGGGCCGCGGCCTTCGCCCTCGGCATGATCCGCCGGCTCGACGACCCCGGCCGGGGACGGGACGGTGCCGCGGCGGACGACGTGCCTGCCCGCCCCCGGCGGCCGGACCCCGGCGGACCCCGGCCCCGGCCGCCGGGGGCGGGCGGCTGGTCCGCCGGGGAGGTCGTGGATGTCGCCGGCACCGGCTATCTGCTCCAGGAGGAGTACCTGGCGCGGCACGTCCCGGCCGGCGGCACGGTCCGGGAGTTCAGCGGCCGCGCCCTGCGCGTGGGCCCCGCCGGGGCGCGTGGACGCCCGCGCTTCGTCTGGCTGCGCCGGGTCGAGGCCGTCGACGGCGGCGACCGCGCCGCGCTCGCGGCCCTGTCCGCCCTGCGCCGTGAGAACGACCTGCTCGGCGAGCTCGCCCCGCGGCCCGGACTGCCGGCCGCCGGAGTCCATCGGACCCTGGGGCCGCGCGGCGCCCTCCTGTGTCTGCCCTGGCCCGCCGCCGGCCACCGGGCGGGCGGTCCGGCACCCACCCTGTCGGAGACGTACGGGCAGTCCGGGCCGCTGCCCGGAAGCCTGCTGTACCGCGCCCTGCCAGCCCTCGCCGGCCTGGCCGACGCCCTGGACGTCCTGCACCGCGCGGGGTTCGCCCACCGCTGCCTGGACCCGGCCGCCGTCCTGGTCGTCGACGGCGGAGCGCTGCGGCTGCGGGACCTCGGCCTGGCGTTCCGCAGGCCGGAGCCCGGTGAGGGGCCCGAGGCGCACCGGGCCCCCGAGCAGTGGCACGGGGACTTCCGCTCGCACCTGGTCGGCGCGCCGACGGACGTCCGTCAAGCGGCCTCGCTCGTCTACCGGCTGATCAGCGGAGTACAGCCGGAGACCGGAGCGGTCGTGCCCGTGCGCGTGTACGCCCCGGCGGCACCCCCGAGCCTGGAGCGTGTGCTGCGCGCGGCTCTCGACCCGGACCCCGCCGCACGTCCCACCGCGGCGGCGCTGGCCGACGGACTGCGGCGGAGCGCGGCGGATCTCCGGGCCGCGGCTCCCGGCACGCGTACGGCGGGTCCCGGGGCACCGGCCGGGGGTGCCCCGGCATGCTGATGCGCCCCGTGGCCCTGCCCGGTCCCGTGGTCGTCGTCCCGGCCCGCTCCCTGGACGGTGTCCTCGGCCGTCTGCGCCGGGACCACCCCGGCCTGCCCGACTGCGTCGAGGATCTGACGGAGGACTTCCGCGAACGGGCCGAGGTCCCCGCCGTGCTCGCCGCGCGCGACGGCCGCGGCGGCGGACGAGAACTCCTGCTGTACGGCCGGGGCTTCCTGGCCGTGCTCGTCCCGGACGCAGGAACCGGCACCGGTCCCGGCAGCTCCACCGGCACAGGCGCAGGCGCCCGCGCCGGTACCGGCCGGTGCTATCGGATGCGTACCGTGCGGCCGCTGCGCTTCAAGGACCACCACCGCCTGGCCCAGGGCTGTCTGCTGCTCGGTCCCACCGGCTGGAGCTCTCGCTGCACCGCGGGCGCGCTCCCGGAGGGGGCCGACACCCACTGGGAGGTCCTCACCGCGCAGTGGGAACTGCTGCGCAAGGAAGTGGCGCACGGCAGGGGTGCCTCGGAGCCGGGCGCGCGCGAACGGCGCCTGCTGGACGAGCTCGACCGCGCCGTCGACAAGGAGTTCGCGATCCAGCGCGAACAGGCCCGCGCCGTGCCGCCGCTGCCGTACCGCGCGGTGGTCCCGGCGGCCGGCCGGCGCCTCACCAGCCGCTCGGTGCACACCTTCGACCTGCACGGCCGCCGTACGCCGGGATTGGAGGAGGTGGTGCAGGTCCGCGGTCTGCCGGAGCTGCGCGGTCAGGTCGTGTCCGTGGACGACGCGGCGGCGCGCGTCACCGTGGCCTTCGACCGTGCCGTCGACTGGCGGCACCTGCCCCGGCAGGGGGAGCTGGAACGGGTCGCGAACCGCACCGCCCACACCCGTCGCACCGACGCCCTCGCCGCGCTCCGGGACGGCACCGCCCGCAATCCGCTGCTGCTGCCGGTGCTGGCAGGAACCCGGCCGCCACGGGCGGGCCGCGTCCACGGCACGCCCGTGGAGCGGCTCGACGACTGGCAGCGTGCCGCGTTCGCCACCGCCCTCGCCACCCGGGACCTGTCGGTCGTCGTCGGCCCGCCCGGCACCGGCAAGACCAGGGTGGTCACCGAGGTGGTCCGGGCCGTGGTCCGCGAGGGCGGCCGCTCGGCCCGTGTCCTCGTCACGGCACACAGCAACGCGGCCGTGGACAACGTGCTGAGCAGGCTGCCCGAGGATCTGGTGGTCGTGCGCGTGGGACACGAGGACAGGGTCTCCGACGCGGCCCGTCCCCTCCTTCTCCAGACCCGGGCCACGGCGCTGCGCCAGGGCGTCCTCGACCGGGTCGGGGTCCGTCTGCGGAGCCACGACGGCGGCGGCCGGGCCGCGGACTGGGTGAAGGCCCTGGAGGACGCGCTGGACCGGCTGGCGGCCGCGGTGGGGAGGCAGGAGACGGCCCGGGCCGCTCTGCGGCAGGCCGTACGGTCCGTGGCCGGTCCGGCCCAGGACCGGGTGGACCGCCTCGCGGCGCGTCTGGGGCGGGCCCGGCGCCGGCAGGCACGTCTCGCCCGGCGTCGCACCGGACTGCGGCACCGCCGGGACCGGTGGCGGGCCGCGGGACACCACCCCGTGACGGGCCTGCCCCGGCGTCTGCTGCTGTGGTGCTGCGCGTCGCTGCTGGCCCGCGCGGAAGCGGCGCTCTCGGCCCAGGACGGCGTGACCGCACGCGCCGAGCAGGTCCGGCGCGAGGCGGAGACGGCACTGGACGCGGCGACGCGCGACCATCCCGCGGTACGCCGGGAGCACGCGCTGCTGCGGGAGGCCGCACGGGAGTGCCGCGAGACACGCGAGGCCGCCTTCGAGGCGGCCCTGCACTGCCGCAGGCTGCTGGCCCCGGTCGCGGAGGGACCGCCTCTCACGGAGCCCTCCCGCGAAGGGCCGGAGCCGCCCGACGACCGGCCGCTGGCGGCGTTCGCCGACTGGGCACGGCAGGCGGCGCCCCTGCTGGCCGCCCGGCGGGAGCTGCTGTCCCAGTGGCATGACGACGTCTCGGCGGCCACCGACCAGCTGCAGGCCGAACTGATCCGCTACGCCCATGTCGTCGGCGCCACCAGCACGGGCTCCGCCGGTCCGGCCCTGCTCACCGGTGTGGAGTTCGACCTCGCCGTCGTCGACGAGGCCGGGCAGATCACCACCGCGGACGCGCTGGTCCCGCTGGTGCGGGCGCGGCGCGCGGTGCTGGTGGGCGACCACCGGCAGCTTCCCCCGTTCCGCGACGAGGAGGTGCTGCGCTGGGCCCGGGACCACGCCGGGCAGGAGGCCGCCGAACTGATCGGCAGGAGTGTCCTGGAACTGGCGCAGGAACGCCTGCCCGAGCATGCCGTCGCCCGGCTGTGGGAGCAGCGGCGCATGCCCAGGGAAGTGGCCGACTTCTGTTCCCGGGCCTTCTACGGCGGCCGGCTGGTCACCCCCGCCGGGCGCCGGGCGGTGCCCTCGCGGCTGTTCCGCAGCCCCCTCGTGCTGGTCGACACCTCGGACCTGCCGGTGGGCGACCGGGCCGAGAGCAGGCCGCCCCGGTCCGCGGTGGACGGCACGCGGGGCTTCGTCAACACCGCCGAGGCCGAACTGCTCGCGGGCCTCGCGGAGCACTGCGCCGAGCACGACGAGGAGTGGGCGGTCATCGTGCCCTACCGCGCCCAGGCGGCGCTGGTCCGGTCCCTGCTCGCCCTCCCGGCCGCCGGCCGCGGTGACGTGGCCACGGTGGACTCCTTCCAGGGCGGCGAGCGGGACGTCGTCCTGTACGGGTTCACCCGCAGCAATCCCGAGGGCGCGGTGGGCTTCCTCGACGAACTCCGCCGGGCCAACGTGGCCTTCACCCGGGCCAGACGGCAGCTCGTGCTGGTCGGCGACCTGGCCACCCTCACGCGCGCCCGCGACACCGCGTTCCGCGCGCTCGCCCGCGACCTGCACCGGCATGTCGCCGAGCAGGGCCAGATCCTCCCGTACCGCGAGCTGCGCACGCTCCTCCGGCAGCGGCGCGACCGGGGGGCCGGGCGGTGAACGCGCGCACGGCGCTGGGCTTCCGTCCCGCGGGGGCGCTGGAGCACGCCGCCTTCGTCCTCGGGGCCGCGCCCCTGTCGGTGCACACCGTGATGTTTCCCGTCTGGTGCGTGCAGGTGCGGGCGACGGTCACCGAGGCGCAGCCCTACCAGCTGATCGACCGCTATCTGATCCGCGGCATCGCCGAGGCCGGGCTGACCGGCTCCGCGGAGCTGGCGTCGTTCCTCGCCCTGGACCCCGCACTCGTCCGGCAGGCGCTCGCCTTCCTGCGCGCGGTCCGCCATGTCGAGGGCGAGGACGGCAGCCTGGCTCTCACCGCGCTCGGCGAGCGCTCGCTGCGGGACGGGACGATGTACACGGTCGGCCTGGACGACCGCCGGGTCCTGCGCTTCGACGGCTGCTCGTCCGGCCCGCTGACCCGTGCCTACTACGACCGGGCCGGGGCGGGTCTCGCCGCGGCGGCGCAGGAGGGCCGGACGTCGATGCCGCTGCTGTGTCCCGAGCCGTTCCGCGACGAGGCGGTGGCGGAACTCGACGGCCTCGCCGACCGGGAGCGGTACAACCTGCCCGCGGCCGTCGAGCTGCGGGAGGTCGTCGGGCGGGACGTGGAGTACCTGCCCGCCTGCGTCGTGCGCACCGCGCGGCCGTACGACGGGGCCAGGCACCTGGTCTTCCCCCGTCCGCTGCGGGGTGAGCCCGACCTCGGGCTCGGACACGCGCTGGAGACGTCCCCTTCCTGTACGAGCGCCCTGACGGAGGCGCACCGGGGCGCCCTGTCGGCGTTCGAGGAGGAGGCCGGCCGCTGGCTGAGCACCCGGGGGCTGGCGCACCATCAGCCGCGCCGCGGCGACGGCGGTCCGTACCGGGTCGGGCTCGCGGAGGACGCCTTCCGGGGCGCGGACAGCCGGGCACGGCGCCCGCTGGGTTCGCTGGTGGTCCTGCCGAGCGGGGGCTTCTTCCAGATGTGGTGCGAGGACGTACGGGCACGTCGCCGGGAGGTGCTGCGCCGCCTCGGGATCCACCTGGGCGTACCGCGTGCGCCCGAGGCGGTGCGTGCCCGGCTGGCCCTGCTCGGCGCCCAGCTGGATCCCGGCCCGCTCGACGACGACGCGCTGTACGCCGTGGCCGCCGAGGAAGGAGACAGAGCACTCGCTGACCGTTTGCGCCGCATCCTGTCCGAGAGCTGACGCTGTGCGGTCGGCGGAACGGACGCCCTCTTGTCCGACAGATGACGTCGACGGGCGGCCGACGGGTCTGCGGCGCCGGAAATCGACTCCGCAGCCCCTCGCGTTTCGATGAAATTCGATCAGAAATGATCGCGGTGCATCAATTGCAATTCATCAGCGATGCATTCGGGCCGACATCGAGCAATTTCCTAACAGTCCTGCAGAAATACGACGTGCCGATCGGTCGTTGAAATTAGGCTGATCTCCACACGAGCCGCCCCTGGGGAGAGGGCGTCATCTTGTGGACAGCGGCCCATGGACGCGGACCACCAAGGCACACGCGGCTGTTCCGGCAGGACCGCCCGGAAGACCCGGCTCACGAGGGAGGCCTCATACGAGGCCGTGGGGAGCAGACCAAGAGTGACAGCAACCATGAGCCGGGCGTTCCGGGAGCCACGGGCCGTGGCACCGGCCGCTCGCCCCGCCGTACGGCGCCTCGCGGCGCTGCTCGTCGGAGCGGTCCTCACCACCGCCGCACTGTCCGGGCCCTTGGGGGAACGGACCGCGGCGGCCGCCTCGCCGGGCGGCACCGCGGCGGACAAACCGGTGGACTACGTCGTCGCCGTCGACCAGTCCGCCAGTCTCGGCGCCGGGGAGATCGACCGGGAGCGGGAGGCCGTCAACGCCATCGCCCTGGGCGAACCCTCCAACGACTCGACCATGGAGGTGCTGGGCTTCGCCAGCGCCGAGAAGGTCGGCCAGACCGCCGTCGACAAGGTCTGCCCCGCCCGGACGCTCGACACGGTCGGCAGGGAGAAGATCGCCGACTGCGCGGCACAGCTGCGGCGGCGGAGCGCGGACGAAGGCGCGGGCACGGACTTCATCGAGGTGGTGCGCCAGGCGGTCACCGACCTCCGCGACCGGCCCGCCGGCACCCCGCGCGTGCTGTTCCTGCTCACCGACGGCATCCTCGACGTCGACGACAGCCTGAAGTACAAGGACCTCGACGAGCAGAGCGCGCAGGAGGCCGCGCGCTCCGACCTCGCCGACGCCCTCGCCGGGGCCGCCGACGCCCAGGTGCAGATCTGGCCCCTCGGCTTCGGGGACGCCCGCGAGGACGTCCTGCGGGACATGGCCGCGGCCGGGTACCAGGCCGGCTGCCGCAACATCCCGGGAGCCCGCCCGCAGGCCCGCGTGGTGCAGGCGGAGCGACTCGACGGCGAGCTGCAGAGCACCTTCGCCGCCGCCCGCTGTCTCTACCACGAGGAGGGCGACCGGCAGCGGCCGCCCGGCGAACTGACGGTCCGTATCTCACCGCTCGCCACCGAGGGAACCATCGTGGTCTCCAAGGGGGACCCGGCCGTCACCGCGTCGTACTACGCCCCCGACGGCCGTGAGATCAAGCCCTCCAGCAGCGACCAGGACTCCACCTACGCCTTCTCCGGCCAGGGCAGGGCCACCGAGTCGCTGCGCATCACCCGCCCCCTGGCCGGCCGCTGGAAGGTCAGGCTCGACGCGCCCGAGGGCCACCGCGACCGCCTGGCCACGATCAGCGTGCTCTGGCACGGATCGGTGCGCTCGACGATCTCCCTGAGCGCCTACTCCCCGGCCGCGGGAAGCCAGGTCGAGATGTACGTGCCGATCCTCACCCGCCAGGAGACCCGGCTGGACAAGCGGGACCTGAAGGGCATCAAGGTCACCGGGAGCCTCACCGGGCAGGGGATCGACCAGGAGGTGCGGATCAGCCTCGCCGACGACGGGGCCGGCCCCGACGAGAACGCCGACGACGGGCGCTTCTCCGGCACCGTGACCGTGCCGAGGACCGCGACCGGCTCCCTCACCTTCCAGTCGCGGGTCACGGCGGTGGGCCTGACCCCCGATGTGCGGTCGCAGCCGGCCGCCGTGTTCACACCCAACCAGCGCCTGGAGGCGGTCCTCGGCCTCGGCACGGCGCGGCTCCACCCCGGCGACAGCCACGAGGCCGGCCTCACCGTCGACAACACGGACTCCCGCGCCCGCACGGTGTTCCTCGCCTTCGCCGACACCAAGGGGGCCGGACTGCGCCTGGAACCCCAGCGCGTCACCGTGCCCGCCGGCACCAGCGGCCACCGCGTCACCGTCCGTCTGTCGGTCGGCGCGTCCGGGGAACTGAGCTTCCCGGTCACCGAGAAGGGCAGCGCGCTCGGCGGGAAGGTCGTCGTCACGGACGAGAAGGGGACCGTGCTCGACGCGAAGCTCCTGGACACCGTGACGGTGAGCAGCAAGCCGGGGGTGATCGACCGGTGGGGCTGGCTCGGCGCCCTCGTCCTCGCCCTGGCGGCGGCGGCAGGCGTGGTCCTCGTCCTTCTGTGGCTGCGCCGCAGGGCGGCCCGGCGGCCTCGCGGCACTCTGGTGCTGGAGGACACCTGGGGCAGGGAGCTCGCCCGTCACCAGGTCATGCCCGGCCGGGAGAGCTGGTACCGCTTCGACGTCGTCGACACCGACAGCGACAGCCCCCGCGTCCAGCGCGCGGACATGGGCGCGTGGGGCATGCGCCGCAACCCCGACGGCGGTGCCGACATCCGCATGCCCGACGGGGCCGTCGAGGAGAACCTGGCTCCCGGCCAGGGGCTGCGCATCGGTGACGACCTCGTCCTGAAGGCCGTCGACGACACCACGCCTCCCGCTCCCGAGGAGTCCTGGTCCCCGTACGCGGCCGAGGCACAGCACCCCGAACTCTGACATCACCACCCCGGCCGCCGCACGGCACGGCGCACCCCGCGCGTGCCCGGCGGCCCCTCTCGACCACCACGGACCGGGCCCGCAGTCGGCCCGGCGGGCGGAAGGCCACAGCATGAAGATCAACCAGCCGATGCTCTTCGTCGGCCTAGGCGGCACCGGAGGGCTGGTCGGCTCCGAGCTGGAACGGCGGCTGCGGGCGCAGCTGTGCGGGCCGGACGGCACGGCCCTCAGCCGCGTCGGCATCACCCAGCGCTATCAGCTGCCGGAATGCCTGCAGTTCGTCTACGCCGACTACAGCGAGGCCGAACTCGGCAGGCTGCCCCACCTGAGCGTGGAACCCTCGCTGCAGGCGGCCTACGGGCGCACCGCACGCGCCACCCATGACCTGCTGCCCGGCTACGAGAGTTCGCCCAGCGTCACCCGGGAGCTGCGGGCCGCCCTGCCCCGTGAGACGCACAGCTGGCTGCCGCCCCGCGGCGCCGAACCCAAGATCACCCCGCTGCGCAACGGCGCCGGCGCGCTGCCCACGGTCGGGCGCGCGGCGCTCTACGGCACCCTGCTGCGGGACGACCTGGCCCCCGTCATGGGGCCGTTGCAGCAGGCCATCGACATCATCGGCCGCTCCGGAGGCGAGCTGAGACGGCTCGGCGGCGGCCCCATCACCGGCTGCGACGTCTTCGTCGCCTTCTCGGTGGCGGGCGGCACCGGCACCGGCATCTTCCTCGACTACCTGCACTTCATCGGGCAGGCGTTCAAGGAGAAGAACTTCTCCGGCGTCCGCATCTACCCCCTCGTCGTGATGCCTTCGGCCTTCCCGCTGGCCAAGGGCGGCGGCCGGGACGCCGAACTCAACGCCGCACGGGCCGTGGTGGACCTCTTCCGGCTGGTGGACGAGCAGAACGTGCCGACGGCCGACGACGTCATCGGTGACGTCGACCACGTCTCGACGACCACGATCCGCTACCCCCACGACCGGGTCGTCCGTCTCGACCCCGGCGTGATGCCGACCGCCTTCCTCTTCAGCAGGACGGCTGGCATCCGGCCGGACGATCTGCGCCGCTCCATGGTGTCCCTGATCATGTCGCTCATCGGCGCGGAGCTCGGCGACGCCCCGCACCGCGACGACGAGCACCAGACGTTCGCCTCCAGCTTCATCAACAGCGACGCCAAGCGCCGCATCCGCGCCAAGTCGGGGATCGGGCACCGGGGTGTGTCCACCGCCCTGGTCGCCTCCATGACGGTTCCGCTCGAACCCCTGGCCGACCTGGTCTCCGCGCGGCTGCTCGCCCAGGGCGTCGGCCGCCTGGGCGACTCCTCCGCCCGGCCCAGTCACGAGTACGCCGGCACCGTACGCCGGATGTTCGCCGACGCGGGCCTGGAGGAGCTGTGGAACCGTGAGTCGCTGCCGCTGCCGGAGCCCCGCGCGGTGCCCCGCGGCGGCCCCGCCATCGAGAAGGAGCTGCGCACCCGCGTCACCGACATGCAGTCGCTCCTGGAGGACCTGCGGCGCCGGGTGGCCCGTCGTGTCCCCGTCCTCGCCGAGCAGTTCTCCCCGCCGACCGCCCTGGAGCGGGCCCTGCGCACCATGGACCCCTTCCAGGTCGAACGCATCGTCAGAGGCGTTCCCGGCGACCCGGACCCGGTCACCCGCCACGGAGTGCTGGGCATGCTGGAGAACCGCAGCCGCGAACCCGCCGGGGACCGCGTCGTCCAGCCCCCTGCCGTCCCGCGGGTCAAGGACGGTCTGGCCGGGCCGCTGTCGCGCAGGCAGTGGGGCGATCCCGAGGTGGTGCGCGTCCGGGAGGCCCAGGACCAGTGGTACGCCATGCGGGCCAAGGTCATCTGGCACGAGGCGTGGCGCAGGGAGGAGCAGCGCTGGCGCCCCAAGGCGTCGGCGCTCGTCGCCGAGATCACCCAGCTGGTCGAGACCTTCCACAAGCACAAGGAGGAGGAACCCCGCTCGTACAAGGCGCAGTTGCTCGAACTGTACGACGACCGCACCGGTGTCTCCTACCTGCTGCCGCCCCAGAACAGCCTCACCGACTTCTACGACGACGTGCGGGAGCGTCTGACCAAGCGGGAGAACCTCAGGGACACCGACGACGAGGCCGGTCTGGTGCATTCCATGGTCGGCAGCGACCAGTGGCAGGCGGCCCGGCTCATCGGACGCCGCAACGCCGACGCGGCGATCGCCCCGGTGAAGGCGGCGATCGAGCAGCGCATCAAGGAACTCTTCGCCGAGAGCGGCCTCCGGCACGACGAGCGTCCGCTGCTGCCGTCGATGGGGATGCTCCTGGAGGCGGCGGCGGGCGTCGGCAGCGCCGCGGACGAGATCGGCAAGACGTCCCTCGACCAGTTCCGGTTCAAGATCGCCGGCCTCATCCCGCACGGCTTCGTGCCCGAAGGCGGCGGCCCGCTGAAGGTCCTCGTCGTCTATCCGCGCTCCTCGGCCAAGGAAACCGTCGAGGACTACCTGCGCAAGCACCTGTCGCTGCCCCGCGGCACCCTCGAGTTCAACGGCGTCGAGACGGACTCCATCACGGTGGTCCTCTTCCGCCGCGAGATGAGCCTCACCGAGGTGCCCGAGGTCCGCAAGGTGCTGCTGCGGTGGGCCAAGGCGAAGGAGGCCGAGGACGCCGCCGACTACCTGGACTGGCGCCAGCGCCTCGGGTACGGCGGTGAGTGGCTGGCCAGCACGCCGGAGGACCGCAGGGAGATCCTGCACCGCCTGCTGTGCGCCCTGTGGAAGGGCCAGGTGGAGGTCGTCGAGGGCGACGACGACAACCCCCGCAAGATCCTCGTCCGTCTGCACGAGGGCGAGGGCGCCAATCTGCCCGGCATCGAACTGCGGCTCGGCGAGGAGTCCCGGCACGGGATCTCCGGCTGGGCGCGGCTGCTGCACGCCTACGAGCAGGTGGCCCTGCTCGACGAGGGCGAGATCGTGGAGACGTACTGCAAGGCCCTGATGGAGGGCAGCTACGCCGGGCTGACCACGTCCGGGGCGCCGCCCCACCGGCTGTTCGTGCACCTGGTGGAGAGCCTGGCGCCGCGTCAGGTGGAGGTCATCCGGGAGCGGATGGCGCGCTCCGTGCGTCCTTCGACGGAATGGGCCGCATCGCTGCTGGAGTTCTGGACCGAACTGCTTCCGGCCGCCCTGGACACCCCGTTCACCGACAAGAACGCGCTGGCGCCCACCCTGCGCTCGCTGCGCAAGGTGCTGCTCGACCTGGACGAGGAGAACCGGGCGCAGGGACGCGGAGCACCCCGGACGGGCCCGGGGGCCGGTGACGGACAGCCGCTCCGCGAACCGGGCACGGTGCCGCCCGCGCAGCGCACGGCCGGACACGCCATGTCCTCCCACGGCGCACGCAACGGCGTCCCCAGACCGCAGCCGGATCCGGCCCACGACCCGGACGGGCCCGGCTCCTCCTGGTCCGGCACCGAGCGGTCCGATCAGCTCGACGCCCAGAACGCCGCCGCGTTCCCCTGGGACCGCCGTGACGACGGCACCGGCGGCCACCCGCGGACCGGCGGCGGAACGGGGGACCCCGACGTCGCCGACCTGCCGCTGCCGCCCTTCGCGCAGCCCTACGGCACGGACGACGGCGTCGGCCCCGACGGCTGGCCCGGGGACGAGCCGGACGCCCCGTGGCACGCCCCGGGGTCGGGCCGTTCCGGAGACGGTCCCGCGTCCGGTCCCCGGCACTCCTCCGGCGAACCGGGCGACCCCTGGAAGGACGTGGAGTGAGCTCCGTGCACACCATCGCCGAGGACGGCTTCCCCGCCGACCCGATGATCGTCCTCGACCTGCGGCCGGGCGCGGCGGACCTGTTCAGCCACGAGGGGCTGCGCGCGGCTGTGAACGGACAGCTGCGGGCCGCCGGACGGCCGGAACCCGCCGACGGGCACTACCGCTTCCTGCTCATCGACACCCCGGACGGTCTGGAGACACGCCAGAGCGTGTACGAGCGGGTCATCGGCTACGGCAGGAAGGCGTCGGTCCTCGCTCTGGCGGTGGGCGCGCTGCCCGACGCGCGGCGGCACGCCGGCCCGCCGCCGGCCGACGTCTGGGACCCGCTGGCACTCCCCGGGGACGGGCCCGGGCCCCTCCCGTCCCAGGGGCACGGGCCGCGGCTCGCCCGGCCCGCCGCACTGCAGAACCAGGACTGCGGGCTGCTGTGGGTGGGGGATCTGCGCGCCGCCCGGCTCGCGGGCGATCCCGAGGTCGCCGCCGACGATCCGGACGCCCTCGCCGTGCTCGTCGACGTGCTGTGCGGACTGTTCGACAAGGTCCTCGCGGCGCTGGCCGGACTCTCGGAGTCGGCCGCCGTGCCCGCGGTCCGGTTCCTGGAGCACGACCTGTCGCCGGCGGCGCGCGGCCGGGCCTGGACCGAGGCGCTGGAGCGTCTCGCCGGCGCGGCGGAGCGTACCGCCGGGCCTGCGCGCCCGGAGCTGCCGGGCCCTGTGGAGACACTGCTGGCCGGGCACGGCGACGCCGCAGGCCGTCCCCGGTGTGTGCCCGGCGGCAGACTCGACGGCTCCCGCCGGCGGTGCGCCGAGGCGGTCGACGCCCTGCGGGACAGCCATCGCCGGCTGCGCGGGCCCGGCGGGCTGCTGGAGGCGGGAGCGGGGCGCAGGGCGGCGGCGGCCGTGGAGGACGCCGGAGCGGCGCTGCGGCGTCACCGTGCCCTGGTCGTCGAGGCGCTCCAGCACGACACGCCCCACGACACGGCCACCGGGACCCCGCCCGGCAGCCCGGCCGAACCCGAGGTCGTGCTGCCCGAGTACGACGGCAGCCGTGACGAGCTGCGCGGCTCGCTGCGCTCCTGCGCCGAGAACCTGCTGGAGCGGGGCCTCGCGCTGCGGGACGTGTCGGCGCGTCTGGTGGCGCTGTCGGAGGAGGTCGCTCCCGCGTCCGGTGCCGAGCTGGTGGCCGAGGCCGAGCAGCGGATTCCGCCGGAGCGGCTCGACCGGATCTCGTCCCGGCGCCCCTTCACCGTCCGGGCGTCCGCGACCCGCACCGTGCCTCTGGCCTTCTGCGCCGGTCTGCTCTCCGCTCTCGCCCCCTGGCCCGCCACGCTCGGCGCGCTGGCGGTGCTGCTGGCCGCCGCCGGCGGATGCGTCCGCGCCGGGCTGCTGCGTCCCGGCGGCGTCGGCCGCACCCCGCTGCCCGCCGCCCTGACCGTGATGGGCGCGCTGGTCCCGGGCGCCGTCGCCGGGGCGCTGCTGTCCGGTGTCCTGCCGCTGCCGGTCTGGGCACCGGTCGTGGGCATCGGCGGTGGTCTGGCACTGGCCTGGTTCCTCGTGGTGCGCTGCTGGCGCGAGGCGGTCGACGACTGGTGGCGGCGGACCGGCGCCCCGGACGCCGCCGCCCTGCTCGGGGAGCTGGACCGGCTGCTGACCGACGGCGCACGGCGGCGCTGGTGGGCGGCCGGGCACCGCAGGTACGTGGCCGACCTGGCACGCACCACCGCCGGAGCCCTGCGGGCCGCGGCAAAGACCGCCGAGGAGTTCGCCGGACAGGCCGGTGCCCCGCGGGCGTGGCGCTCGCCGGACGACGGCTGGCAGGACGCGCCCCCGGCGGATCCGCCGGGCCCGGTGCACGTCGGTCCGGCCGCCGGGGAGGACCCGGACCCTCCCGCCGGCCCGCGCTGGCTGGGCAGGGAGGCCGGCGACGGCGGCCCCGCCCTGGTGGACACCCTGCGGGACGATCTCGGCGCGGCCGTCCTCACCGCGCTGGAGCCGCACTGGGCGAGCGTGCAGCGCGGACACGGGTCGGCCGTCCCGTCCGACACGGTGGACAGCGGACTGCGCCAGGTGTTCACGACCGCACGCCGGCACCTCGACCGGCACGGTGTGATCGCGCCCCCGCCGTTCGCCCGGCGGCACGAGAGGACCGGTGACACCGAGGCTCTCCTCGGCATCGCTCCCCGCCGCCCCGTCGACGACCCCGCCGACGCGCCGGGCCGGCAGCCGGTGGAACTCGTCACCGTCGAACAGTCCGCGCTGCTGAGCAAGGACCCGTCCCTCGTCCGGCAGATCAGCTTCGCACCGCACACCGCGGCCGCTCGGACGGACACCGGCGCGGACACGGCGCAGGAGGAGCGGGGCGCCACGACGCCCGCCACCTTCCCCGGACGCTACAGCGGCACCCTGCGGCTGGTGCCCCTGCGGCACGGCGTCATCAAGAACATCCGCCAATACGCCGACGCGACGGACGACCGTCCGGGCGGCCACGCGTTTCACACGGAAAGCGCCGGCGGCGGGCCGCGGCGCCTGGAGGACGACGGCACACCATGGTGACCAATCACAGCACGGCGCAGACGGGGCCGGACGACCTCGACGGCGTACCGGTCCGGCTGACCTTCATCAGCCCGCAGGGCACCCGCCAGACCGTGCCCTCGCGCATGGGCGGGGAGCGGCGCAGAACGACCCCTCCCCCGCTCGCGGCGCACGACGTCCTGCTCGGCGGCAGCGTGCAGGCGGTCCGGCTGAGCTGTGCCGCCGGCGGCACCGACGCCGAGGGGCAGCGGAAGCTGGAGGCCGAGATCCGCGCGGCACTGTGCCTGCACCGGGCCTTCCACGGCACCCCCTACCAGAGCCTGTTCCCCTCCCTGGTCGGCTACGACATGGACGCCGAGGAGCCGTTCGTGGTCTACCAGGTGCCGAGGGGGGACTCGGCCGCCCAGCTGGCGTACGGGATCTCCACCACCGAGCAGCGCACGATCGAACGCGATCTCGTCCTGGCCGTCCGTCTGATGGAGGGCCTGGGGCTGGTCCACCGGGGCCTCGTGCCCGCGGCGGTGCGCTGGGACGGCAAGCGGGCGCAGGTGTGGGACCTCGGTGCGGTGGCCCGGATCGGATCCCGGCGGGTTCCTGTCGGCATGCCGCCGTACGCCGCGCCCGAGCAGCGGCACGGAGTGGGCCGCGCCGACGCGCGGGACGCCCTGTGGAGCGTGGCCCAGATCGTCTACCAGCTGGCGGCCGGGCAGCAGGGGGACCCGGAGGGACCGCCCCGGGACCTGGCCGCCTACCGCTCGCTGGAACGGCCGCTCGGGGACGCCTTCGCGCCCGTCGCCGAGGCCCGTCCCGCACCCGCCGAGGTGCTCGCCCTGCTGATGCCCGGACCGGACCCGGCCGCCCTGGTCGAGGCCAGGCCCGACCCGCTGGAACCTCACCGGCAGGACTACGACCGGGCGATGGAACGCAAGCGCCGGGCCGCGGGACTGGGCCCCTACGGCTTCGGCCACGGCGTCGAGACACCCGCCGCGGGCACCGCCCGCACCGCCGCGCCGCCCGGGGAGGCACGCGGCAGGAGACGAGCCTGGTTCGGCGGACCCGTCGGCGGCCGTGACACGAGGGGACAGTGATGGCGCAGTCGACCACACCGCTGGAGCCGGGACAGATCCTGTGTCCCTACTGCCTCGAAACCGTACGGTACGACGAGGGACGGCTGTTCCGGCGCTCGGAGACACTCCAGTACGAGCGGCTCGACCCCTCCGAGCTCACCAACCCGCTCCGGCGGGCCGACATCCTGCGCGCCGCCTTCCAGAGCTGCGCCGGTGACGGGACGTCCGACGAGCCGCACTTCGTTCCCGTGCCCTACCTGACGAACGGCCGGCCGCTGACCGTGGCGATGATCGGCGCGTCGGGCAGCGGCAAGAGCCATCTGCTCACCCAGATGGTGGCCGAGATCATCGACGGGGGCCTGGATCCCTACGGGGTGCGCATGCAGTCGGTGAACCCCGCGGACCACTCCCAGTTCGTACGGGAGCGCGTGGCCCGGCTGCGTCAGGGCCGACAGCTGGAGGCCACGGGCCAGACGGCGTTCGCCGAGTTCGTCGAGGCGCTGCTGCTGACCGGCCCGGACGGCCAGGTGCGGCCGGTGGCCTTCTTCGACCTGGGCGGGGAGGATCTGCTGCGCACGGACAGCCTGCTGCGTTTCCTGCTCGGGGTGGACGCCCTCGTCTTCGTCGTGGACCCGTTGCTGGCGCTGCGCATGCCCCAGCTCGACGAGCCCCGCAAGCAGGCCCAGCTCGACGTCACCGGGAACGACCCCGCGTTCGAGACGGTGCTGGACCGGCTGCCCCGCAGCGGCGGTTATCTCGATGTCGCCTCCGCCCTGGTGGTGGGGAAGGCGGATCTGCTGCGTTTCGAGCCCCCGGTGGACCGCTGGCTGGCGGACGACGCCTCGAACGTCGTGTTCGACCCGCGTCTGCTGCAGGAGGAGAGCCGGGACGCCTATGCGTTCCTGCGCCGTCACGCCGCCCCCGGCTGGCTGCGGCCCTTCGACAGCGCCCTGCGCTGCACCCTGCACTTCGCCTCCGCGACCGGGGGCAGTGCCCGGGACAGCAGGTTCCCGCACGGGGTGCGTTCCCGCCGGGTGCTGGGACCGCTCGTGTCGGTGCTCGCCATGTGCGGCATGCTCGCCAAGGACACCACGGCGTCGTCCTCGGCGGCAGGAGGCTGATCGGCGGTGGGGAACACCTCTGCGGAGCCGCTCGACCAGTTGCTGTTCCGCTGGGAGGGCAACCGGACCCAGTACGTGACGGGGATCGCCGCCGCGGCGTACTCGTGCGACGACCAGCGCGCCGAGGACCTCAGGGCGCTGCTCGCCCCGCTGCTGCGCGTGGAGGGCACCGGCAGCAGACGCTCCAGCCTGGTGCGGCGCCTGGTCCCCGAGACGGGAGAGGCGGTGCTGATCCACCGTCGGCCGGCACTGGACGCGCGGGGCCGGGAGAGCACCGTCTCGCGCGCCCTGGTCGGCAGCCCCCAGGTGCTGACGGGACGTGAGTCGATCAGCCTCGCCGCGACCAAGTGGGAGTGGACGGGCCTCTCCGACGACGTCACGGGACGGATCGACCCGCTGCCGGTGGACGTCCTCCGGCAGCGTTTCGACGCGGCGCAGCCCCAGTACGTCGACAAGATCGCGATCGTCGGTACGCCGCTGGAAGTGGCGGTGGCGCAGCTTCTGAGGACGCCGGGTCATCGCCTGACGTTCCTGCGCCAGGACATCTCCGCCGACGAGCAGGCCAACTACGCGCCGCTGTTGATCTGGGGGCTGTGCGCGATGCTCGGCCCGTGGCTGGGCGACGACCTGTTCACGTTCGCGAGCTTCGACACGCAGGAGCATGCGGGACTGCGGCTGGTGTGTGTGCCGGAGTGGCCGAGGTCCGCGATGGGCGGCTCGGCGGCCCAGCGGATCACGTTCGCCGACGCCGTCCGGGACGACGCACGCGTGATCGCGGCCGAGCTGGTCCGGCTGTTCCTCGCCGACCCTGCCCGTCCCGACCGGCTGATGAAGGTGCTGGAGGCGTGCTCCGACCCGCGTAAGTGCACACAGCAGGGCCGGTTGGACGCGCTGGCCCGCGCCCTGCGGGCCGGCCCGCCCAGGCTCCGCACCGGGGTGACGAGGGGGGCGGGGCCGGTCGCCCCCCTCCCCAAGGGGGTTGCCGGGTACGGCGACGTCGCTGCCGTACCCGGTGTCCCGCCCCGGCTCACCCGCAACGGGACCGCTCCCGCCCCGGAGTCCGGCGAGCTGCCCGGCTCCGCGGCCCGGCCCGGAGTCCCGGCGGCGGAATCCGCCGGACACGCCGGTTCCGGCCGGCCGGTGAGCCCGATGTCCGGCGGGGCGGACCCGCAGGAGGGTACGGAGCAGAGGCCCGCTCCGTACCAGGAACTCCTGCCGACGGCCGAGGCGGGCACGGCCGGGCCGGGCACGGCCGGGCCGGTGGACACTCCGGCGCCCGTGTCCGAGGCGCCGTCGTCCGCCGCTCGGACACCCCGTGCTCCGGAGACCCGTGCCTCGGAGACCCAGACTCCGCAGTTCCAGACCCCGGACCCCCGGGCCCCGCAGCCCCAGACCCCGCAGTTCCAGGCCCCGCAGCCCCAGACCCCGGAACCCCAGACCCCGGAGTCACCCGGTCCCGAGTCCCGTGATCCGGCGCCGGCGCCGTGGCAGGGGCCGCAGGCCCCGGTCGGGCTGCCGCCGGGGTACACCGCCCGGGCCGCGTCCGCCGCGGCTCGTCCCGGTGACGTCCGGCTGCCGGAACCGGGCGGGCCGGCGGACCGGGCGGGCCGGCCGCCCGCAGGACCGGCCGGAACCTCCGCCGACGAACCGTCCGTCCCCGCCTCGTCCGTCCCCGCCTCGTCCGTCCCGGTCTCCCCCGCTCCCGAGCGGACGGCCGAACCGCAGGCCGCCACCGGCGGTGTCCCGACGGCGCAGGAACAGGCTCCCTGGTGGGAGGGAGGCACGGGCGAGGGGGCTCAGGCACGTCATGCGTACGCCCGGCAGCCCGTACGCTCCGGGCCGGACCCGATGGGCGGACGGTCTGCCCAGGGACAGGAGAGAGACGGGCACACCAGGGAATGGGATCCGCACGACGGGCAAGGGAACCGGCACACCGGGGAGGCGAGCCGGCACACCGGGGAGGCGGACCGGCACACCGGGGAGGCGGACCTGTACAGCGGGGAGGCGGACCGGTACACCGAGGAGGCGGGCCGGTACGACGGCGCCTCTTTCGCGCCGCAGAGCGGCCCGACCGCACCTTCCGGAGCCCGGTTCACCGACAGCACCGCACCTCCGTCGATCGGGCTCTCCGACCCTGCCGGCCCGCGCCGGAGCCCCGTCGACGGGCGCACGTCCGCGCCACCACGGCCGCACCCGGGGCCGGAGGGAGGCACCGGCCGGGGCGAGCGGCCCGCGTCGCACCGAACGGGCTACGCCGATCCGCAACTGCCCGTGAGAGTAAGGAAGTTGCGCAGGCTGGGCAAATGGGTCTCGCCCCTGTGGTGGCAGCAGCGGCCGCGTGCCCAGCAGCATGCCGAATGGATCCTGAGCCGACTGGGCGATCCGGCCGGCCAGGGGACGCCGGTCCCGCCGTCGCAGATCGCCGACGAACTGCGCAGGCTGCCCGACGAGGAACTGTGCGACGCCCTCGGCGACCGCGAGCTGGATCCCCGGTCCGCCGTCCGGCTCCTCACGGCGCTGGAGGAACGCACCCCGTGGCGCACTCTCGACGAAGCCGTCGAGCTGGCCGCGAACCTGCTCGACCAGTTCCTGTATCTGCGTCACCCCTGGCGTGCCGCCCTGGTCGCCGACGGCGACGTCAAGCACGGCGGAACGGCCGGCGCGGTCCGGATGTTCCGCTGGGCCGTACGGCCGTACGCCCGGGACGCGCGCCTCAGGGAGGGCCTGGAGAGGCTGGCTGCCGCGTGCGGGCCGGAGTCCGACGACGCGGTACGGGAATTCTGGCGACAGCTCGCGTTCGACTCCTTCGATCCCCCACCGGACCTCCTGCCGACGGTCTGGCAGGAGCTGGGCCGGACCGGCCCCTGGCAGCCAGAGGCACCGCGGACGGACAGAGCGCCCGCCCCGACCGGCGCGGCATCGGCACCCAGGAGGCGGTCCACGCGCGCCGCGCACCGTACGCCACCGGACGACAGCCGCAAGGCGGCCTTCGTCGCCCTCGCGCTGACGGCGGTTCTCGTCCTGCTCGTCCTGCTCCTGGTGTGGGTCACCGACTGACGCGAGCCCTCGAACCGTGCGCGGCCCCGCCGGCGGTCCGCGCGGTCCGCGCCGGGTGAGCCGTGTCTCACCGCGCCGGCGTTGCTATGCAACGAGGTGCATAGGAAGATCGGGGCATGGCGCTCGACCACGCGATCCTCGTCTCCCTGCTGGAGAAGCCGGGCTCCGGCTATGAGCTGGCCCGGCGGTTCGAGCGGTCCATCGGGTACTTCTGGAACGCGACCCACCAGCAGATCTACCGTGTGCTCAAGCGCATGGAGGCCGACGGCTGGGTCGACGTCCGGGACGTGCCGCAGTACGGGCGTCCGGACAAGAAGGAGTACTCCGTCGCCGGGCCCGGACGGGACGCGCTCTCCGCGTGGCTCCACGAACCGACCGAACCCGAGAGCGTGCGGCACGACCTGGCGGTGAAGGTCCGCGGCGCCGCCTTCGGCGATCCGGCCGCCCTGATCGGCGAGGTCGAGCGGCACCGGCAGGCGCACACGGACCGTCTCGCCCACTACCTCGCGGGCGAGGCCCGTGACTTCGGGGAACCCGGGGCGCACGGTCCGCCCGACGCCGAACGGGAACTCCAGCACGTCGTGCTGCGCGGCGGCATCGCCTACGAGCGCATGATGATCGCCTGGCTCGACGACGTCCTCGCCACGCTCACCCGCTTCGGCGCCGGTCACTGATCACCGGTCACTGATCACCGGCCACCAGGCACCGGCCGCCGGTCTCCGGCCGCCGCCCGGCCGAGCGGGCCACCCGGGACCCGCGCCCGGACCCACCCTCACCCTTCCCAGCCGAAAGGCGGCCCCCATGACCGACGCGCTGCTCCTCAACCCGCGGACGTACGACCCCGCGCACTTCGACCCGGAGACCCGCAGGCTGCTGCGCGCGACCGTCGACTGGTTCGAGGAGCGGGGCAGGCGCCGGTTGATCGAGGACTACCGCACCCGCGCCTGGCTCGGCGACTTCCTCGCCTTCGCCGCCAAGGAGGGGCTCTTCGCGACGTTCCTCACCCCCGCCTCCGCCGCCGGGGAGGGCGAGGGCGACAAGCGCTGGGACACCGCCCGCATCGCCGCGCTCAACGAGATCCTCGGCTTCTACGGCCTCGACTACTGGTACGCCTGGCAGGTGACCATCCTCGGTCTCGGCCCGGTCTGGCAGAGCGACAACGCCGACGCCCGCGCCCGCGCCGCGCAACTCCTCGCCGAGGGTGAGGTGTTCGCCTTCGGCCTGTCCGAGAAGGCCCACGGCGCGGACATCTACTCCACCGACATGCTCCTGGAGCCCGACGGCGAGGGCGGTTTCCGGGCCACCGGCTCCAAGTACTACATCGGCAACGGCAACAAGGCCGGCCTCGTCTCCGTCTTCGGCCGCCGCACCGACGTCGAGGGCCCCGACGGCTACGTCTTCTTCGCCGCCGACAGCCGCCACCCGGCGTACCACCTGGTCAAGAACGTCGTCGACTCGTCGAAGTACGTCAGCGAGTTCCGCCTCGAGGACTACCCGGTGGGCCCGGAAGACGTCCTGCACACCGGCCGTGCCGCCTTCGACGCCGCCCTCAACACCGTCAACGTGGGCAAGTTCAACCTGTGCACCGCCTCGATCGGCATCTGCGAGCACGCGATGTACGAGGCCGTCACCCACGCGCAGAACCGCATCCTCTACGGCCGCCCCGTCACCGCCTTCCCGCACGTGCGGCGCGAGCTGACCGACGCGTACGTCCGGCTCGTCGGCATGAAGCTGTTCAGCGACCGCGCCGTCGACTACTTCCGCACCGCGGGCCCCGACGACCGCCGCTACCTCCTCTTCAACCCCATGACGAAGATGAAGGTGACCACCGAGGGCGAGAAGGTCATCGACCTGATGTGGGACGTCATCGCCGCCAAGGGCTTCGAGAAGGACAACTACTTCGCCCAGGCCGCCGTCGAGATCCGCGGCCTGCCGAAGCTGGAGGGCACCGTCCACGTCAACCTGGCGCTGATCCTCAAGTTCATGCGCAACCACCTGCTCGACCCGGTCGCGTACGAGCCCGTCCCGACCCGCCTCGACGCGGCCGACGACGACTTCCTCTTCCGGCAGGGCCCGGCCCGCGGCCTGGGCTCGGTGCGCTTCCACGACTGGCGGCCGGCCTTCGACGCCTGCGCCCACCTGCCCAACGTCGCCCGGTTCCGCGAACAGGCGGACGCGCTCTGCGAGTTCGTCCGCACGGCCGCTCCCGACGAGGAGCAGAGCCGGGACCTCGACCTGCTCCTCGCCGTCGGCCAGCTCTTCGCGCTCGTCGTCCACGGACAGCTGGTCCTCGAACAGGCGGCGCTGTCGGGCCTGGACGAGGACGTGCTCGACGAGCTGTTCGCCGTCCTCGTGCGCGACTTCTCCGCGCACGCCGTCGAGCTGCACGGCAAGGACTCCTCGACCGAGGAGCAGCAGCTCTGGGCGCTCGGCGCGGTCCGGCGCCCGGTCGTCGACGGAGCGCGTTCGGAGCGCGTCTGGCAGCGCGTCGAGGCGCTGTCGGGGGCGTACGAGCTGATGCCCTGAGGCCCGGCACGGCCTCGCGCAAACCCCGCGGAGCACGGCGGCGTCCGCCGTGCTCCGCGGGGTGCCCGCCGGTGAGCCGCGTACGGCAGGGCCGGGATCCCTCCGAACGCCGAGGCTCCTCGGTTCTGTCAGGACGGTTGACAGCGCATCGAGCGCCTGGCTTCATGAACACGCACCGATGGGAGCGCTCCCATTCTGCACGTGCTGCTCGTTCCTGCCAGACGACAGAAGGGCACACAGTGGGAAAGTCACCAGGTCGGAGCCGCCTTCGCGGCCCGCTCCGGCGCGTGAGATCGCTGGTCGCCGCGGCCCTGACCGCCGGGCTGCTGGCAGCGACGGCACCCGCGGCCTGGGGAGCCGCGGCCGCTCCCGTCGCGGCCGCCGGTCCGACCCCCGCCTCCGCCACCGCCGCCGCCCCCGGCGACGACTGGCTGCACACCCAGGGCAACAAGATCGTCGACGCGAACGGTGACGAGGTCTGGCTGACCGGCGTCAACTGGTTCGGCTTCAACGCGACCGAACGGGTCTTCCACGGGCTGTGGTCCGCGAACCTCACCGAGGTCACCCGGTCCATGGCCGACCGGGGCATCAACATCGTCCGCGTTCCGATCTCCACCCAGCTCCTGCTGGAGTGGAAGGCCGGCCAGGCCACCGTCCCCAGCGGCGTCAACACCTACGCCAACCCCGAACTCACGGGCATGACCTCCCTCCAGGTCTTCGACCACTGGCTCGCGCTGTGCAAGCAGTACGGCATCAAGGTCCTGCTCGACGTGCACAGCGCGGAGGCGGACAACTCCGGCCATGTGTACCCGGTGTGGTGGAAGGGCACGGTCACGACCGCCGACTTCTACACCGCGTGGGAATGGGTGGCGGCCCGCTACAGGAACGACGACACCGTCGTCGCCGTGGACGTGAAGAACGAACCGCACGGCACCGCCGGCACCGGTCCGCGCGCCAAGTGGGACGGCTCGACGGACCAGGACAACTTCAAGTACGCCTGCGAGACGGCCGGGAAGCGCATGCTCGCGGTCAATCCGAACCTGCTGGTGCTCTGCGAGGGCATCGAGATCTACCCCAGGGCGGGCGTGAGCTGGACGTCCACGACCCCGACCGACTTCCACTCGACCTGGTGGGGCGGCAACCTGCGCGGAGTGCGCGACCACCCCGTCGATCTCGGCGCGCAGAACGACCAGCTGGTCTACTCGCCGCACGACTACGGCCCCCTCGTCTTCCAGCAGCCCTGGTTCACCGGCGACTGGAACCGCACGACGCTCGAACGCGACGTCTGGGACCCCAACTGGCTCTATCTCCACAAGGAGAACAAGGCGCCGCTGCTGATCGGCGAATGGGGCGGCTTCCTCGACAACGGACCCAACCAGAAGTGGATGACGGCGCTGCGCGACCTCGTCACCGAGAACCGCATCCACCAGACGTTCTGGTGCCTCAACCCCAACTCCGGTGACACCGGCGGCCTGTTGCTGAACGACTGGAAGACCTGGGACGAGGCGAAGTACGCCCTGCTCAAGCCTGCCCTGTGGCAGCACGGCGGCAAGTTCGTCAGCCTCGACCACCAGGTTCCGCTCGGCGGCGCCGGAAGCACCACGGGCATCAGCGTGAGCGATGTCCACGGCGGCGGCCCCGGCGACCCGGCGGACACACAGGCACCGACCGCGCCGACGGGTCTGACGAGCAGCGCCGTGACGTCGACCGGCGTCACGCTGTCCTGGACGGCCTCCACCGACAACGTCCGCGTCACCGGGTACGACGTCTACCGGGGCTCGGCCAAGGTGAACGCCGCGCCGGTGACCGGCACGGCCTACGCCGACTCCGGGCTCTCTCCCGCCACGGCGTACCAGTACACCGTGCGCGCCCGGGACGCGGCGGGCAACGTCTCCCCGGCCTCGGCCGCGCTGACGGTGACCACCGCGTCGGCCGGGACACCGACCGGGTCCGTGAAGGTGCGGTACAAGAACGACGACACGTCGGCGACGGACAACGCGATACGGCACTCGCTGCGGGTGGTCAACACCGGCGGCTCCGCCGTCGACCTCACCACCGTGTCGACGCGTTACTACTTCACACGTGACGGCTCGGCCTCCGTCAGCGCCTGGTGCGACTACGCGGTGGTGGGCTGTGCCCAGGTGAAGCTGAGGGTCGTACCGCTGCCGGCTCCGGTGACGGGCGCGGACGCGTACCTGGAGGTGACCTTCTCCGGCGGCTCGCTGGCCGCCGGCCGGGACAGCGGTGACATCCAGCTGCGGATGAGCAAGGCGGACTGGTCGAACTTCGACGAGTCGGACGACTACAGCCGTACGGCGTCCGCCTCCTACGCCGACGCGCCGGTCGTCCCCGCCTACACCGGCACCGCCCTGGCCTGGGGCACTCCTCCTGCCTGATCCGCACCGCCCTCCGGTTTCCCCTCGGCACGAGATCGGCGGCCCCATCGCTGCGCACGGCGGTGGGGCCGCCGCCCGTGCCGAGGACACCGCACGTGCGGCGCGCCACGGCATCAGGGCGGCGGCCAGGCGCTCCTGAAGCCCCCGCGGCCGTCCCGCACCGGACACACGTGATCGTCATCGGCGGCGGGCTGGCGGCGATGCTCACCGCGCAGGCACTGGGGCGCGGGGCGGACGTCACCCTCGTCGACCGCTACGTGCTGCCCGGCGCTCCCGCACCGCGCAAGGTGCTGCCCCAGGCGGGTCACGTCCATCTGCCGTGGTCCGGTGGCGCGGACTCGCTGGAGCGGCCGGCGCCCGGCGCACTGCGCGGACTCGCCGCCCACGGCGCCCGCCGGATCCCCCTGAGCAGCGGCATGGTGGCCTACAGCCCGAAGGGCTGGTACGGGGGATCCGCCGCCGCTTCCCGGGGCCGGTCACGCCGTGGCCTCCAGTGCCTCGCGCCACACCGGGCTGTCGACGTAGTGGTTGTCGAAGCGTTCCGCGGACTCGGCGATCTCCCTGGCGTCCGCCTCGCCGCGCATCACCCGGCCGAGCAGGCGCAGGTAGTCGAACCGGTCCATGCCCGGAGTGAACACGAACAGCACGTCCGCCTCCGCGCCGGGCGCCGCGGCGAAGGCATGCGGGGTGTGTGGTTCACCGCGGCTCGTCGCACCGGCGCAGCCGGACGAGTGCGCTGGCGCAGTCGCCGTTCGGCAGTTCCGGCAGGGGGAGGCCGTAGGCCGCCAGGGTGGCGCCCGACCAGGTGCTGCCGGTGTCCTCGTCACGGTAGACGGCGTCGTCGTCCAGCCCGCGCAGCCGCAGCGGCGGGTGCGCGGGCCCGAAGGCCGTGGTGGGGCGCCAGACCAGGACGACGGAGCGGTCCGCCGACGGGCCGACGTACTGGACCGCGGTCAGGGGGCCCCGGCCCGGGGGCAGCAGGCGGTGGAGCCGCCCGTGCTGCACCACGGGGCGGATCTCCTTGTACAGCCGCACCAGCGCGGCGGCCTCGGCCCGTTCGGCCTGTGTCCATCGGGGCAGGTCTCCGCCGATTCCGAGGACGCCTGCCATCGCGGTGTGGAAGCGGAACCGCAGGGGAACGGACCGGCCGGTCAGGGGGTTGGGCGTGTCGGTCACCCAGGCGGACATCACCTGCGCCGGATAGACATGGCTGAAGCCGTGCTGAATGGTCAGCCGGTCGACCGCGTCGGTGTTGTCCGACGGCCAGACCTGGTCGGTGCGGGCGAGGACGCCCGGGTTCACCCGGCCGCCGCCGCCCGCGCAGGACTCGATGCGCAGGTGGGGGAACGCGGCACGCAGGCGGTCCATGACCTGGTGCACCCCTCTGGCGTGCGTGAGGTGGACGCCGCGCGCGCCGGGGCCGCCGCTGTGTCCGCCGGCTTCGGTGAAGGACCGGTTGAAGTCCCATTTGAGGAAATCGACCGTGTTCCGGGAGACGACGTCCGAGAGCCAGGCATACGCCCAGTCGGTCACCTCGGGCCGGGAGAAGTCGAGGACCCTCTGGTTGCGCAGTTCGGTCGTGGCGCGGTCCGGCAGATGCACGGTCCAGTCCGGACGGCTGCGGTACAGGTCGCTGTCGACGTTGACCATCTCCGGCTCGACCCACAGGCCGAACGCCATTCCGAGGCGGTGGACCTCGTCGGCCAGCGGCCGAAGACCGCGCGGGAAGCGGTCGCGGTGGGGTGTCCAGTCGCCCAGCCCCGCGCGGTCGTCGTCCCGGCGGCCGAACCAGCCGTCGTCGACGACGAACAGTTCGGCGCCCAGGGCCGCGGCGTGCCGGGCCAGGTCGAGCTGGTTCTCCTCGGAGACGTCGAAGGCCGTGGCCTCCCAGGAGTTGTACAGCACCGGCCGCAGTTCCCGGGGGTGGGGCAGGACATGGTCGCGCAGGTAGGTGTGGAACGAGCGGCTCGCGGCTCCGAACCCGTCCGCACTGTAGAGCGAGGCACTGACCGCGGTCGTGTGCCGGTCACCCGGCCGGAGTTCCAGCTCGACCCCTTCATGGCCCTCGCCGGCGAGGACGCCGACGCGCCCGGCGGCGGTGCGCTGGGCCGTGATGCGCCAGCTGCCGCTTGCCGCGAGGGTCACCATCCACACCTCGCCGTGTTCTTCGCCGGCGTCCGCGGCGTCCAGGGCGATCCAGGGGTTCGCCTGATGGCCGGTGTGGCCGCGGCGGCTGGTGAGCACCGTCTCGCCCACGGGCAGGGCGGTCCGTTCCAGGCGGCTCTCGGCGGCCCACCCTCCGGAGACGGTGCTCAGCCGCCAGTCGGGCCGGTGCGGCAGGGGCCAGTGGGCCGAGGAGAACCGGGTCAGCAGCACCGGCTCGTCCCCCGCCGGGCCGGTGTGCGTGAACTCCGTCCACCGTTCCAGGACGTCGCCGTCGGGGCGGACGCGGTAGTGCAGTTCCCAGGCCAGCGGACGGGCACGGTCCTGGAACGAGACGGTCAGGTGCCCCTCCCCGGCGACCGTCAGCCGCGGCCGGGCGGGTTCGACGGGACTGCTGCCGTCGCCGAAGCGCACCTCCATGGCCGGCACCCCGAATCGGGCACCGCCCTCGACGGGATACTCCTCGACGCCGTCCCAGCGGCTGGTGAAGCTGGTGTCGTGGTCGGACCACACCGGCAGAGCCGCCGCGTCGGCGAGCGGGATCGGCGCGCCCCAGTGCACGTGGTGGACGGTGCGGGCCGCGGGATCCACGCGCAGCACATAGCTCGACGTCGCGCCGCGCAGCAGCACGGTCTCACCGGCGGCGTCGATCTGCACCCGCGTGGACGGCTCGGGGTCCGGCGCGGCGGGCACGTCCCGGCTCTCCGTGCCGTGGCCGGCGGTTTCCGCGGGCAGGGGGGCCGGCGGGTGACGGTGTCGGTGGTTCTGGCTCACAGGTGTCACTCCGAGGGGTTCTCGCGGATCACGACGACCTCGCCGGCGGGTACGGTCGTCCGTCCGTCGTGCACCGGGGCTCCCAGCAGGCCGACGCCCTCGACGGGCACGGTCATGGGGCCGTCCGTGTGGTTGAGGAGGAACAGGTAGGACGCCCCGGGGCCGGATCGTCGTACCGCTTCCAGTCCCGGCCGGGCGGGTACGGCCGGCCGGGCGTCCGCCTGCTCGCAGAAGGACGCCAGCAGGTCGCGCAGCGAGGCGACGGACAGATGGGTTCCGACGTACCAGGCGCTCCCCCGGCCGTAGGTGTGGCGGGTCGCCGCGGAGCCTCCGCCGGCCGGACCGCCGCCGGGTTCCCCGGCGTACCTCAGTACGGTCTCGCAGCCGCGCGGCCGGATGCGCTCGGCCCAGCGGGTGACGTGGGCCCCGTCGGCCAGTCGTGCCGTCTCGGCCGGACGCAGGGGCAGATACTCCTCGACCGTGAGTCCCAGGACGTCGCGCAGGGCTCCGGGATGTCCGCCCGCGCGGACGCGGTCGTGCGCGTCGACGACTCCGCTGAAGTACCCGACCGCCAGATGGCCTCCGCGCTCGACGTAGCGGGTGAGGTTCTTGGCGTCGTCGTCGGACAGCAGGTAGAGGTTCGGTGCGACGACGGCCCGGTATCCCGACAGGTCGGTGCCGGGCGCGACGAGGTCGCACGTGATGTTCAGGCTCCACAGCGCCTCGTACCAGTCGCGGACCGTGTCGAGGTAGCGGACCTCCTCGGAGGGGCGGGCCTCCAGTTCCAGCGCCCACCAGGAGTGCCAGTCGAACAGCACGGCGACGTCGCTGCGGACGCGGGTGCCCACCACGTCGCCGAGCGCGGCCAGGTCCGCGCCGAGCCGGCTGACCTCCTCCCAGACACGGCTGTCGGTGCCGGAGTGGGGCAGCATCGCCGAGTGCCATTTCTCGGCGCCGGCCCTCGACTGCCGCCACTGGAAGAACATCAGTCCGTCCGCGCCCCGGGCCAGATGGGCGAGGCTGTTGCGCCGCATCTCGCCGGGGCGCTTGGCCACGTTGACGGGCTGCCAGTTGACCGCGGAGGTGGAGTGCTCCATCAGCAGCCACGGGCGGCCGCCGGCCATGCCGCGCGCGAGGTCCGCGTTGAGCGACAGGCCGATGTGTCCGTCCGGGTCGGCGGCCGTGAGGTAGTGGTCGACCGACACCAGGTCGCACTCGGCGGCGAAGGCGTGTCCGTCGACCTTCTTCTCCAGCGTGCCCATGAGGTTGGTCGTGAGGGGGATGTCGGGTGCGATCCGGCGCAGGATCCTCGTCTCCGACCGGTGCCGGTCCAGCAGCGCGTCGGAGGAGAAGCGGCGGTAGTCGAGATCCTGTGCGGGGTTGCGGAAGGCCGTGGTGTCACGGGGCGGGTCGATCTCCTCCCACTCTCCGTACCGCTGGCTCCAGAAGTCGGTGCCCCATGCCTCGTTGAGCGCGCCGAGCGTGCCGTAGCGGGTGCGCAGCCAGGTCCGGAACGCGTCGGCGCTGACGTCGCAGTAGCACAGGGCGTTGTGGTTGCCCCACTCGTTGTGGACGTGCCAGAGGGCGACGGCGGGGTGGTCGCGGTACCGGGTGGCCAGTGCCTCGACGAGGCTGTCGGCGGCACGGGCGTAGGCGGGATGGCTGGGACAGAACACCTGTCTGCTGCCGTGCGCCAGGCGGGTCCCGGACGCTGTCACCGGCCGGGCCCGCGGGTTGAGCCGGGTGAACCAGGGCGGTGGTGCGGCGGTGGGGGTGGCGAGGTCGACGGCGATGCCGTGGCCGTGCAGAAGGTCCAGGACCTCGTCGAGCAGGCTCCAGTCGTGGACGTCGGGACGGGGCTGGATCCGGGACCAGGAGAACACGCCGAGGGTGACGAGGTTGACTCCGGCGGCGCCCATCAGCCGGACGTCCTCGAGCCAGATGTGGCGCGGCCACTGTTCGGGGTTGTAGTCGCCGCCGTAGGCGATGCCGCCGAGGCGGTGGTTGAGCAGGGTCAGGGGGTGCTGGGTCACGACTTCACCGCTCCGGCGGCCAGTCCGGCACGCCAGTGGCGCTGCAGGAGAAGGAAGGTGAGGACGATGGGGATCACGGAGACGAGGGCGCCCACGACGGTGAGGCTCTGGAGCTCGGGCAGCCGGCTGGTCTGGGACTGCCAGGTGAACAGGCCGAGGGTGACGGGGTAGAGGCGGTCGTCCTGGAGCATGACCAGGGGCAGCAGGAAGTTGTTCCAGATGACGACGAACTGGAAGAGGAAGACGGTGACCAGGGCGGGCGCCATCAGACGCAGCGCGATCGTGCGGAAGATGCGGAACTCCCCGGCACCGTCCATCCGGGCGGCCTCGACGACCTCGTCCGGCACGGACGCGGCGGCGAAGATGCGGGAGAGATAGACGCCGAACGGGCTGACGACGCTGGGCAGGAACACCGACCAGAAGGTGTCGGTGGCGTCGAGTTCGGCGAAGAGCAGGAACAACGGCAGGGCGAGCGCGGTGGCGGGGACGAGGACGCCTCCGAGGATGACGGAGAACACCGCTTCGCGCCCGGGGAACGTGTACGTGGCCAGGGCGTAGCCGGCCGCGGCGGCCAGGGCCGTGGCGGCGGCCGCGCCCGCGCCCGCGTACAGGAGGCTGTTGAGCAGCCAGCGGCCGAAGGCGCCGTTCTGCTGTGCGAAGAGTGCGCTCAGGTTGTCGCCGAGGTGCCACTCGGCCGGCAGCAGGCCGGGGGTGCCGACCAGATCGCTCTGGCTCTTGGTCGCCGCGACGATCAGCCAGTAGACCGGCAGCAGCATGTAGCAGGCGGCGAGGACCATGAACGCCATGGCGCCGATGGTGGCGCGGCCGTTCTTCGGTCGTGGTGCGGCCGGGTGGGCGCCGTCGGTGCGGGTGAGGACGCTCATGCCTGCCTCCTCGTGGTGAAGCGCAGGAACGCGAAGGACAGGACGAAGGTCACGGCCGCCAGCAGGACGGACAGGGCCGCCGCTCCGCCGTAGTCGTCGCCGGAGGCGAGTGAGTAGGCGGCGAGGTTGGGGGTGTAGGTGCTGGTCACGCTGGTGGAGACGGAGCGGAACACCTGCGGTTCGGTGAACAGCTGGAAGGTGCCGATGACGGAGAACACTCCGGTGAGGACGAGCGCGGGGCGGATGACCGGGACCTTGATGCGCAGGGCGACGGTCCAGCCGCCGGCGCCGTCCATGCGGGCGGCCTCCTCGATGTCGGAGGGGACCGCCTGGAGGGCGGCGTACAGGATCAGCATGTTGTAGCCGGTGTACGTCCAGGTGACGACGTTCCCGATGGACCACAGGATCGTGTCCGCCCCCAGCAGGTCGACGTGCAGTCCGAGCGACCGCAGACCGTCGACGACGGGTGAGAGCCGCGGGTCGTACAGGAAGGCCCACATCAGGGCCGCGACCACGCCGGGGATGCCGTACGGCACGAAGTAGACCAGGCGGAAGAAGCGCTTGCAGCGCGCCACCGCCGAGTCCAGCAGCAGGGCCAGGGTCAGCGAGAACAGCAGCATGACGGGTATCTGGACCAGGGCGAACGCGGCGACGCGCAGGACGCTGTCCGCGAGGAACGGGGCCGTGACGATGTCGGCGTACTGCTCGAAGCCGGCGAACACCGACTCGGTCCGGCCGAAGGTGCCGCCGGTGCGTTCGGTCTTGTGCAGGCTCTGCCAGAAGGCGTAGCCGACAGGGAGGAGTGTGAAGAGGACGAAGGGGACGAGGAAGGGCAGCAGGAAGAGAAGAGGGGCCGTGGAACGTCGTGGTCGACGGCGCCGGGCCGGGGGTGCGGAAGTCGCGGTCACGGGCAGCCTTACGGGAATGTGCCGGTCCCCGCCGCGTTTCCGCGGCAGGGACGGTGCGGGGCGGAGAGGCCGTCAGTCGGTCACGTCGAGCGACTGCTTGCGCAGGGACTCGGCGCTCTGCGCGTCGGTCTCCTTCAGCACGTCACCGAGGGTGGACTTGCCTCCCACCACGTTCGCCGTACCGTCGCCGAGGTAGCGGTAGGTGTCCGTCATGGTGGGGCCCCAGGTGAAGCCGGTGTCGACGCCGGCGGACGCCTCCGCGAAGACGTCGAAGACCTTCTGCTTCCCGTAGAAGTCGACCGGCTTCTGCAGGGCCGGCAGTGCGAGTCCTGCCTTCGCGGCCGGGTACAGGCCGCCCTCACGGTTCAGGATCTCCAGCGCCTCGGGGTCCGTGTTGAGCCACAGGGCGAACTCGGCCGCTTCCGCCGGGTGCTCGGAGCCCGCGAGGACGGCGGTCGTCGACCCGCCCCAGTTGCCGGCCTGCTTGTCGCCCGCGTTCCACTGGGGCATGGGCGCGACCGCCCACTTGCCCGCGGTGGACGCGGCGTTGTCGCGGATGGTGCTGTAGCCCCAGGCGGCGCTGATCCAGGTGACCACCTCGCCGGAGTTCCACGACTTGTACAGCGCCGGGGAGAAGCCCTGGAGGTCGGTGGCGACGAGCTTGTCGTCGATCAGCTTCTGCCAGTAGTCGGCCACCTTCCTGCTCTCGGGCCGGTCGACGGTGACCTTCCAGGCATCGCCCTGGCGCTCGAACAGACTGGCCTTGTTCTGCCAGAGCAGGCCGGTGAACCAGTTGGGGTCGGTCTGCGAGTAGTGCGTGATGTACTTGCCCGCCTTCTTCACCTTGCGGGCGGCGGCCTCGTACTCCTGCCAGGTGGCGGGGACGGCTATCCCGAGGTCCTCGAAGACGTCCTTGCGGTAGAACAGGGCCATCGGGCCGGTGTCCTGGGGCACGGCCCAGATGCCGTCCTCGCCTCCGGCCCCGAACTCGACCTGCGACCAGGTCCAGTCCACGAACTTGTCGCCGGCCCGGGCCACTTCGGGGCACGCGGAGATGTCGCGCAGCCCCTCCTTCAGGCGGAAGCTGGCGAGCGAGTCGTACTCGATCTGCCCCAGGTCGGGTGCCTTGCCCGCCTTGAGCGCGTTGGACAGGTTCTGGTAGGTGCCGGCATTGCCCGACGGGGTGGTCTTCAGTTCGACCTGGATGTCGGGGTTCTCCTTGTTCCACAGGCTCACGGCCTGCTCCATGCCGGGAACCCACGACCAGTACTGCAGCGTGACCTTGCCCGAGGCGGGCTTGCAGGAAGAGGCCGCCGCGCCGTCGTCCGCGCCACCACCGCCACCGCCGCCGCATCCGGTCACCGCGGCGAGGGCCAGGACCACGCCGCCGATCAGCCGGCGTCTGCCCCCAGGGGTGCGATCGAGCATCGCCATGAAAGTCGCTCCTTGCGCCGAGAACCCGCTTCGTCCAAGCGGTGGCCGCAAACTTGACAACAGGACTCGCCACTTGTCAAGGGATTCTTCGAACTTCGCCATCTCTTCCGGCTTGCTCCGCTCGGCACCGGCACACCTTCAAGGTCTCCTTAATAGGCTCCGAGCTGCTGTTTCGATCGAAGCAAGCGCTGTCTCCAGGAGGTGGAAAGTTTTGGCGTAATCGATTGCGCAACGACCTTGAGATGTCCGTCAGGGAGCATCGGCAAGGGAGCGAGGAGGCCGCCGGGGAGCCGGCGTGTCAGATGGATCCCCTCTGGACGAATTCCGCCTTGACCAGTACGTTCTTCCGTACTTCACGGCCGTCGAGCCGCTCACGGAGCAACTGGGCGGCCAGACGCCCGACGTCGCCGACCGGGTAGCGGATCGTGGACAGCTGGGGCCGCACGAGCGAGGCGAAGACCGCGTCGTCATGCCCGACGAGCGCGACGTCACCGGGGATGTCGACACCCAGCTCCCGCGCCTTGTCCATCGCCCCGACGGCGACGGCGTCGTTGGCGCAGAACACCGCGTCAGGGCGGTAGCGACGCTGCATCAGCTCGCCGAACCCGGCCGCTCCCGCCTCACGCGTGTGCTCACCGCGCACCACCAGGTCGCGCGGCACGGACGTGCCGAACTGCAGAGCCAGGGTCCGCAGCAGCTCCAGCCGCGGGTCGCCGCCCGTCGCGTCACGCGGCCCGGCGATCATGGCGATGCGGCGCCGGCCCGCGGCAGTGACGCAGCGCAGCGCCTCCCGTGTGGCGGCGCGTGCGTCCGGGGAGATCAGATCGACCGGCCCGAAGGGGACGTCCGCGCTGACCACGACCGGGACACCCGCGTCGACCACCGGCTGGAAATCCCGGGGCAGCAGACGGAAAGGAGTGATCACCACACCTGCGAAACGCTGCTGGACCGCCTCGGCGAGCAGGGCACGCTCCTCGTCACGACGCGCGCCGGTGTTGCACACCACCACATGCAGCCCGAGCCCGCGCACCCCCTCCTCCAGCGCCGCCGCCAGCTGCGCGAAGAAGGGGTTGGCGAGGTCGGGGACGATCAGCGCCACAAGACTCGACCGTCCGGTGCGCAGACTGCGTGCCGTCGTGTTGACGGTGAAATCCAGCTCGCGGATGGCGGCCTCGACGGCCGCCCGCGTTTCGGGAGCGACGGGACGCTTCCCGGACAGGACGTACGACACGGTGGCCGACGACACACCGGCCACCCGAGCGACATCCGCCATGGTGACGCGTCCTGACATGACCCACACTCCCTTCGGCCAGGCCAACATACTTCAGGCGCGTTCGCCCTGGTGACAGACGGTCTCCTGCCGGCTCCCGGGGGCTCCCGGGGGCTCCTGAGGGCTCCTGAGGGGAGCGATCGGCTCCGCCCCGGGCGCGGCGGCATCCCCACCCGGGCCGGGGCGGCATCCCACCGGGGCCGTCACGGCATCGGCACGGGCGACGGACCTGCCGGCCTGTGCGGACAGCCGTCGGCACTCCGGCACCGCCCGTTCAGCAGCCGTGAGCCGGCCCGGGGGAACGCGAAGACACTCTGCGCGGGTCCTCTCACCTGCCCGGCGCTGGTGCGTACGGGTCCCCCAGGACCGCCGAGACCGCGCGGGCCACCCGCTCGGGCGCGCGGGCGACATCCGCCGCGGGCAGCACCATGTGACTGAGGGTCAGCCGCACCACCAGATCGGCGGCTTCCGCCCGCCGCTCCTCCGGGGCCCGGGCGGCGGCAGTGTCGAGCCAGGCCGCGACCAGACGCCGGCTTTCCGAGAACACCGGCTCCGTGCGACTGGTCAAGAACGGCAGCAGGGCGTCCGTGCCGCCCCGGGCCGCGGTGACGACGGCCGCGATGAACGGATTTCGTCCCGCCTCGGCCAGCGCGTGCGCCACACCGGCTTCCAGTGCCGCACCGACGTCGTCGTGCTCGCCGTGCCCGCCGTTCAGGACGGCGGCGACACCGGCCAGGAAGCGTTCCGTCTCCCGGTGCACCAGTGCCCGCCCGATCCCGGCGCGATCACCGAACTCGGCATAGACGGAGGGTCTGGAGACCTCGGCCCGCTGGGCCAGATCCGCCACTCGCACCCGGTCCCAGCCCGCCTCCGCGGCGAGCAGCCACGACTCGTCCAGCACCCGTTCCCGCATCTGTTTCCGCCAGGCGACCCTCGGCGGATCAGGGGGCCGAGGGGCTGATCGGTCAGTCGGCATACAGGCACTCCCTCGTGTCGAACGGCCGTCAGACTATTGGCCTGCCGGCTCACCCGGCACCCTTCTTCTCGCTCGCCGGTTCCTCCGAGTCGGCCGGCCCGGAGGCCACACCGCAGAAGTTGACGCTCTTTCAGAAGATTTACACGGAGCCGGTATATGTCAGTCACGGCACCCGGTGGCACGCTCTGAGCGGTTCACCGGCGATCCGGCACGCCAGCCCGCCGGATCACCGGATCACCGGATCACCCGGCAGTCCACACACCGCGGCGGGCTGTCCTCCCCGACATCCGCACCTCCATGCCGGACCCTCCCGAGGAGCGCAGAGCCATGACATCTTCCTCGACCGTGCCTTCATCACCGTCGGCCACACCCTGGCGAGACCGCAAGCGCTACGCGTGGCTGCTCGGCCTGGCCGTCCCCACACTTCCCTTCCAGGCCGGCGCGCTGGTCGGGCTCAGCGGCTGGCAGCCGCTGTGGTGGTGGGGACCGGTCTTCGCCTTCGTCGTCGTTCCCCTGCTCGACCCGCTGATCGGCCCGGACCGGGAGAACCCTCCCGAGGAAGCGATGCCGCTGCTGGAAAGCGACCGGTACTACCGCTGGTGCACCTACCTGTACCTGCCTCTGCAGTACGCCGGGCTGCTGTACGCGTGCCGGCGGTGGCACGAGGGCATGGCCGTGGGCGACGCCCTGGGCCTGGCCGCCACCGTCGGCGTCGTCGCCGGTGTCGCCATCAACACGGCCCATGAACTCGGGCACAAACGCGAGCGGTCCGAACGCCGGCTCGCGCGTATCGCGCTGGCCCAGGCCGCCTACGGACACTTCTACGTCGAGCACAACCACGGCCATCACCTACGTGTCGCGACCCCGGAGGATCCCGCCAGCTCACGGCTCGGCGAGAGCCTGTGGACGTTCCTGCCGCGCACGGTGGCCGGGAGCGTGCGGTCCTCCTGGCGTCTCGAAGCCCGCCGCCTCGGCCGCCGCCGGTACCGCACATGGTCGCGTCACAACGACGTGCTGACCGCCTGGGGACTGACCGGGCTGCTGTTCACCGCACTCACGGCCGCCTTCGGCCCGGCGGTCCTTCCCTACCTGCTCGTCCAGGCGGCATGCGGCATCCTGCTGCTGGAGACGGTCAACTATCTGGAGCACTACGGTCTGCTGCGTGAGCGGCGTCCGGACGGCCGCTACGAGCGGGTCGCCCCCCGGCACAGCTGGAACAGCAACAACACCACCAGCAACGTCTTCCTGTACCAGCTGCAACGGCACTCCGACCATCACGCGAACCCTCTGCGCCGTTATCAGACACTGCGCCATTTCGACGAGGCACCTCAACTGCCCTCCGGTTACGCGTCGATGATCGTCCTGGCGTGGGTCACGCCGCTGTGGCGGCGGGTCATGGATCCCAGGGTGCTGGCGCACTACGGCGGTGAAGCCCGACGGGCCAACCTCCACCCACGGCGAGCGGCACGCTACGAGGCCCGTTGAGCGGATCGCGGAGCGTCCACGGCTGCGGTGGACGGACCGCACGTCCACCCCTGTCGGCTCTCGGCTGCGGGGCGGCATCGGTCGCCGCTCCACAGCCGGCCGGCTCGGTTCGGTCCGGACACTCACGCCGTCAGACCGATGTGAGGGACTCGCTCACGGGCCGTCGCCTCCCGCACGGATCAGTGCCCATGGGCCCTGCCCTGCTCCTGCGACGAAGCAGGCGGCCTCGTCCTTGCATGTGCCGCACCTTCATCGGTGCGCCCGGTCAGAGGATTCCCGCCCGGCCCGCAGCGGTGATCCAGGACGGGAACTCGGACAGCAGGCGGTCGTAGAGGTCCTGGTCCGGGACGGTGCTGATGTCGTCCACCGCGAAGAAGCCCACGTTGTCGACGCGTCGGCCGGGCAGGGTGTCGAACCGTTCCAGGACGCCGTAGTTCGAGCGTCCCAGGCCGACGAACTGCCAGAAGATCGGCTCCTCGACCGCCTCGCGCAGTTCCTTCTCGATCGCCGCGTCGCGGTAGACGCCACCGTCGGAGAAGAACAGCACGAAGGTCGGGACAGACGCGGGATGCTCCCGCACATACGTCCTGACCTGGGCGATCGCCTTCTGCTCGTCGTTCTGGATGCCGATCGACCGCATGTCGACCTGCCCTGCCTCCAGTCCCTTCCTGGGCTTCTTGCCGCGGCGGAACAGGCCGATCTCCCCCACCCGCACATGCAGTCGCAGCCACTCGGGGAGTTCACCCAGCCGGAGGTCCGGCAGGCGGGCCGCGTTGCTGGCGAAGGTCCATGCCTGCATCTCGCCGTCGTCGTCGAGCTGCGCCGCGACCGCCGCCATGCGCTCCACGACGTCCGCCACCACACCGCCGGCGTACAGGAGCGCCATCGAGCCGGAGGCGTCCAGCACCAGGATCACCCGCGCGGTGACGCCGGCCGCGCCATGCTTGCCGAGGCTGACGGCGACCTGTTCCTTGCGCAGGGACAGCCGCTTGCGCATGTCCACGGGGAGACGCTCCTCGCCCTTGGTGAGGCGGGGCCCGGACGCCGGGCCCGAGGGCGACGGCGTCACGGGGGCGGGCGAAGGCGGGACGGCCGCCTGCGGCGGGGCGGGCGGGGGCTGAACGGGTGCCACCGCCGGCGGGGCAGGTGCCGGTGACGGGGTGGCCGCGGCGGGCGGTTCCTCGTCGACGGTGATCCCGAAGTCGGTGGCCAGCCCCGCGAGCCCGGAGGCGTAGCCCTGACCGACGGCGCGGAACTTCCAGCGCCCCTCGCGCCGGTAGAGCTCACCGCCGATGAAGGCCGTCTCCGTGCCGGCCGTCATCTCGAAGCGGGCCACCTCGGCCCGGCCCGCCGCGTCCAGGAGTCTCAGGGTCAGACCGGCGACCTGGCCGAAGGTGCCGCCGTCGGTCGACGCGCACAGCACCACGCGCGCGATGCCGCTCTCCAGAGCGCCCAGGTTCACCTCGACCGTGTCGGTCATGACACCGCCGGCGGCTCGTTTGCCGGTGTGGGTGACGGAGCCCGAGGCGTGCCTGGGCTGGTTGTAGAAGACGAAGTCGCCGTCGTCACGGACCCGTCCGGCCTCGGTGAGCAGCAGGGCCGACGCGTCGACGTCCGGTCCGCCGCCTCGCCCGGACCAGCTGAGTTCGACGCGGACGACGGACGGGGCGACCGGCAGATTGGCGCCCTTGCTCATGGATCGCGCTGTCATGGGGCCAGTCTGCCGAGTCGGCGGCGTGCGGACACCCCCCTGGCAGATGCCGGGCCGATGGTGCGACGCGCCGACGGGGCGGTGACGCCGTCCGCAACGGCGTCCGGGCGGCGCTTCGGCCGGGTCCGCCCCTCCGTTCGGACCACCGGCGCGCGTCTTTCCGGTGATTCGCGCCGGACCCACGCCGACCGCGTCCGCCCGGACGGGTACGCCGTCCTCACACGACACTGCCTCACGAACCATGAGGAGACCAGCCATGTACGCAGTGGTCCGGCGGTACGAAGGGGTCACCGACCCCGTCGAAGCAGGACGCAGGGTCGACGCCGAGTTCGTACCGCTTCTGCGCTCGGTCGAGGGCTTCGTGGCCTACTACTGGGTCGATGCCGGCGGTGGGGTGATGGTGTCGACGGGTGTCTTCCAGGACCGGGCCGGCGCCGAGGAGTCGACCGCCCGGGCACGGGACTTCGTGCAGAACCGCCTCGCCTCCCTGCTGCCCCTGCCGCCCCAGATCACCGCGGGCGAAGTCGTGGCACACGCCTAGCGGACCGCACCGGACACCCCCTCGTCACAGGCCGATCCGGACGTAGCTGCCGGAGTGGTCGCCGAGGTTGCCGTAGGAGCAGTCACCGGACAGGTACGGGGCGCGGGAGACATCGCCCCACCACCAGTCGTTGAGGCAGTCGGTGGTGCGGGGGCCGGAAGCAGTGAGCGACCCACTGGTCGTTCTGGTTCCGGCCGTAGATGTGGACGGAGCAGACGCCACCGCGTCCACCGGCAGGACGAGAAGCCGACCGCAGGCGGACGCCGCGGGACGCTGACGGGCCTGTACCACCTGGCCGTGCTGCGCGACGTGGCGGGGGACCGGGAAAGCGCCGAGGACATGGCCCGGCAGGCCGCCGGACACGGCGACACCGACGCCTTGTGTCTCCCCGGCGACGTGCGGGCTCTGCTCAAGAGGCTGTGGCCCTGCGGTCTGGACCCGGACGGCACTCCGACACCACCGTGGCAGTGAGCGCACGCGGCCGCGCAGCTCGCCCCGGCCCCCGCAGGAGCACGGCGTCCTCCGCTCGCCGGCCGGTCTCGTCGAGCACGGGCACGGTCACGGTCACGATCACCGGACGCGCAGCGCGCCCCACAGCGGCAGTTGCTCGAAGAACTCGACGGCTTCGTGGCGCCAGCGTCCGCGCCAGCCCGCCGCGACGGCGGACGCCTCCTCGGCGACGCGGTGTGTCTCCGCGCGGAGTCGTGCGTCCACGCCGTGGTGCCGGGCGATGCGCCGGACCCGTTCGACGGTCTCCGGCGGACACCCGGGGCCGGCGAGCGCGGACTCCACCGCCTCCCTCTCCCGGCCGGTCGTGGCCGCCAGGACCGCGCACACCGCGTAGCTGCGACGGCCCTCGCGCAGATCCGATCCGGCCGGTTTGCCGAGCGTGGCGGCGTCCGCGAACAGGTCCAGGTAGTCGTCGCGCATCTGGCCGCTCACCCCGATCAGCGTCGCGTACCGGGCCAGTTCCTTCTCATGGGCGGCCGGGTCCTCGCCCGCGGCCAGCAGGCCCAGCCGCAACGGCGCGAGCACCGAGTACCGGGCGGTCTTGTACTCGGACACGGTGTCCAGCGCCTCACGGCCGGGCACCGGCCCGAAGTCGCGCTCCAGGTCCAGGATCTGCCCGACGACCGTGTCCGCTCCCGCGGTCGCCTGCACGGCTGCCATCGCCTGGCGCAGTGCGCGGGGCACCGGCGCGGTCAGCAGCACCTGGACCGACAGGAACGCCGCCAGGTCCCCGGCCAGGACGGCCAGGCCCAGTGCCGTCTGCGGACGGCCGGGGAACCGGCCGCGGTAGGCGTAGTACACCGAGGGCTCCCCTCGGCGCACCGGGGAGTCGTCGACGATGTCGTCGTGGATCAGCCCGTGCGTCTGGAGCAACTCGATGCTGAGCGCTGCCTCGTCCAGTCCGGCCACGGCGTCGGGGGTCACCAGCCGCGCCGCCTCGTGCAGCAGGGCGACCCTCAGCCGCTTCCCGCCCCGCAACGACATGTCCCGCACCAGTTCCAGCGCTTCGGGGACGAACGAGCTGCGCGGCAGGCCCTGTTCGGCGACGGAGTCGAAGTACTCCGCGAACAGCCCGTCGAAGCGGTCCTGGTAACCGGCGAGCCTCTCATGGACACCCGCCGCGGCCCCACCGGTCATCGATCTCCCCCGAACCCGTTCGGCGTGAGCAGGACGTCCGCCGTCACCGCGCCGTCCCTGTATCCAACACCACCGGGCCGGACGAACTCGCGTCCCCGTGTCGCACATCGGCGGAACCCCACGGTCCGCGGGCACGCTTCTGGTAGGGATCAGGGGACTGTGACAGCGAGATCCGGAGGAAGAGAAGTCCCGTGAACGAGGCAGACCGCACGCACACCGCCCTGGTGTTCACCGAGTACCACCTCTTCCGGATCACAGATCCGCAGGGGGCCGTGAGCGATGACCTCGATCCGAACCACAACGGACTGGTGTCCGCCACCGCCGGCGACATCGAGGTGCTGACGGGGATCCACACCGGCGATGTCGAGGTCGCCGTCGAACTGCACACACGGCGACCCGATCCGGCGGCCGGCTGGGAGGAGGCCGCCGAGATCTCCTGCCGCTCCCCCTCCGGGGACCTGCTGGTGACACCTCTCATGGACGACCCGGCGGACCTGCCCTCCCTCGCGCATCAGGGCCCCGGCGGCTACCGGCTGCGCCTGCACGCCACCGGCAGGGACCGGGCCGTCGACGGGACGTCGACGCACGGAGTCGTGGAGTCCTACCTGGTCCAGAGCTGGCCCGCGGCGCACCAGGACGCCTTCCTGGTGAAGGCGGCCGACGCCTACGGCAGCGGGGTCCGCGCCCGGCCGGCCCGCGACACCGTCGCCGTCGATCACGAGGACTCACCGGGCCCCCGGGCCGCCGAGGAGCGTGACATCCTGCGCCGCGCCGAACGCGGGGACTTCTCCTGGTCCCCCGCCGGCGGCCGGTGAGGTCCACGAGAACGTCACGGTGCGGACCGCCGCAACCGCCTACGGCGTCGGTGAAACCGCCGCGGGTGTTGAGTGCGGCCCGGGGAACGTGAGGAGACAGGTCAGCGCACGTCGACGTAGTCGCCCGTGGCCGCGGCCGTCGAGGTGGTGGTGGTGCGGGTGTGGTGCCAGCGCCAGTAGCCGTCGGACGTGGCCCTGACCGTGGTCCTCAGCACACCGCCGCTGCCGCTGGTCACCGTCTTGACGGTGGTGTACGCCGAGGTGCCCGCCTTGCGGAACTGAAGCTTCACCGAACGGCCGGAGTAGCCCGCGTACTTGCGGGTCTTCCAGTCGGCGCGGGTCAGCCTGCCGTTCACGGTGAGGGTGGCGTTCCTGGTCACCGGCTCCGGGGTGGCATTGGCCGTGAGCTTCGCCTCCCGTCGTACCGAGAACGTGGCGGCCCTGTCCGAGATGAGGTGGTCACCGTCGACGGCGTGGACGGTCGCCTGGACGTACCAGGGGTCGTCGGCCGGGCCGTTGTCGTAGAGACTCCTCGTGTCGATGGTCCAGGCGCCGCTGCAGGTCATGGTCGTGGCGCCGGCCGCGGTGCATGTGAGGCCGCGGTCCGACGCCAGGTACAGGTAGGACGGCAGCGACACATGCAGTTTCATGTCCTGGATGCCGGAATCGTCTCGGGCCGTGACGCTCACCTTGAAGGTCTTGGGAGCGGTGGGGCCCAGCGCGAGTTCGGCGCCTCCGTTGACGGTCACCTTGGTGATCGTCGTGTCGCCGTCGGCGTGCGCCGCCGGTGCGAGGAGGGCCGAGAGCGCCAGTGCGCCGGTCAGCACGGTGGCCAGGGAACGTATGTGCATGCGTCGCCTCCACATCAGTTACGGACGGCGCCGATTGTTCCAGGCGCCGCCCCGGCGATGATCGGTGAAACTACGCAATCGGACGCGCAATCCGGGCTTCCTGTCCACGGCCCTCCAGCCGCTCACCGCCGCGTGTCCGCCCTGCCGGGCAGGTCAGCGTCCGCGGGCGTGGAGGACGTGGGCGCCGAGCGGGAGGGGACTGTGGCCCACCAGTCGCAGCGCGCACGCGTCCAGCAGCCCGGCGTACTGGTCCGCGGTGCGTTCCCGGCCACCGGTGTTGCACATCATGTGGAGATCCCACGCCGTGGCGAGCGAGGGGGCGGCGTCGGCCGGCAGCAGGCGTTCGACGATCAGGAGATCGGCGTGTGCGGGCATGGCGTCGGCGCAGTGGCGCAGGATGCTCAGGCACCGGTCGTCGTCCCAGTCGTGCAGGACGCGGGACAGCAGGTAGACGTCGGCGCCCCGGGGTACGTCCGCGAAGTCGCCGGCCAGGAAGTCGCAGCGTCCGCCGGCCTCGGTCCCGGCGAGGTGCGCGCGGGCCGCGGCGAGGACCTGAGGGCGTTCGAGGAGGACGCCCCGAAGGGTGGGACGGGCGCTCAGGACGCGGCCCAGGAGTTCCCCCGTCCCGCCGGCGATGTCGACGACCGTCCGGGGACGGCCGGGGGCGCTCGCGGCGGCGGTGAGGACCGGATGGTCCGGGAGAGGGCCGAACATCGGGGCGCTGCACGCCATGGACCGGTCGAACAGGGCGGCGAGCTCGGGGTGGCGGGCGAAGTGGTCGAAGTGGTTCTCGCCGTGGAGGTGGTCGAAGCCGGGCTGTCCGGTGCGCACGGCATGGGTGAGGTGGGCGAAGGAGTCGTAGAACGGGCCGCCGTACATCAGGGCCAGCGGCCGCATGGAGCCGGGGGCGTCCGCGCGCAGGAGTTCGCCGACCCCGGTGAGGCGGAACCCGTCCGGGCTCTCGGCGACCACGCCCAGCATGGCGAGGTACCGCAGCAGGGTCGCGAGGGCGTCCGGCTGGGCGCCGACGGCCCGCGCCAGCTGTCCGGTGTCGGCGCCCGCGCGGTCGCCGACGGCCTCCGGCAGCCGCAGCCGGGCGCACGCCGCCAGGGCCTGGGTGGTCCAGGCGCCGGTCAGCAACCGCAGGAGCGTTTCCTCCGGCCGGCGCTCGTCCGGTTGCCCCACCGGCCGCACGGCGAGGTGCTCGGCCAGCACGTCCCGGTGGTCGCCGCTCGCGTACAGCTCCAGCCGCCGGTACGGCGTCTTGGTGCCGGCCGGGGCGGTGAAGTAGAACACGGTCCCGTCCTCGTGCGGGTTGTAGCCGCCGCCGTCGGCGCCGGCGCCGTGCTTCGCGAAGCTCGCCAGCAGCCCGCGCAGCACCAGCGGGTCGGGGCGCGGGAGTTCGAAGGCCAGGTGCGCCTCGTGGTCCGCCCTGCGCTCGTGGGCCGCGATCCCGGACAGCCCGGAACCCGGTGGCACGCTCAGCGCGAACACCTCGACCGCACGGCGTTCTCCGTCGGGGCCCGGGACCGTGGGGCGGAGAATCCTTACGTCAAGATCCGTGGCGGCGCGGCGGTGACGTGCGGCGAGACGTTCGCGGACGACGACGCTGGGCAGCGCCGCCGTGTCGGGGTCCAGTCCGCAGGCCGCCAGCTGCGACCGCAGCGTGGGTTCGTCCGGCGGGAGGACGAGCACGGCGGCGTGCGCGAAGCGGCACCGGTCCGCCAGCGCCCGCAGTTCGGGGCCGTCGAGGCCGGGCAGCACACGGGACAGCAGGACGGAGGTGTCCTGCTCGCGGACGAATGCGGCCGTCGCGTGCAGGCGTGCCGTGTCGTGGGCGTCGTCGGCGTCGTGGGCCTCGGTGGTGACGCCGGCGTCGTCGAAACCGCCGGTGTCGCCGGGGCCGTCGGGGCCGTCGGGGCCGTCGGGGCCGTCGGGGCCGTCGGGGCCGTCGGGGCCGTCGGGGCCGTCGGCGGTCGGCATGCTCGTCGTTGTGGGCAACATGAAGGAACCTCTCAGTGCATTGCGTGTCGGTGTCGAGGGAGAAGGTCCGGGCCGAAGGGCGGAACCGGGCCGGACCGGGCCGGACCGGACCGGGCCGGGGGGGCAGGCGCGGCCGGCCGCCGGGCATGCCCCTGGAGCGGGCGGTGAGGTGACGGGGAGCGGGGAGGGCGGGTCAGATTCCCGCGTAGTTCTCGGCGAACCAGTCCTGGTGGGTGCGCGAGTCGCGCAGTGAGACGAGGCGGGAGCGGCGCAGCCGCTCCCGGAAGTGCCCTGCCTCCTCGGGCCCGGGTGCGGCGTGCAGGAGACGGATCATCCAGTGCGAGAACTCCTGGGCCCGCCAGATGTGGTCCAGGCACCGCTCCGAGTACCGGTCGAGCGGTCCGGGGTCGCGCCGGGCGAGAGCGTCGGTCAGGGCGTGGGCGAGGATCTCGGCCTCCAGCACCGCGAGGTTCGCGCCCTTGGCGGCGGACGGGCTGATCAGGCCGGCGGCGTCGCCCACCAGGAACAGCGAGCCGTGGCGCAGCGGTTCGAGGACGTCGGACCGGAGATCGACGACGGTGCGCTGGACGACCCGTCCCGGGAGGAGGGGGCCGTACTCGGCCGTCCGCATGCGCAGGGCGAGTTCGTCCCAGATCCGTTCCTCGCTCCATGCGTCCGGGCGGGTCCCGCGTTCGCACTGCAGGTAGTAGCGGGTGATGTCGGAGGAGCGGGCCATGTGCCCGGCGAAACCGCGCGGGTGGAGCGCGTATCCGACGGCGTCCAGGCTCGGCGGCGCCTCGGCGAGCAGGCCCAGCCAGGACACCCCGTGGTCGCGCCGGTGCCGGCGGACGGCACCGGGCGGAAGGGAGCGGCGCCCGGCTCCGTGCCTGCCGTCGCAGGCGGCGACGTACCGGGCCCGCCATCTGCCGGGGCGCCCGTCCTGCTCACGTACCGTCACCGAGGGTGCGGGACCGTCCGCGTCGCACACGGCGACCGCCTCCGTGCGGAACTCGACCCGCCCTCCGGCTTCGAGGAAGTGCCCGAGCAGGTCGGCGACCAGTTCGTGCTGGGGGTGGACGGTGTGCACCTCGCCCCGGCCCAGTCGGCGGTAGTCGAGCCGGAAGCGGCCGTCCTCGGTGCGGAACTCGCAGACGCTGTGCTCCTGCCCTCGTCGGCGAAGTCCCTCGTCCAGGCCGTTGCGCTCCAGGATGCGTACGGTGTTGGCGGCGAGGAAGCCCGCCCGCGCCCGGTTCCGGATCTGCACGCTGTCGGCGCGTTCCAGGACGACGCAGTCGATCCCGTTGCGCAGCAGGATGTTGCCCAGTACCAGCCCGGCCGGACCGGCGCCGACGACGACCACGTCAGCCGAGTTCTGGGCGGTCCGGGCGTACTGACTCTCTGTCACAACGGTGGATCATAAGCATCGAACACCGGACGTATCACCGAAGATCACCCGAATGCTCCGCGCGTCGGGAAACGACTTGCCCGGCGATCGGGCACGCCGGGACGGCCCGGGTGCCGGCCGATGCGCCGACGGGCGTCGCTCCCGGCGTCCCGGAAGGTGTCGGCGTCCCTCGCCGCGCAGCCGGCCGGGGCCGGTTGCGCGGCGAGGGAGTCGGGCGCGGCGACTGCCGGCCTACGCCCAGACGCCTTCCGGGATCTCGAACGGTGTCCCGTTCTTGTTGAAGATTCTCCGCTGAAGATTTCTGTTGAGCCAGATGATCGTCTTCTTGGCCTTGCTCTTCGTCAGTGCGTTCTCGACATGGGTGATCAAGGTGTCACGGCTTTTCTGGTTCCCGAAATTGCGCAGATCGACGATGACCACCCTGGCTTGCGTGTCCAGCTTGTTGGCGATCTTCTTCAACGCCCCTTCCCCGTCGGTGGTGGACTTGGGGGTGTAGGCGTCACAGGTCCCCCACCCGGACTCGTCCCTGGCCACCGTCTCGTGGTCCGTTTCTTTTTCGCCTCCGGTCGTGTAGATCATGAAGTCCCCTGTGGCGCCGGTCGCCCCGGCGCCACGATGTCCGCTGGGATCGACCATGACGACCGTGCAGGCGGCCGGGGTGATCGCGGCCAGAGCCTGTCCGCAGGCGATCTCGCTCGCCGTCGGGTTGCTTTTCTCCGTGGTCGCTTGGATGAACCTGCCCATGACTGCACCTCTTCGTCCGAAGGGTCTCTCAGGTTTTCCGGAAGGTGAGTTGCGGGCCCGGAGGACGAGCCGCGGTCGCTCGCACGCTCCGAGAAGGGCGTGGAGGAGAAGGCGGCGATGCCGGGCCTGTGGAAAGGGCGGTCCTGTCGGGTGTTCCCGATGCAGCGTCCCAAGACGGCCAGGCGCCCTGTGCATCAGAATGGGGGACGACCTGGAGGCAGTCAAACTAGCCGGTCGGATCCCGCTGTTCGCACGGAACGCGCCCCCGAGGAACTCCGCCGCCACATCGGCCTCTTCGCCTCGTCTGCGGATGCGGGCCCGGCGGCCACGACGCAACCTGGGAGTACGGCCGACACCCCCACTCCCCCCTGCGGCACGCGTGCGGCCCGTGCTCCCTCTCCCTCACGCCCTCGGCAGCAGGGCCGATTCCGCAGATCACCGAAGACCCCGCACCCGCGGGGCCGAAGGAGCAGCCATGGGATCGATATCCGGCGTCATCAAGGACCTGGACCCGTCCATGCAGCAACTGGAGGAGGCCAAGGAGGCACTTGAGGCCCTCGAAGCCCTCGCCCAGACGAAGGCCCAGTACTTCCAGATGGACATCGAGAAGTCCCTGATCACAGCGGGAAGCTACCAGGACAGAAAGGTCCCGATCGAAGCGGTGCTGGACAGCGTGATCCAGACACACGCGTTCTCGTCCACCCAGGTGAAGAACATCGGCACACCGATCGCCCATGCGCTCAAGTCCTTCTGCCGGGGATCGGCCGACGAGATCATCGACGGCGTGGCGAATCTCGTCACCGACCTCCTCAAGGACTTCCTCGGTGAGTCGGAAGCCGCGGAGGACACCATGCACCGGTACGTGGTGCTGACCGAGGAGTACTCGATCATCCGCCTCGACCTGAGGGCGTGGCAGCGCAGCATCGAGGCCAGCGGGATCCGGAAGATGGCGCAGAAGGTCAGTGCGTTCGTCATGGTGAAGTCCGCGGTCGACCTGAGGAAGATCGGGTTCAACACCTTCCTGTACCTGTACCGCGGGCAGTTGAACGCGATGCACCTGGAGCCGACCGACATCGAGAGGGCTCTCGACCGTGCCGCCCAGGTCTATTCCAAGTTCCACCAGGAGGTGATCCGGCTCCAGGGAGACGGGCAGCGGGCCGAACTCACCCCGACGCCGGGCTGATCCGGGCGGTGGACCGCCACCGGGGACGACGGGTGCTCCGGTTCCGGGCGGGCGCCCGCCGGGCGGTCTGCCGTCATGTCCGCCCCCTCAGCTGATCAGAGTCCGCTGTCGGCCAACAGCTGAGAGCCGAGGGTCCGGTGGGCCCATCGCTCCCACTTCGCCGGCGGCCACGCACGGTCACGGGTCAGGACCAGGAAGAGTTCCGGGCTGAGGACGGCGTAGACGATGTCCGCCGCCTCGTCGGGGGAGACGGTGGGGCTGGCGCCCGGCTTCGCCATCAGGGCTTTCGCCGCTGCAGAGGTCACCGTGTACCGCGGGTCCGTCTGGTGCGGCCACAGCTCTCGGATCTCCGGGTCGGTCGCTGCCGCGGCCCGGACCATCTCGTTGACGGCCGCGACGCGTTCGAGTGTTCCCCGGGTGCCGCCGAGCAGGGCGGCCAGTGCGGATCCGGCAGTGGGCGCGTCCAGGACCTCCACGAACCATGGGCGTTCCATCGTCGGTACGGGTTCGTCGTCGCCCGCGATCGTGACGTCGACCAGTTCCTTGAGGAGGGAGGGCTTGTTCCGGAAGACGAAGTAGATCGTCTGCACCGCCACGCCCGCCCGGTCGGCGATCTCCTGCAGCCTGGTCGCCCCGTAGCCCTGTTCGACGAAGAGCACTCCGGCCGCCTGGATGATGCGTCGTCGAGTCTCCTGGGCCTTGTCGCCCTGTTTCCCCTTGCCTTCGCGCATGCCTGGAGTCTATATCTAGAGTTGAACTCTAGAGGTGAACTCCAAGCGAGGAGGACGGGTCGTGCACACCATCGCCAACCGTCAGCAGGCACAGGCATGGAACGACTGGGAAGGTGTCCACTGGGCCGAACACCACGAGCGCTACAACGCGATGATGGAGGCGTTCGACGGCGCCCTGTTCGCCGCGGCAGACATCGGGACCCATGACCGGGTGCTCGACATCGGCTGCGGCACCGGCCGGACCACGTGCCTTGCCGGGCGACGGGCTCGCCACGGAAGCGTCGTGGGAATCGACCTGTCCGCGCCGATGCTGGAGCGCGCCCGCCGCGAGGCAGCCGCGGAGTGCCTCGGCAACGTCACCTTCGAACAGGGTGACGCACAGGTGCATCCGTTGCCGGACCGCGGGTTCGACGTCCTCATCAGCCGTGGCGGTGTCATGTTCTTCGCCGACCACGTCGCAGCCTTCACCCACCTCAGGCGCACGCTCGCGCCGGCCGGCCGCCTCGCGTTCCTCTGCCCGCAGCCCGCAGGGCCGGACAGCGCCTACGCCCGTGCGACCGCCTCGCTCTCGCCGTTCCTGCGCGAGGCGTCCCCCGCCTCCAGGGGCATGGGATCGCTCCTGGACCCCGCACGCATCCGCCAGGTGCTCACCGCCGGCGGGTTCACCGACACCGAGGTGGCACCGTACGAGGCCCCCATGAACTTCGGCGCGGATGCGGGCGACGCCGCGGACTTCCTCTTCTCCATGGGTCCGACCCGCCACAACCTGCGCGATGTCGACCCGGTGACCATCGCCCGAGTCCGCGCGGAAGTACGCGACGCGCTGATGGAGTTCACGACGGAGGACGGTGTCCGTGTCCCCGGTGCGGTCTGGATCGTCACAGCAAGGCGGTGAGCACACCCCTTCGGGCGAGCGCCCCCTTCAGGGGCGTGAGCCGCAGTGGCGCTTCCCGCCATGGCAGGCCGGCCCTCGGCGGAACGCGCCGCATGTGACCGGCCGACACCCGTCGACGGTGAATCGCCTTCGTGATGCCGACGGCCGGCTCGCCGGAGACCCCGCATATCGCGGGCGTATCGAGAAACGCATACGCCGCCGCAACGGCCCGCCCTCTTCCATGGGGGCATGAATCACAGCGCGTCCCCGTCCTCACCGCCCCGCCGCGCACGCGGGATCGTGTCCCTCGGCCTGGTGCTCCTCGGCCTGGCGAGTGCCCTGTTCGCCGTACGGCGTCCGCTGACGATGTCGGCCCCGGTGTGCATGGCGGGGCGGTGGCACGGCTGCTTCGACACGTTCAACGGTGTGGTGCTCATGACGCTGGTCGCGCTGCCTCCGGCCGCGCTGGTGGTGTGGGCTCTGGCACGCCGCCGGCGGGCCGCCGGGGTCGCGTCGGCGTGGCGGATGTCGCTGGCCGAGGTGGGCATGGTGCACGGGACGGTGCCGTTCGTATGGATGACCATGATGCCGGGCGCCGAGCCCGGCATCGCCCCCGCCCGGGTGAGCCTCGTACCGCTGCGGGACCTGGTCACGATGGGGCCGCTCGGGATCGGCGGCAACCTGCTGGTCCTCGCGGCGCTGGGGTTCTTCGCCCCGATGCGGTTCGCGGTACTGGCGTCCGTGCCGCGGATCCTGGCGCTCGGGGCGGGCTGCTCGGTCCTGGTCGAGGCCGCGCAGTACGTCCTGCGGCTGGACCGGGTCTCCTCCGTGGACGACGTACTGGTCAACGCCACCGGTGCCGTACTGGCCGCGCTGGCGTCGCGCCGCTGGTGGCGCACCGCGGCGGAGGTGCCGCCGGACCTGCCCCGCCCCGTGCCGGCAGCGGCGGGCTGAGCCGCCCGTCCGGTGCGCCCCCGTGTTTGCATACGCCGACGACAGGCGGCACTGCTTAGGCTCTCGGCATGCGCGTACTGATCGTGGAGGACGAGCCCTATCTGGCCGAGGCCGTCCGTGACGGCCTGCGGCTGGAGGCGATCGCCGCCGACATCGCCGGCGACGGCGACTCCGCCCTGGAACTGCTCGGCATCCACTCCTACGACCTCGCGGTCCTGGACCGCGACATCCCCGGCCCCTCCGGCGACGAGGTCGCCCGGCGCATCGTCGCCTCCGGCAGCGGCATCCCGATCCTCATGCTCACCGCCGCCGACCGGATCGACGACAAGGCATCAGGGTTCGGGCTCGGCGCCGACGACTACCTCACCAAACCGTTCGAGCTGCGGGAGCTCGTCCTGCGGCTGAGGGCGCTCGACCGCAGACGCGCGTACGCCCGGCCCCCGGTCCGCGAGATCGCGGGCCTGCGGCTGGACCCCTTCCGCCGGGAGGTCTTCCGCGACGGACGCCACGTCGCGCTCACCCGCAAGCAGTTCGCCGTGCTGGACGTCCTCGTCGCCGCCGAGGGCGGGGTCGTCAGCGCCGAGGAGCTGCTGGAACGGGCCTGGGACGAGAACGCCGACCCTCTCACCAACGCGGTGCGCATCACCGTCTCCGCGCTGCGCAAACGGCTCGGCGAGCCCTGGGTCATCGCCACGGTGCCCGGTGTCGGCTACCGCATCGACACCGGCCCCGGTACCGCCCCCGGCAGTACGCGTGCGTAGACGCCCAGGGCTCAGCGCCCGGCTGAAACTCACCCTCAGCTACGCGGGATTCGTGTCGGTGGCCGGTGCCGTCCTGCTGGCCGTGGTCTGGGTGTACCTGCTGCGCTACGTACCCGACAACTCCCAGGGCATCCTCGGGGTCACGCCCAACCGCTACGTCCTCCTGCAGGTCTTCGCCCCCGCCGCAGCCACCGCGCTGGCCTTCCTCCTGCTGTTCGGCCTCCTCGGGGGATGGATCCTCGCCGGCCGGATGCTCGCGCCGCTCACCCGGATCACGGACGCGGCGCGCAGGGCCGGGAAAGGGTCGCTGTCCCACCGGATCCGTATGAAGGGCCGCCAGGACGAGTTCCGTGAACTCTCCGACGCGTTCGACTCGATGCTCGAACAACTCGAGTCCCATGTCGCCGAGCAGCAGCGGTTCGCCGCGAACGCCTCCCACGAACTGCGCACCCCGCTGGCGATCACGCGGACGCTCCTCGACGTCGCCCGCAAGGACCCCGCACGGGACCGGGGCGAACTCGTCGAGCGTCTGTACGCCGTCAATACGCGGGCGATCGACCTCACCGAGGCCCTTCTGCTGCTCAGCCGCAGCGACCGCGGGACCTTCCCCCGCGAGAGCGTGGATCTCTCCCTCGTCGCCGAGGAAGCCGTCGAGACACTGCTCCCCCTCGCCGAACAGCGCCGGATCACGCTCGACGTCACCGGTGGGGCGGCCCGGACCGGCGGCTCCGCGGAACTCCTGCTGCGGATGGCGACGAACCTCGTCCAGAACGCCGTCGTCCACAACCTCCCCGCCGGCGGCACCGTGACGGTCCACACCGGGACGGACGGCGACACCAGCGTGCTGCGGGTCGAGAACACGGGCCCCCTGCTCCCACCGGACCTGGTGCCGACCCTCACCGAACCCTTCCGGCGCGGAACGGAACGCGTACGCACCGACGAGCACGCCGGTGCCGGTCTCGGCCTGGCCATCGTGCACAGCGTCGTCCGCGCCCACGGCGGGACCCTCGCCCTCCTCCCCCGCCCCGCCGGCGGTCTCCTCGTCACGGTCCGGCTCCCCGGCACGCCGTAGCCGGCGTCCCTCGGCGGGTGCCGCCGCGCCCGCCGGAAGGCGGAGGGACGCCGTGCCGGTCCGACGCGGCGCGCTCGTCGCGGACCCGCCGGACGAGGTCCGCCCGGAGGGAGGCCGGCGCCCTCACCCCCCGCGCACCTGCCCGTACCGTCCGAGGAACCGGAAGGCACCGCCGCGGACCTCGTAGAGGAAACTCGTGTCGTCCGCGTCGAGGAGACGCGTCCTCGGATCGAAGCTGATCGTCTTGGCGACGCCCTCGTAGCGCTGGCGGAACAGCGCCGAGGCGAGGACGCCACGGGCCACCGGGCCCTCGCCGGTCAGCCCGCCGAGGGCCTGGGCGATCAGCCCCACGGCGTCGTACGCCTCCGCCGCCCAGGGCGCGGGCTGCGCGCCCCAGCGCCCGCGGTGGGCTGCGGCGAACCGGGCGGCGGGGCCGGAGACGGCCGCGGTCGTGGTGGTACGGGAGGAGCCGAGGACCCAGCCCTCGGCCCCCTCCCCCGCCTCGTCCAGGAACACCGGGTCCATGACCTGCTCGACGGTGACCTTCGCCCCCGTGAAGCGGGCTTCGGCCAGCCGCCGGGCCACTTGGGCGGCACGCCGGGGCGATGCGCCGGCGTAGACCACCCCGCCGGGGCGCGTGGCCAGGGCCGCGGCGACCGCGGCCGTGACCTCGTCCTCGTCGGCGCCGGCCGCGACGGGATGCACCGTGGTCGTCCCCTCCGAGGGGGGTGCCTCCATGAGGTCGGTGGTCAGGCCCTCGGCGACCGCACCGCCCGCGCGGTCCTGCACCACGGCCGTCCGGCTCACCGAGCGCACCGCGGTCAGGTAGGACAGCACCGGCATCGTCTGCATCGCCCGGGTCGCCCGGGTCACGTACAAGGTGGGCTTCACCAGCGGCGAGAGGCCGCCCGGGTCGCAGGAGACCAGCACCATCGCCGCCCCGGCCGCCGTGTACAGCGGCTCGGCGGCGGTCAGGGTCGCCTCGGACATGGGCCCGAGCACCGCCGTGGCGGAGGACGCGCCGGACAGCAGACCTCGGGCGGCGGCACCGGCCCGGCCCGCCTCACCACGGTCGTCGGCGGTACGCAGCGCGAGTCTGAACGGCACGTCGGAACGGGCGTTGTGGGTCTCCACCGCGAGCAGGGCGCCCCGGCGGGTCGCCTCCCCCGTCGCCTTGCCGCGGCCCGTCAGATCGGCGTGCAGGCCGAGCGTGTGGAGGGGGCGTGTGTCCTCCCCCGCGGACGAACGGCGGCTGAGGAACACCCCGGCCGCCGTGCCGGACACCGCCAGCGCCGCCGCGCCCGCGCCGCTCGCCAGCAGGAGCCTGCGGCGTGAGGCCATGGGGCGGGTGCCGGGTCCGGCGTCCTGTGCGGTGGAGAGGCCGGGGTTCTGCGGTGGTGTCGTGCGCGCGGCACGCGGCGGCGGGTCGAGGGCGCGTGCGGAGCGGTCGACGACCAGCCGCAGCACTCCGGGCGGAAGCCAGTCGGAGCGCTGGGGGCCGTGAGGTCCCTGGGAGCCCCCGGGGCCGGCGTGGGGACCCGCGGGGTGGTCCGCCGTGTCCGCGAGGGCGTCGGCGGCCGCTCCTGCCGCCGCTCCCGTCTCCTTCGTCGCCGGTGCCGTTTCCGACGCCGCCGGCCTCCCCCAGGTCCGCGACCGGCGCGGGTCGGGAGCGTCTCGCGCGGCCGACAGCGCCGCCGCGACCTCGGTCGCCGTGGGGCGGCCGGCCGCGTCGCGCGTCAGACAGCGCGCGATCATGTCCCCTGCGGGCTTGGGCAGTCGGCGCAGCCCGTCGAGATCGGGCTCCTCGTGCAGGGTGCGGTACAGGACGGCGAGCGCGTCGCCCCCGCCGAAGGGCGGGCGGCCACCGGCGGCGTACGCCAGCACGCAGCCGAGGGAGAACACATCGCTCGGCGGCCCGACCTCGCCCCCGTACTGCCGGGCCTGTTCCGGTGAGAGGTAGCCGGGCGTGCCGACAATGGTGTCCGCCGAGGTGAGGGCGGTCGCCCCGGAATCCCGTGCGATGCCGAAGTCGATCAGCCGTGGGCCGTCACGCGTCAGCAGCAGGTTGCCCGGCTTCACGTCCCGGTGCACCAGACCTGTCGCGTGCACCTCGGTCAGGGCCTCGGCGAGCCGTGCGCCGAGGGTGAGGACCGACGCCGCGGGCAGCGGCCCGTGCACGGCCAACGCCTCCGCCAGCGAAGGGCCTGCCACGAAGTCGGTGGTCAGCCAGGGTTCCCGGGCGTCGGCGTCGGCCGCCCGCACCGGCACCGTCCAGCGGCCGGTGAGCCGTCCGGCGAGGGCGGCCTCCCGGCGGAACCGGGCCCGGAAGGCCGGGTCGGCGGCGTGTTCCGCGCGGATCACCTTCAGGGCCACCAGTTCACCGGTGCCCGTGCGGGCCAGGTACACGACCCCCATGCCGCCCGCGCCGAGGCGGGCCAGCAGCAGGTGCCCGCCGATCACGTCCGGGTCGTCAGCTCGCAGCGCGTGCATGAGGCGCCCTCACACTCCCTCGACCGTGAGCGGCCCCGTGTACCGGAAGCGGCCGTCGCGCACCTGGTAGAGGTACACGTTCTCGGCGTTGAGCCAGCGGCGTTCGTTGAAGGAGTAGGTACCGGCGATGCCCCGGTACCTCGCCGCGCCCAGGGCGTCGGTGAGCGCGTCCCGCGAGGGACGCCGGGCGCCGGGTCCGGCGAGTGCGGTGAGCCGGTCGACGACGAGGCGGACCGCGTCGTACGTCTCCACCGCCCACGGTCCCGGGCCGCCCCGGTAGCGGCGCCGGTAGACGGCGGCGAAGGTGCGGGCCGCGCGGGCGGCCGGGTCGGAGTAGGGCACCACGGCCTGCCAGCCCTCCGCCGCGTCGCCCGCCGCCGCGAGGAACGCCTCCCCCGCCGAACAGGGGTCGAGGAAGCGCGGTCCGGCGAAACGCCTGGCACGCAGGAACCGGGCGACGTCGGCGGCACGCTCGGGGGTTCCCGAGTAGTAGACGCTGTCGGCGCCACGGCCGAGCAGGTCCCGGACGGCCGGCGTGCCGTCGGCGACCGAGACGGGCACCACTTTGTGGGTGACGGACAGTTCGGCGAGGCTCGCGGGCTGGTGCATCATCTGGGCCGGTTCCCAGCCGCTGATCCGGCCCGCCCGGTCGATGATCATCCCCAGGTGCCGGGCCCGCTGCCGCACCAGCGCCAGCACCACGCCGAACGCGGTGTAGCTGTTCAGGGGCGCGGCCCGGAAATAGTGCCGGGGCCTGCGCATCAGCGCGGTCGACATGGCGCCGATGGACTGCTCGGACACGGCCACCAGCGGAAGCCCGGCGTCCTCGTAGAGATCCACCACCGGAGCGGTCGCCGCGCCGGTCGGGCCGAACACGGCGAGCATGTCCCGGTCACCGGACAGCCGCCGCGCCGCGGCGCGGGCCCGCTCCAGGTCACCGCCGTCGTCCTCGACCCGCAGGACCAGTTCGAACGGCTTGTCCCCGCGGGCGTTGTGCTCCGCCACGGCCAGCCGGGCCGCGCGTTCCTGTTCCCGTCCCACCGCCGTCCCCGGTCCCGACAGATCGGCCTGGACGCCGAGCAGCCACTGCCGCTTCCGGCTCCTCCGTCCTGCCGGTTCCGCGTCGTCGTGGAGGAGGGCCCACGCGCCGCCGCCGGCGCCCGCCGCCAGCAGTGCGCCGCCCGCCGCCCAGGACAGCACACGCCGGCGGCCGGGGGCGGCCGGCCGGGCGGCCGCGTACGGGGTTCCGGCCTCGGTGGCCTGGACACCCGGCAGTGCCAGCAGGCCGGCGGCGCGGTCGGCGATCATCCGGACCACGGCGTCGGGCAGCCAGTCGGTCCCGGAGCCTGTCACGCCGTCCGCCAGGACGGCCGCGGCCTCGGCGGCCGAGGGCCGTGCGCCGGGATCCTTGGCCAGGCAGCGTTCCAGGAAGGCCCGCAACGGGCCGTCGGCGACGCCCTGGAGGTCCGGTGCGTCGTGGACGGTGCGGTAGAGCAGGGCTCCGCTGTCGCCCAGGCCGAACGGCGGCCGTGCGGTGGCGGCGTACGCGAGGACACAGCCGAGGGAGAAGACGTCGCTCGCGGGAGTGATCTGCTGCCCGCGTGCCTGCTCGGGCGACAGGAAGCCCGGGGAGCCGACGACCAGCCCGGTCGCCGTCAGCGCGGTCCGCTCGTCCATGGCCCGTGCGATACCGAAGTCGATCAGGCGCGGACCGTCCAGCGCCAGCAGGACGTTGCCGGGTTTGACGTCGCGGTGCACCAGTCTCGCGCCGTGCACCGCGTGCAGGGCCTGCGCCAGGACGGTGCCCAGGATCCGCACCGCCTGCGGGGCGAGCGCGCCGCACGCGGCCACCGCCTCGGCGAGCGAGGGTCCGGGGACGAAGGCCGAGGCCAGCCAGGGTGCCGGGGCGTCCGCGTCGGCGGCGAGGACGCGGGCCACCCAGGGGCCGTCCACGCCTCGCGCGGCGGCCACCTCACGCGCGAAACGGGCGCGGAACTCGGGCTGGTCGGCGTACTCGGGCTGGATCACCTTGAGCGCCGCCAGCTCTCCGGCCGGAGTGCGGGCCAGGTACACCACGCCCATGCCTCCGGCTCCGAGCCGGCCGAGCAGCCGGTTTCCGCCCAGGTGCGAGGGGTCCGAGGGCAGCAGTCGCTCCATCACATGCCCTCCGTCGCGGCACCGGTGGGTGTGTCGCCGGCTGTTCCCGGCCCGGCCGATCCGGCCGGGCCGGTCTTCGTGCCCGTCCCTTCGGCGGGCCGGCCGATCCGTGACTCCGCCCGCAGCAGCATCCGCGGCACCGGGCCGTTGACCGCCCTCAGGAGCTCTTGTGCGTCCCAGCCCTCGCTCGCGCAGGCGGACATCGACACCACGACCGGCCCGAAGGTGGCCTGCTGGTACTGGTAGGGGTAGGACCCGCCCCCGGCCGTGCCGGAGCACGTGCCCATCTCGAAGAGGGAGTCCTCCGCGTAGTTGTTGCCGGCCTCGCCCCAGACCGAGGCGTTGGAGAACAGGCCCGACAGCTTCCTGCCCTCGCTCAGGGTCTGTTCGGAGCAGCCCAGAGCCTCCTCCAGCATTCCGGCCTGCTCCCATGCCGCGTCCTCGGTCCGCGGATGCACGGTGACGGTCGCGGTCATCGTCACCGGGCCTCTGCCCTCGTCCGCGGCACGCACGAAGTGCCGTGTGAGCGTGGCGAGCACCCGTGCGGGCAGCGGTTCGCGCTGCCAGACGCAGCTCTCGTCGAGCACCGACCAGGTGTCCGGGTCGCTCTCGTGGGGCGAGGCCCGCCTCGCCCCTGGGCCGAACAGCTCGGGGCCCGCGATCACCTGGCCGATCAGCTTCCTGGCCTCGGCCTTCGTCCGCGGGACCTTGGCCGGATCGGCCTCCACCGTCGGCGCCGGAGCGGGCGCCGGGTCGTCCTCGTCTCCGCTCCCCTGTGTCGCGGCAGGCTTTCCCGCGGCGCCGGTCTCCCCCGTCCCCCCGCTCTCGGATCCCCTGTCGGCCTTCGCCCCCTGCGCCGTGCAGCCCGACGCCAGCAGCACCGCCGACACCACCGCCCCCACCGCGCACCGAAGTCCCGTCGACGCGTGACTCATCCTTTCCGCCCCCCGCGGTTCGTTCCCCGTGCTCGGCCGGCCCGGCCGCCGGCAGCATGCGACTGTGTGATCAGCATGCACTGCCGTGATTCTTTCAGGCCGCCCGGTCACCGAATCCTGACGGCCTTGTCGGCGGGGCGTTGCGAGGATGTCGGCACCCGTACCGGAGCCGGGCGATGAGGGCACCGGTCCGACTCCCGGGCGCACCGCGGCGGGAGACGTCCAGGACGTGGCACACGGCGTCTCCCGCCGGCAGCGGCCTGCACCGTCCGGTCAGGCGGGTGATCTGCGCGACTCCGGTCGTGTTCCCGTCTCTCCCGGGGACCCGTACGGACGGCCCGGTCCTCGACCGGCAGGAACACGCTGGGGCTGCCGGTCCGTTGGCCTCGCCGGACGGGGCCTGCGGTGAGCGGCCGGTCGTCGACCGCCGGGGCACTCTCGTCCGCCGTGCCGCGCCTCGCCGACCGGCCGGCTTCCCGCGGCGGCTTCACAGCTCGGCGGCTTCGCGGCCCGGCGGCCCGGCGGCCCGACGGCCCGGCGGCTCGGCGGCTCGGCGGCTCGGCGGCCGAAGCGTCAGCCGGCCGCGGTCGGGGGCGCCACGTCGCGGCCCCGGTATCCGACGGTGTGCCGGTCGTGCTCGCTGCGGGCCGCCTCCAGGAGCTGCCGCCAGGAAGTGACCAGGGGCCGACGCCGCAGCAGGGCACGGCGCTCACGCTCCGTCATACCGCCCCAGATGCCGTGCTCGATCCGGTGGTCCAACGCGTGGGCGAGGCACTCGGTGCGTACCGGGCAGCCCGCGCACACCGCCTTCGCCCGGTTCTGGGCAGCTCCTTCGACGAACAGCTCCTCAGGATCCGTACCCCGGCACGCCGCCCGCTCGTCCCACTCCGTCTCGTCCTGCACCACCCGACGCCGTCCTCTCCCCGATCCGGTCCGCCTGACCCACCCCACCCTATGCAAGCGGCAGTTCAGCGACCGTACGACAGTTCTCGGGGCGAGGGACAGCCCGGCCGGAACCACGACCCCAACGAGTGAACACTCCTTGCAGATCAAGTGAAGGTCACTTTCGTCAGGGGGACTTCCGGCACGGGGGACGCCGCGCCCCGGACGGACACGAGGGCACCGCAGCGGCCCCTCGGCACCCGGCCGGCCGGTCGCCCCGGGGCAGCGGCAAGAACTGGTAAATGGAAATGATTGTCGATAGCGTGTGACTGTGCGTCAGTCCGCCCCTCCTCTCCGAGGGCTCCTCGGGCTGTCCTGACACCTGGACCTGTCCACGAAAAGGGGAGTTGTGGCTCATCCGCTGATGGTCGAGAGCCGGGTCGGGCCGATGAGCAGACTGCTGCCACGGGCCGTCCGGGAGGGCGGACACACGTTCACGTTCCTCACCCGCGACCTGCACCACCACCTCCGCTCCGCACCGGAGGCCGACCCGCGTCCCGCCGGGCTCCGCAACGCGCCGGGGGTGCTGGAGGTGCAACTCGCCGAGCCCGGACAGCGGGTGTCGGCGGCCGCCGGCAACAACGGGTGTCTCGGGCACGTCATGGCCGGCGGCGCCAAAGGACCCGGCGCCCGCGAACGGGGCGAGGCCCTGCTCGGCGAGCTGCGCTCCAGGACGGTGATCCGATGAGCGCCGTCACCGTCGCGCACCACGGGCCGTCCTTCCGGACGTACGCCTCGTACGACGCGCTCGTGGCGGGCGTCCGCGCCGGTGAACTGGGGCCGGATCCGGCCTCGCAGCGCATCGCGGTGGCCTTCACCACGCGGCAGGCGGCACGGCACGACGGTCGGGGCACCGGCTACCGCAACGAGGTCCTGAGCCTGCGTCTGGGCGGGGCCGTCGGCTCGTGCGCCGTCGAACCCGGGGACCTCCCCGACCGTGCGGCCGAGGACTGCGCGGGCGCCGACGTCGCCCGTCTGCTGGATCATCCGCTGCCGCCGGTGCGCGTGGCCGCGCTGGACGCCTACCTGATGCATGTCGCCGCGCACACTCCGGAGAACGGGGCACACCCCGTCCTGCTGCCCGCCGGTACGTCGCTGGAGAAGTCCCGGGCGCGGGCGGAGGCGGTCGTCGAACTGCTCGACGGGCCGGCGGGCGCGACCGTGCTGGTCGTGGGGGTCGTCAACTCCCTTCTGGAGGAGCTGCGTTCGCGTGGGATGCGCTATGTGCCCTGTGACTTCAAGGGCGGACCGACCGAGTGGGGCGAGCCGGTCGTCACCGACGCGCTCGCCGGGGCCGGACGCTGCGACGCGCTGCTGGTGTCCGGCATGACGCTGGGCAACGGCACCTTCGAGCCGCTGCGGCGGCACGCGCTGGCGCACGGCAAGCGGCTGGTGATGTTCGCCCAGACCGGCAGCGCCGTCCTGCCCCGTTTTCTGGGCCACGGGGTCAGCGCGGTGTGCGCGGAGCCCTACCCCTTCTTCTGGCTGGACGGCGGGCCCGGCCCGGTGCACCGCTACAGCGTGCCCCGCGAGGGGAGCGGACGATGACCACGACGTGTGCACGCCCCCTGGCCCGCCCGGAATTGCTCTCCCTGCTCGGCCGCACTCCCCTGGTCCGCGTCACCGCCGATCTGCCCGTGGCGCACCCCGGCTTCTGGGCCAAGCTCGAAGGGCTCGCGGCGGGCGGCATGAAGGCGCGGGCCGCGGTGTCGATGCTGCTGGGCGCCCGTGAGCGCGGCGAACTGCGGCCGGGCGCACCGGTGGTGGAGTCCACCTCGGGCACGCTCGGCATCGGGCTGGCGTTCGCGGGCCAGGCTCTCGGTCATCCCGTCGTGCTGGTCGGCGACAGTGCGCTGGAGCCTTCCATGCGGCAGCTGCTGCGGTCCCACGGAGTGCGGCTGGAGATCGTGGACCGCCCGGCGGTGCAAGGCGGCTGGCAGGCCGCGCGGCTGGAGAGGCTGCGGGAGCTGCTCGCCGGTCTGCCCGGCGCGTACTGGCCGGACCAGTACAACAACCCCGACAACACGGCCGGTTACGCCTCCCTCGCGGCGGAACTGATCGAACGGCTCGACCATCTGGACATCCTGGTGTGCAGTGTCGGCACCGGCGGTCACAGCGCGGGCGTCGTCGGTCCGCTGCGGCGGCGCTGGCCCGCGCTGCGGCTGATCGGCGTCGACGCGACCGGCTCCACCATCTTCGGCCAGCCCGCCCGGCCGCGGCTGATGCGCGGCCTGGGCAGCAGCATCCATCCGCGCAATGTCGCCTACGACGCCTTCGACGAGGTCCACTGGGTCGGCCCGGCCGAGGCCGTGGACAGCTGCCGCCGGCTGGCCCGGGGCAGTTTCGTCAGCGGCGGCTGGAGCACGGGCGCCGCCGCCCGCGTCGCCGCGTGGGCGGCCCGTGTCCATCCCGGCGCGATGGTCGCCACCGTCTTCCCCGACGGTCCGCACCGCTACCTCGGCACGGTCTACGACGACGACTTCGCCGCGGCCCACGGTCTCGCCCCCGCCACGGCGGCCACCCGCCCCGTGGAGATCCCGCACCCGTACGCGGCCGAGGCCACCGGCTGGGTGCGCTGCACCCACGTCGCCGACCCGCTCGCGGCCCTGCCCCACCCGGAGGGAGTCCGGTGAAGGCCGGCCTGCGCACCGTACGCCTCGTACTCACCGAGCCGTTGCGGCTGTCCCGCTCCACGACGGCCGCCCGTGACGCCGTGCGGCTGCGGATCGGGCACGAGGGCACGGCCGGTCACGGCGAGGCCGTCACCAGCGTCCACCAGTGCCTCGACAGACGCACGCTGGAACGTCTCCTCGCTGCCGCCGCGGACCTGGTCCGCTTCCCGGGCCCCGAAAGCGCCCTGCACACGGGCGGGGCGATCGGCCGGGACATGCCCGCGGCCGTGACCGCCGGCGCGGCGGCGCAGGCCCGCCGTCTCGCGGCGAGCGGCTTCGGGATCGTCAAGGTGAAGGCGGGGTCCGCCGACCCCGAGGACGATGTGCGGCCCGCGCGAAGGCGCTGCTGCCCCGGTTCGCCGCCCTCGGGGTGGAAGCGGTCGAGCAGCCCGTCGCGCCCGGTGACCCGGAAGGGCGTGCCGGCCGCACGTTCGCCGCTGCCGATCGTCGCGGACGAGGACGCCGCCGGCCTGCCGGCCTCCTCCGGCCGCACGGCCAGAACGCGGCCCTGCGGCCGGCCGTACGGCCTTCTACGGCTGGAAGTACTCCGCCATCAGCCGGCTGACCCACTCCGGCTGGGTGACGTCCACCGGACGGAACTCCTCCATCACCGGCTTCAGGTCGACGACCGGTGTGCCCGAGACCGCGTCGAGGCCCACCACCGTCAGTTCGCGGCCGCGGACGGATTCGACGGCGCAGGCCGTCACCCCGATGCGGTTCGGCCGACGGGGGCCGCGGCCGGCGAAGACGCCGACGGGCGGAAGGTCGGGGCGGCCGCGGTAGGGGCGGGGTTCGCGGTGGTCCTCGTCCTCCGGGAACTGGTCGAGGACGAAGAGGACCTCCACATGGGAGAAGCCCTCCAGACCCTGGAGGCATGCCTCGCCGAAGCGTTCGTCGACGGTGATGGTGCTGCGGACGGCACCCCAGTTGTCCGTGTGCCGGACGTCCGTCCGGTCGTTCCGGACCGTGCCTATCGGTGTGATCTCGAAGCTCGGCATGGCCGGAGACTATCGCCGCCGCACGGAGGGACGACAGAACTCCGTTGCTACGGTGGGCCGATGGCATCGATCAAGAAGTTCCAGGTCACCTTCGACTGCGCGGAACCCGAGCGCGTCGCCCGTTTTTGGTGCGAGGTGCTGGGGTACGTCGTACCGCCGCCGCCGAAGGGGTTCACGACCTGGGAGGCGTTCGACCGCTCGCTGAAGCCCGAGGACCGGGGTTCGTGGTTCGCGTGCGCCGATCCCTCGGGCGTGGGGCCGCGGCTGTTCTTCCAGCGTGTTCCCGAGGGGAAGGCCGCCAAGAACCGGCTGCATCTCGATGTGCGGGTCGGCACCGGACTCGTGGGGGAGGAACGCCTCGCCGTGCTGGAGGCCGAATGCGCACGACTGGTCGCGCTCGGCGCGGTGCGTGTGCGTCTGCTGGCGGCCGACGAGGACAACGAGTCGTGCATCGTGATGCAGGACGTCGAGGGCAACGAGTTCTGTCTCGACTGAGCCTCGGCAGCGGCAGTGACGGTGGTGGCGGCGGCAGTGGCGGCGGGAACCGGGCCCGCCGGGATCGGCCGGACCGCCGTCCGGGCCGAACCGGTCCGGTACCACGGCGAGGGTCTCCCGGCACGACTATGATGCAGCGGTGTTCGATTCCCGGCACGTGAGGACCTTCCACGAAGTGGTGCGGACCGGTTCGTACTCCGCCGCCGCACGCGCCCTCGGGTACACCCAGCCGGCGATCACCCAGCAGATGAAGTCGCTCGAACGGGACGTCGGGATGCCGCTGTTCGTCCGGGTGGGCCGCGGGGTACGGCTCACCGAGGCGGGCGAGACGCTGGCACGGCACGCAGGCGACATACTCGGCTCGCTGTCGGCGGCGCGGGAGCAGATGAACGCCCTCGCCCAGCTGCACGCCGGGCGGGTGCGTGTCTGCGCCTTCCCCAGCGCCAACTCCACGCTCCTGCCGGAGGCCCTGGCCCGTCTCGCTGCCGCCCATCCGGGCATACGCGTCGACCTGCTGGAGAACGAGCCGCCGGAATCCCTTCGCCGTCTGGTGCAGGGCGAGTGCGACATCTCCCTGGCGTTCACCTACCCGGGGATGCACGAGCACGTCCCGGAGGACCTGGTCGAGACCCCGCTCCTGGAGGACCAGCTGACCGTCCTGCTGCCCGTACGCCACCGGCTCGCCCGGCGCAGGGTCGTCAGGCTCACCGACCTGGAGGGGGAACGCTGGATAGCGGGCTGCCCGCGCTGCCGGGCCAACCTGCTCCACGAGTGTGCCGAGGCGGGCTTCGAACCCGACATCGCCTTCACCACGGACGACAACCTGGCCGTGCAGAGCCTGGTGGCGGAAGGGCTCGGTGTCGCCATGGTTCCCGCACTGATGCTGGCCTTCATGCAGCGTGCCAAGGTGGCCGGCCGGCCGCTCCAGCCCGCCTCCCGGCGCAAGGTCTCGGCGTACGTCCTGCGGGAGCACCGACGCATTCCCGCCACGGCGCTGGTCCTCCAGGAACTGAAGACCGTGGCCGCGGGCAAGACGGGCTGCTGACCGCACGATCCGTCAACCCCTCCGTCCATAAGAGTCTCTTGGGACATGCGAAGAAACTGTCGTTGGACGTTATGACAGGAGCGGTCCGACGCTTGACGCATGACTTCTGCGTCGACCGCCTCAGGCGCCTTCACCGCGGCCCGCACCACCGGCCGTCTTGAAGCCCTGCTCGCCGGATTACGGGAAGACGTCGGACGGGGCCTCCCGCCCGACCTGACCGCGCACCTCGTCGGCGAACGCCTCGCACCCCACCTGGGTGCGCCCGACCTGCTCACCGACGAGCAGCGGCAGAGCGATCCGGACCGCTACCGGCAGCACCTGCTGCACGCGGAGCACGACGGGAGCTTCTCCGTCGTCGCGCTCGTCTGGCTGCCCGGCCAGGCGACCTCCGTCCACGACCATGTGTCCTGGTGCACCACGGGGGTGCACCAGGGCCGGGAACGCGAGCGGCGCTACCGGCTCCTCCCTGCGGAGGACGGCACCGCCCGGCTCGTCGCCACCGCCGACGTGGTCAACGAGCAGGGCGAGTTCTGCGGTTTCGCCCCTCCCGGGGACATCCACCGGGTCTGGAACGCCGGTCCCTCGACGGCGATCTCGCTGCACGTCTACGGCGCGGACATCTCCCGCCTCGGCAGCAGCGTGCGGCGGGTCTACCGGCTGCCCGCCGACTGCTGATGGCCCTCCTCAGGGAACGTCCCGCGCATCGGAGCCGGACACCCGCAGCGCCGTCCCTGCGCCCGGGGCTCCTCCTCGCGGCCCTCGGCCTCGCCCTCGCCCTCGCCGTCCACCGGCTTCTTCCCGCCGTGCCCATGCTCACCGCCGCCGTGGTGCTCGGCGTCCTTGCCGCGCACCTGCCCGGGCTGCGTGCGCCGGTACGGGGATCCGCCCGCCCGGGACTGTCGTACGCGGGCAGACGGCTGATGCGGGCCGGCATCGTCCTCCTCGGTCTGCAGCTCGGCCTCGACGACGTGGCCGGGCTCGGCTGGGCGACGGTCGCCATGACGCTGGCGGTCGTCATGGCCACGCTGTCCGGCACCTGGTGGCTGGCCCGCCGTCTGGGCCTGCCCGGTGACCAGCCGCTGCTCATCGCCGCGGGCTACGCGATCTGCGGCGCCTCGGCCATAGGCGCGGTGGGTGAGGCGAGAGGCAGCGACGAACGCGACACGGCCGCCTCGGTGGCCCTGGTCACCCTCTGCGGGACGCTCGCCATCGCCGTACTGCCGCTGCTCCAGGGTCCGTTGGGACTGGGCGACGCCGCGTTCGGGCGCTGGACCGGCGCGAGCGTGCACGATGTCGGCCAGGTCGTGGCCACGGCACAGACCGCCGGTGACACGGCCCTCGGTGAGGCGGTGCTGGTGAAGCTGATGCGGGTGGCACTGCTCGCGCCGCTCGTCGCCGCCGTGGCGCTGTCCGTGCGGCGCCGGAGCCGTGACGCGGCCGGGCCGGCCGAGCCGGGCCGGAAGCGGGCGCCGCTGGTCCCGCTGTTCGTCGTCGGCTTCCTCGCGGCGGTGACCCTGCGCAGCACCGGGCTGCTGCCGGGCGGGTTCCTGGAGGCGGCTCACACCGGTCAGGAACTCCTGCTGGCCGCGGCCCTGTTCGGGCTCGGCAGCGCCGTGGACCTTCCCTCGCTCGCACGCTCCGGCGCGCGGACGGCACTGCTGGGCCTGTCGGCGTGGCTGGTCGTGGCGGGCGCCTCGTACGCCGGGGTGCTGCTGACCGCGCGGTGACCGGAGGCGGGCCGGGGAGCGGTGAACGGCCTCACCGCTCCCGGCGTGAACCGTGGACGGGCGAGCGCCCCGGCTACGCGTGTGCCTCCGCGTGCTCCCAGGTCGCCTGCACCAGCGCCCGTTCGGTGCCGGACAGATAGACCGCGGCGGCCAGCCATGCCCGGGCGTAGCGGTCCGGGTCGGCCTCGGCGGTCCGGCCGAAGACGTCCCGGGTGCGGCGGTCGGCCTCCGCGGTGAGCGCGGCCGACAGGGCCGCCGCCGCCCGGAACCCGCCGCGCCGCAGCGCCGCCCCTCCCCCGGACCTGTCTCCGTCGCGTGCGGGCTCGGCGACGGCCCGGCGGCCCCCCGACACGGCGACCTCGACCAGTCGCCGCAACCGCCACAGCGGGGCCTGCGCCAGCGGGTCCGGCGGGACGCCGTCGAGCCGGCCCGCGAGCGGCAGGACGTCGGCCGGCGGGAAGTGCGCACCCTCGATCCGGTCGTAGCCCAGGTCGGCGTGCCCCTCCCATTCCGCGGGCAGCCGCAGGGTCGCCCCGGTGTCCGGCACGGGGCCCACCGCGAGCGGCCGCAGCGTCGCCGCCCGGTCGGGGTCCAGCCGGCCGATCACACGCAGCCGCAGCCCCGGACGGGACGCCAGCCGGCGGAAGTTGGCCGTGTGGGCGAGGTCGGGGTGACTGCTGGCGGGGGTCAGCCGGATCAGCGGGCCGTCGCCCTCGGGCCCGCCCGCGGTCAGCTCTCGGGCGAGCAGATGCTCGCCCACGGCGCCGACGAGGACCACGTCGCAGCCGATCAGCTCACGGGCCGACCGCTCGGCCCGCTCCGGGTCGGTCCCCGCGGTCGCCGCGAGCCGCGCCGCCACCGCCTCGGTCAGAGGACGGGCGAACAGTGCGGCGAGCACACCCGACGTCCAGGACAGACCTGCGGCCGGGGTCGCCCGCACCCCCTTGCCGGAACCGAGACGGCCGTCCGGGGAGAGCGTCGCGCCCGAGATCAGCAGTCCGCCGCGGGAGAGCCGGGCGTGGTCGAGGGTGCCCGAGCCGAGCGCCACGCTCGCCGTGCCCGCGCCCCGGGCCCGTGCCGGACCGCCGGGCTTGACGTCGGCCACCGAGAACCAGCGCCCGTCCTCGGAGACGAGATGGGTGACGACACCGCCGTACCCGGTCGCCGTGATCACCGGTTCCCGGCACACCCCGTGCACCCTCAGCCCGCCGCCCGGACGGTAGCTGCGGCGAGCCGTTCCGATCAGCGCCGGATCCGGGTCCCGAGCCGCCAGCCGCCCGGTGACGAGGAGCAGCTCGCGCACGTTGGCGACCAGGTCGGCCAGCCGGTGGCCGTCGTGCCGGGCACGGGCCGCGCGCAGCCCCCGTACGACTCTCAGGGCGGCGGCCTCGGCGCGGTGCAGCCCGGACAGCCGGGCCGTGTGCGCGGCCCGCAGCAGCTCCGCCTGCGGCACCGCGCCCGCGGCGGGCACCCCGGCGGCGAGCACGGCCGCCGCGGCCGCCCACAGAGCGGTCGCCGCGGCGATCTGGGCACGGGTCGGGCCGGTGGGCGCCGGGGGCTCCTCGGGCGCGTCCGGGGTTCCTGGTCCCGAGGGCGCCGCGGCCTCGGGGCTCGCCGCCGGCACGGCGTCCTGCTCGGGATCCTCCGGAGCAGGCGCCGGTTCGGCGATCGTGTCCGGGCCGGCGACCGGGCAGGCGCCGAGCACCGCGGCACGGTGCAGACAGCGGGGCGCGAGCAGACAGCTGCACACCGCCTGCCCGGCGTCCGTGACCGCGCCGGAGGGGCCGGGCGTCAGGGCGACCTCGGCGTCCTCACCGCACCGGACCCGCAGCACACCGTCGGCGACGGCGACGGGCAGGGCCGCGTACGACTCGATCGCGGCGTCCAGCTTCTTGCGCAGCCGCGCGGTCAGGGACTCCACGGCGGCGGCGACCACGTCCGCTGCCACCGGGGGCAGCCCTGCGTTCATCGGGTCGGTGTTCATCGGTTCTCTCCGCGGAGGCGGTCGCCCACCCAGCGGGCGAGGGCGAGAGGGCTGAGGGCGGCGACGGGCATCCCGGCCGCGACGAGCTGCTGGGCGACCGGCACCGAATAACGCGGGGTGCCGGTGTCGTCCAGGGCGGCACAGCCCATCAGGTGCACTCCGGAGGAGGCCAGGGACCGCACCTCGCCGAGGAGCCCGCCCAGTGGACAGCCCTCCTCGAAGTCGCTCACCACCACCACGAGCGTCCGGCTGGGCACGGTCACCAGGGAGCGGGCGTGCGCCAGCCCCGCGGCGATGTGCGTGCCCCCGCCGACGCGCACCTCCAGCAGCAGCGACAGCGGATCGGCGACCTGGTCGGTCAGATCGATCACGTCCGTCGAGAACGCCAGGAAGTGCGTGGACAGGGTGGGCACCCCGCCCAGCACGGCCGCGGTCAGCGCCGACCAGACGACCGACGCCTCCATCGACCCGGACACGTCGACCACCAGGATCAGCCGCCAGTCCGCCTCCGTACGGGAACGGGTGCTGAACACCGGCTTCTCCGGCACCACCAGGGTCCGGCCGTCGGCGGTGCGGCGCGTGGTCGCGAGGTTGGCGCGCAGCGTGCGCGGCAGGTCGAGCCTGCCTCCCGGGCGCCGGGTCGGGCGCGGGGTGGCCAGGCCGGTCAGTGCCGGCCGCATCCGGGTGGCCAGCTCCTTCGCCAGCTCGTCGACCAGCCGGCGCACCAGCGGGCGCAACTTGGCCAGCTGCTGTTCCGGCATGCCTCCGGCGAGGGACAGCACGGAGGTCAGCAGGTCGACCGAGGGGCGCACCGAGGCGGGGTCCAGCTCGGCCAGCACATCGGTACGGCCCTGGTCGGCGGCGCGCGCCAGCACCTCCTCACGGACCTCCGCACCGAACAGCGCGTCCAGTTCCTCGGCCCACTCGCGGGCCGTGGGGAAGGCCGCCTCCTGGCCTCCGCCCGCTCCTCCTTCCCGGCCGAGGTCCGAGGCGCCCTCGCCCCGTCCGGTGCCGTACAGCTCGTCCAGCGCGTGCGCGTAACGGCGGGCGTGCGACGGCAGTTTCTCGCTCTCCCGGCCCAGCAGCAGCCGCCAGCGGTCGGTGGGGGTGAGGTGGAGCGCGGGAGCCGCGCCGTCCCGGCGCGCGGCCTGGGACGGAGCCCCGGGTCCGGGCGCGGTGCCGGACCCGGGTCCGGGCTCGTCGTCGGACCCGGGTCCGGGCTCGTCGTCGGCCGGCGGTCCGGATGCCTTCGGTGCTTCGGGCGCCCCGGTGGCCGGGGAAGGCTGGGGCGCTCCCGGTGCGACGGCGGCGCCGACGCTCTCGGGCACGTCCGTGTCCGCCCCCGTCGGCAGTCCCAGGGAAGTCACCGCCGCGAGCCCCGCCGCGTCGGCCGCCGTCCACAGCGCGAGGAGCCGGGGCGAGGTGCCGAGCGACAGGTCCAGGCGGTCGCCGAGGTGCTCCGTCACCGTGCCCAGCAGACGGTCGCGGCCGGCCGGGCTCAGGGTGTCGAAACCGCCGCGCAGCGCGGGCAGCCGGTCCAGGAACCCCTGGTCGGTGAGGGTGTCGATGCGGTGGAGCAGCGGGTCCAGAGCGGTCGGCGCCGACTGGAGCAGCGGGGCGGCCCCGCTGAGCAGTCCGGTGAGACGGCGGGCCAGCGCGAGCCGCCCGTCCGGGTCGGTCGCCGTGTCGATCCAGCCCGCGGTGCGCGCGCCGAGCACGTCTGCGTCGTCGAGGTCCAGCAGGACCCTGGCGGCCAGCGCTGCGCCCTGGACGAGCGGGGAGCCGGTGCGTGCGAGGGTGCCCAGGGCGTCGTCCATCCGCAGCCCGAGCCGGTGGTCACCGGCCCGTGAGGCCAGCGCGATCAGCGCGGCCGCGTCCTCCGCCCGGTCGCTGCCCGCGAGCCCGGGCAGCGCGCGGACCGCCGTCTCCAGCAGGTCGGCGGCGAGCGCCGCGGCCGCCTCCCGGGCCTCGGTGGTGGTGCCGGGCAGATGGCCGCGGCGCAGCGCCTCCAGCAGGTCGAGGGCTTCGAGGAGTTCGGGGAGCGTGGCGGCGGCGGGGAGCACGGCGGCGGCGTCGGCCAGCCGCTCCGCGACCAGTGAGGGCAGGTCGCAGCGGGCCGCCGCGCGCAGCGCGGTCAGGACGAGCGCGCAGGTGGGCCCGCCGTCCGCCGAGTCGCGCCGGAAGGCGTCCCGCAGCGTTCCCTCGGCGGCCAGGGCCGCGGTCACTCCCCGGATCCCGGCCAGGTCGAGCCGTACGGGGACCGCAGGGGTCCATGCCAGCCGCCACCGTGTGGTGAGTGCCGTGCCGTCGCCCGTGCCGGCCACCTCCACGGCCTCGCCGTAGCCCGCGCCGCACACCGCGAGCCGCTGGAGCAGGATCTCCCGGCGGCCGTCCAGGGCGGAACGCAGCGGGTCGAGCCGCAGTTCCCGGGCGGCCGGATCGTCAGGACCCGGCAGCCGCAGCGCGGTCAGCTCCGCCTCCACGGACGGACCGAGTCCGGACCTCGGGGTGCCCGGCGCGATGCGGCCCCGTTCGGTGCCGACCAGGACCACTTCGAGCGCCCGGGCCAGGGCCCGGCCCCGGCCGAGCGGCTCGCCCTGGCCCATCACGGTCGTCAGCGCCTCCAGCACCTCGCCCCGCCCGGGGGCGGCGAGACCCCGCACGCTCGCCAGGTCACAGGCCATCCGCAGGGTCTCGGCGGCCTCGCCGGTGCCCGCCGTGTGCCCGGCCGCCCGCAGTTCCCGGCACACGTCGGTGATCGCCCGGGCGGCGGCGCCGTGCAGCAGCCCGCGATCGCCGGCGGCGGTGAACACCGCCTGCTGCCAGCGCGGGTCACGGATGCCCGCGGGGTAGCCGGACCGGGAGTCGAGCAGGTCGAAGGAGTACGGGACGAGGGAGGTGACCACCGGCGTCCGCTCCCCGGCGCGGGGTGTGCCGGCCGGGGGCGCGTCGGCCGCCGGCTCGGCGGCCGCTTCCGGCGCCCGCACCGCGGCCTCGGCCTCCGGCTCGCCCGTCGCCCCGGCCGGCAGGGAGGTCGCCCCGGCCGGCGCGACCGGGGCGGTCAGGGCCGGCGCGTGGAACGCGCCGACGACGGCCGCGACCCGGCGGCCGTCCGCCGAGGCCCGGGCGATCACCGCGCGCATACGGGTCTCGCGGGCCAGGTCCATGGACGGCACCCCGCCCGCCGACTCGGCGTCACGGCGCAGCGCCCAGCCCACACCGAGCGCCGCCCGTCGGATCGCCTCGGGCGGGCAGCCGGGCGCGAGCACCTCCACACAGCGGTCCCACAGGTCGTCACCGTCGCGCCCGGTTCCGGCGGCGGTGAGCGCGGCGGCGAAGGCGGTGGGCGGGACGACGGACGGCGCCTCGGCGGGCGTGGCGTCGGCGGGCGCGTCGCGGGTGCCGTCGGCGGGGGCGGTGCGCTCGCCTCCGTCCCAGGCGGGGTCCGCCATCGGCAGATCGCAGCACACGACCTCCGCCCCCCGCTCGCGCGCCCAGCGGACCGCGGCGAGTTCGGGCGAGAAGTCGGCGAACGGGTAGAAGCCGAGCCGCCCGCCCTCGACGGCTCCGGCCAGCGCCACCGGCGCCAGGGTGCCCGGGGCCGCCAGATGGGTGAGCCAGGGCTGGAAGTCGGCGGGCAGCTCCACGCACACGACCTCGGCTCCGGCGGCGTCCAGCAGGGCGGGCACCGCCGCGGCGAGCGCCGGGCTGTGGTGCCGTACCCCCAGCAGGTACGGCACCGTGCAGTCGGCGAGAGCCTCGACGGCCTCCCGCGGGTCCTGAGCGAGTGTCACCGGAGGTTCTCCCGCAGGTCCCACAGACGGCGCCAGGTCGCCGAGCCGTCCTCGGCACGGCGGCGCACCGGGCCGTCCCAGTAGCCGAGCAGCCGCGCGTGGTCGGCCGGGTCGTCCTTGCGGACCACGCCGAGGAGGTGCCCGGGCACCAGGTCGAGGGTGTCGCCGCCGGGCAGGTAGGCGGTGGCCACCCCGAGCGAGGTGGCCACCTGGACGGCCTCGGCCGTCGACATCACCGTGCCCGGCCGCTCCACGTCCCAGCCCTCCGCGGACCGTCCGGCCCGCAGGTCACGGAAGACGGTGACCAGGACGTCGAGCACGGCGTCGTCCACGGCGAAGTCCGCGCCCGCCCGCTCGACGGCCGCGGTGGCCTGCCTCCGCACCAGCGCGGTCTCGGCGTCGACGTCGGCGATCGGGTGCACGGTCTCGAAGTTGAACCGGCGCTTGAGGGCGGCGGACATCTCCGACACACCGCGGTCGCGCAGGTTGGCGGTGGCGATGACGGTGAACCCGGGAGCGGCCGCGACCTGCGCGTCGTCGGTGCCGGACAGCTCGGGCACACTGATCCGGCGGTCGGACAGGATCGACACCAGGGCGTCCTGCACCTCGGGCAGGCAGCGGGTGACCTCCTCGATACGGGCCACCCGGCCGGAGCGCATGGCGCTGAGCACCGGTGAGTCGACCAGCGCCTGCGGGGTCGGGCCCTGGGCGAGCAGCAGCGCGTAGTTCCAGCCGTAGCGCAGCGCGTCCTCGGTGGTGCCTGCGGTGCCCTGCACGGTGAGCGCGCTGGTGCCGCAGACGGCGGCCGACAGCAGTTCGGAGAGCATCGACTTGGCGGTGCCGGGCTCGCCGACGAGCAGCAGGCCGCGCTCACCGGCGAGGGTGACCACGCACCGTTCCACGAGGGCGCGTTCGCCGACGAACTTGGGGGCGATCACCAGCTTGTCGGGCAGTGTCCCATGCGGCTCGGGCAGCTTCAGCGCCTCGCCGCCGCTGCCGCACACGAAGGTGATCACGGCACGCGGCGTGAGCCGCCAGCCGGGCGGGCGGGGCCCCTCGTCGTGGGCGGCGAGGAAGGCGAGTTCGGTGGCGTGACGTTCCTCGGCGGGCAGGGTCTGCCGGGCCGGAAGGGCCGTCGCCGTGTCGGTCGAAGGCATGCAGGTTCCTTGCTGGGTCGGTAGGCGGGTCGGTCTGTCGTGCTCAGGATGGTGGGGACGGCGGGACGGAGGAACACCGGGGTGTCCGGCCCGACGTGGGACAAAGGCGGGACGAGGGAACCGGACCGGTGCGGGCGGCACGAGCCGCGCATCGGTCCGCACCGGTGCGGGCCGATATGCGGCGGGGCCGGGCACGGGCACGGGCACGGGCACGGGCACGGGCACGGGCACGGGCACGGGCACCGAAACGGTCACCGGGCGCGGCCGGCCGGCGCGGTGCGAGACCGGTCGGGGCCTGCACGGTGCGAGGCCGGTCCGGTCGGCCCCGTGGTACGGCGGCCAGCCGGTCGCCCGGTACGAGACCGGTCGGCGCGGTACGAGACCGGTCGGCCGGTACGAGACCGGTCGGCGCGGTGCGAGACCGGTCGGGGCCTGCACGGTGCGAGGCCGGTCCGGTCGGCCCCGTGGTACGGCGGCCGGCCGGTCGCCCGGTACGAGACCGGTCGGCCGGTACGAGGCCGGCCGGCGCGGTGCGAGACCGGTCGGCCGGGCCGGGGCGCCGGTGGTGTCCCGGCGCCCCGCCGTCCGTTGCTCAGCGGCGTCGTCCGCGCCGCACCTTCAGCTCCTCGAACCGGGGCGCGTCGCCGTCCTGGGTCCGCTGCCAGGCCCTGCGGTACAGGTCCGCAGCCGGTTCGGCCGGCACGACGACCCCGAACGACGTGTGCTCGCCGTCCATCAGGTCTCCGTACAACGGCAGCTTCCACCGCTCCAGCGGGACACGCGGCGCACCGAGGTCGGCCCAGCCGCCGGGCAGGAAGAGGGAGCGTCCGGCCCGGGTGCGGCTGGCCTCCACCACCAGCTCGGTGGCGGCCAGTTCGGCGCGGGCGGCCTTGAGCCGGGCCGGCTTCCAGCCGGTCCACCGCGCCGTCATCCGGTCGGTGGGGTCGGGCATGGCGAGCAGCATCAGATAGACCGTGGCGGCGTCCTCGCCGATGCCGTGCTCCTTGGCGGCCTGGGTGACCAGGTCGGGCACGGAGCGGCTCGGGTCCTGCGGCCACCAGGTGCCGTCCTTGTCCCGGTCGCCCGCCAGGGGCTCCCCGGGGTCGGCGAGGAGCGCGGCGAACCGGGGGGACCGGGCCAGGCGCAGCGCCACCTCGGCCGCGTAGGGCCGCTGGTGCTCGACGCGCAGCGCGGGCAGATAGGGGTCCTGGCCCGCCTCGTCCAGCAGGTCGACCCGCAGGCCGGGAGCCGGCTGGTCGTCATGGGTGGCGAGGATGACGGCGCCGTACCGCTCATAGCCCTGGCCCGTCTCGGTCGGGGCGCCCGCGGTCCTGCGGAACGCGGGGAGGCTGATGTACTCGCCGAGGTCGAGGACCAGGCCCGGGTGGGCGAGCCGCTCGCGCACGGCGGTGAGCGCCGGCGGCAGCGCCGCGCGGGCCGGGTCGCCGGCCGGCAGCCGGTGGGCGAGCCAGGCGGCGAGGCCGACCGACCCGATCAGCGTCTGCGCCGTGAACCCGACCGGGTTCTCCCCGACGGGGCGGACCCGGTCGCCGTCGACCGCCCACTCCAGGTCCTGGGTGAGCTGTGGCTCACCGGCCGGGTGCAGCAGGGCCGGAAGCGCCTTGCGCACCTCCCACTGCGCGTGCTTGACGGCGCGGAGCGCGTCGCTGAGCAGTTCCTCGGGGACGGCCGTCCGCCGGCCCATCCGGGTGTTCCAGACCTCGGCCGCGGCGGACACGTCGGGTCCGTCGGTCCACAGACGGGCCGGGTCGGCGGGCATCAGCGCGGCCGCCACCGCGGCGCGGATGTCGCCGCCGACGCCGCGCAGTTCGTCCTTGGCGACGGCGGCCGGGGCGACCTTCACCCCGATGAGGGTCCGCGCGTGCGCGGTCAGGAACGTCCGCTCGTACTCGTCGATCCGGGGAAGACCGGCCACGATCAGGCGGGCCATGGTCCCGGTGACCCCGGTGAGCCGGGCGAACTCCTCGGCGGCCGCGGGGAACCAGGGCGCCGGGCCGCGGTCGGCCAGTTCCGCGAGGAACGTCCCGATCCGGCCCGCCCCGGCGGCTTCACCGAGCGGCGCCGACTCCAGGAGGGTGTAGGGCTCCGGTGTCTCGAACCGCCCGGCCGGGTCGTGGAAGAGCGCGTCGAACACGCCGCCGTCGTCGTCCAGCGAGCGGCGCCCGGTGAAGGCGACGAACGCTCCGCCGCCCAGCGGCAGCAGCCCGTTCCATGTGCCCTCGCGCCACTCGCCCGACGGGGTGCGCAGCGAGACGGCCGGCAGACGCAGGGCCACCTTGCGCCAGCGGCCGGTCCCGGTACCGGCCGCCTCGGTCAGACCGAGCGCGTCGAGTCCGGCGAGCAGTGTGCTCAGCACCTCACGGTGCTCCTCGGTGGTCGTGCCGGCCGCCGCACGGAACGCCAGGGCCGTCACCCGGGTCAGGAGGGTCTCCAGATCCGGCTGTCCGCAGGGCAGTGCGGGCCCGTCCAGGTGCAGTTGCGCGGTCCGCTCCGCGGGCACGGCGGCCTCGGTGAGTCCGGCGGCGCGGGTCAGCACGCGCAGCGCGCGGAAGACGGTGTCGGTCTCCTCGTCACGGTTCCACCAGTAGCCGCGCGGGGAGCCGAGACCGCTCATCGCGTCGAGCAGCAGCGTGTCGGCCGGGCCGGCCGGGCCCTCCTGCTCCAGGTCGCCGTCGAGTGCCCGGGTCAGCCGGGCGGACGCCGCGTCCAGGACGGCCTGCTGGCCGGCCGCGTACCGCACCACTCCGGCGATGCCCTCGACGAGCGCGTCATGGCTGACGGGCAGCAGGGTCCGGACGGCGAGCGGCAGCGCCTTCTCGTCCTCCTGCGCGGCCGCCGTCAGCAGGGCCGCCGCGGTGTCCCGGTGGATGTGGCGCAGTGCCTCGGAGCCCTCCGGATCGCGGGGTGTCATGCACTCCCAGTACTGCACCGGCGGCAGCAGCAGGGTGCCCTGGCCGAACACGCCCGGGGTGCGGTCGGTCTTGGCCACCGAGGTGACGACGCCGTCCGGGTCGATCAGTTCGAGCTGCCAGCCGTTGCGGACGACGGCCTGGGCGCGGTCGGCGCCCGGGAACATCACCAGGGCGGCGGGCCGGCCCGACTGCGCGGGCACGGTGACGGTGTGTCCGGCGAGGTTCTCGGCGCGGAAGGAACCGTCGGGCAGCCGCACCACGCGCAGCCCGATCAGTCCGTCCACGGGCGCGGAGGCCGGTGCCGGGCCCGCCGTCGGTGAGGGACGCAGCTTGCCGATGACGAACTCGGTGCCCTCGGGGGTGTCCCGCAGCGCGTCCGCCAGGAAGGCGGGCCGGCTCGTCCGGCCGGTCTCCCCGGTGGCCGGGTCGTACTCGCGCCAGCCGCGCTCCGCCTCGTCCTCGGCGGCGTGCCACACCCAGTACGCGACGCCGTCGGAGAGGACTCCGCGCTCCTCGGGCAGGGTGCTGTCCCCGGCGTGCAGGACGCCCGCGCCGGTGGTCCGGCCGCCGCCGGGCAGGGGCAGGGTGATCGGCATGTCGCCCTTGTACCAGTCCATCTGGGTGCCCCGGGTGGAGCGGGGGCCCTGAAGGGTCTGGGGCTGGTCGGGGCGGGAGTGCCAGTAGCCGCGCAGGCCGTCGCCGCGGTTGTTCCAGTAGACGAGCAGTTCGCCGTCGACGTGGTGGAAGCCGGGGTCGCCCCAGCTGTCGTTCGCGGGGATCCGCAGGTCGTGGGTGAGGACGGTGCCCTCGGCGCCGATCACCCGGGCCTGGGCGGCGCCCGCCACCACGAGGTGGGGCCAGGCGTCGGCGACGATCAGGTCCTCGACGTCGTTCTTCGGGACGAGCGTGGCCGCCGCGTCCTCCCAGGCGGGCCAGCCCAGTTCGTCGAAGAGTCCGGCCTGCAGGGTGCGGGCCAGGACCGGTGCGAGGTCGGTGGCGACGGCCGCGCGCACCTCGTCCTCGGCCAGCGCGAGCGCCTCGGCGGGCAGCCACTTCAGACGGCTGAGCGCGTCGGGCAGCTGGGGCAGGCCGACGGCGGTGAACCGGCGGACCACCGCGCGCACCCACTGCGTGAGCAGCGGGCGCCCGCCCGGCGACACCGCCAGCAGGCGGATCGCGCGCAGTGTCTGGTCGTTGTCCCCGAACTGCTCGGCACCGCGCAGGAAGGCGTCGTGGAAGCGGGGGTCGGCGGCCAGCGACACCAGATCGCGGTGTCCCTCGCCCGAGGCCCACTGCACCAGCATCAGCTGGTGGTGCTTCCCCGGGGCGGCCACCGGCACGTCCAGGGACAGCAGCAGGTCGATCAGGTCGATGTCGTGCTCGGCCCTCAGCCCGCGCCCGGCGGCCGCGAGTTCGGCACGCAGGGTGTCCGCCGCCCGCTCCACCAGCGGGTACAGCCCGGTCATCCGGGTGGAGCCGCGCCAGGACCGCGCCCGCTCCCGGTAGGTCAGGAACCGCTCCAGCCAGCCCGCGGTGCCGTCGCGCGGACGCTCCTCCTCGGGCAGCGAGGCGTCCCACAGCCCCGTCACGGCACCGGACGCCTCCAGGACGTCCAGCCACATCGCGGGCATCTCGTCGTCGTGGGAGGAGGGGATCATGTCGAGCAGAGCGCCCCGCATCCGCGGTTCCCGCTCGGCCAGCGACACCAGGGCCGCCCGGTGGCCCTTCCACCAGCCCGCCGCCGCCCGCAGCGTGGCCGGCAGACCGAGCAGCTCGGCCAGGTACTCCCGCTCCGTCAGGTCCGCGTCCCGCCCGGCGGCGCGGGCCAGCCTGCGCAGGTCGTTCGCCATCTGGGCGGACGGGGGCAGACCGCCGGCCGTGCGCCGCAGACAGAGCCGGGTGAAGCGCTCCAGCGCCTCCTCGGCCGGCACCCGCGCGGCCAGCTCCTTCGCATACCCCGACAGCACCTTCACCGGCAGTGCCCCCGCCAGGGCGAACTCCAGGAAGACGGCGTCCAGCCGCTCCTCCTCGACCACCAGCCCGTGCTCCGCCTCCGCCTTGCGGGCGCGGGTGAACAGCTGGGCCGCGTACGTCGCGTTCTCCTCCGCGAGGAACACCCGCCCGGCCTGCTCGTAGAAGGTGGGCAGGAAGTGCGGCACCGACGCGGCGAGCCGGGTGCCCAGTTCCAGGTAGGCGTCCAGGGCGGCCTTGGGCTTGGACTTCGCCTGCCGGGCCGCCCGGTCCAGGTCCGGTACGACGCCCAGCGCGTGGTGGCCGTCCTGCGGGTGGTGCACCAGCACCCACTCCGGGAAGCCCAGCGACTGGCGCAGGCCGAGACCCACCACGGCCGGCTCCGCGTCGGGCTGCAGACCGAGGTAGCCCGCGGCCAGGTCCTCCGCCGCGCCCAGCTCTCCGGCGACCAGCCGTACCACCACCCTGTCGTCCAGCCCCGGGTGCCGGTACGCCCGCGTGGTCAGCGGCACTGCCCGCTCCCCTGCGTCCTCCGTGTCCGGCGGCAGCACCCCGCCCGCCGACAGCAGTTCCTCGTACGACACGTCGGTCCCCCCGCTCATGCGTCCTTGCCTTCCTCGATCACGCGCCCGGCGTACAGCGCCGCGCCCATCCGCATCCCCTCCGACCAGGCCACCGGGCCCACCTCGCGCAGAGGCAGGGCGCGGCCGTCCTGGTCCTGCCAGGTGAGGGAGCCTGTCTCGACCGCGTCGTCCCAGTACGGTTCCCCGATCCACACCGATGCCTCGACGGTCCGTCCGCCGTCGCGCACCCGGGCGGTGGCGTAGCCGCCGGACACGCGGTAGCCCAGTGAGGAGGCGCGCGCGGCGAGGGCGAAGCGGGAGCGGAAGGTGCCTCCGGTGAAGTCCCGTACCTCGGTGGCCTTGGCGTCGAGGTCGTCCGGCCGGCGCCATATCGCGCGGTGGATCTGCTCGACGCCCTGCACGATCCCCAGTTCGGCCGCGAACTCGCGCAGGTCGTCGAGGTCCGGCAGCAGCACCGGGTGCGGCAGCGTCACCGTGCGGGGGGAGAGCCGGACCGTCTCGCCGTCCAGGTTCACGATCCGCAGCTCGCCTGACTCGGTGGCGCCGCGCAGGAAGCCCACCTCGTCCGGGTCGTCGCCGACGACCGCGAGGTCGCGCAGCGCGGACTGCCATGCCTCGTCCGGCCAGACCCGGGCCAGCAGGCCGGTGGGCACGGGCAGGGACGACACCATCCAGGCGTCGGTCTGGGCGACGCATGAGGCGGCGTGCCGGTCCAGCCACTCGGCGAACCGCCGCAGCCGCTCCACCTCCGGGTGGTCCTTCAGGGCGCGCGGCAGTGTTTTCAACTGCCGTCCCGCCGCACGGCCCGAGGTGGCGCGTGCCGCCACCCGCCCCTCCACCAGGGCGACTTCATATCCGTCACCTGCCGACAGCCAACCCACGAGCCACAGCCTTCCGCGTATTGAGCACAAGAAGAAAGCACAGTCCGGCCGAGGGAATCCCGGCCTGGTGCGACGATGCGGGAAACGCTAGCGGCGGCCACTGACAATCGGTCCGGGCCCCCGGAGCCGGCGACGGGTCTTCGGTCGGGTCGGTCGCTTTTCCCTTCTCCCCGACGGTTCCCCGGTGTGCCGGGAAAGGTGTCGGTGGAGGCTGCCATGCTGCCTCGTGCGCCGGTGTTCCGGGATTCCCGGGGCAGGAAAGGTACCGACCTGTGACGGGGGAAGCCGTCGGCCCCGGCGACGACGGGCCCGACGACGTGCCGACGGGCCCTCACACGGCCTCCGACAAGCCGATCGCGAAGGAGGCCAGGGGCCGGCCGGTGAGCCCCTGCTCGTACACGGTCGCCGCCTGAAGGGCCCGTGCGAAGAAGCGCCGGTCACCGTCGGCGGGCAGCTCGTGTCCGGCATTGCCGTACCAGCCGTCCGCGTCGTCGACCCGTGCGGCCAGGGCCTCCAGGAACCCGGCGAGGTCCTGGTCCCCCCACGAGTCGCCCTCCTCGGCCTGGTTGCGGTGCAGGGCCCGGATGAAGGACGCGAGGTCTTCTCCGCTGCCGACGTGGTCGGGAGATGCGGTCATGTGCGGACCCTGACCGCCCCGGGCAGCGGGCCGGCCGCCCGGCAGGTGCCGCGGTCCCGGAGGGCATCCCCCGGTGCACGCCGGACGGCCATGGCCGTTCGGCCCCGCCGGTCGCTTCGGCGGCGGTACGGTGGCCACCGCTCCGGCCGGCGTGTCCGGCTGCGGGGTTCGGGCAAGGGACTTGGGGGCTTCGCTCATGGGTCAGGCGGGGACGGCCGACACGCATGCCACCGGCGGCGCGGGCGGCACGAACGGACCGGGGAACACACGTTCCGGAAGGCGTACGGGCCGCGGGGCGCTTCTCACCCCGAGCGCACTCGGCGCCACGCTTCTCGCGCTTCTCGCCGGTCTGCTGACCGGTCCCGCCGCGCAGGCCGGCCCACCACGGCTCGATGACGCACCGTCCGGGGCCCGGGGCCCCCGGGCCGCGCCGGTCCCCGGTTCCTGGCAGCGCGCGGTGCCGGGGGTCGCGTCCCCCCGGCTGGATTCCGGCCCGGAGGGCGGTGTCACCGTGCAGGACTGTGCCGGCTCCACGGCCACCGCCCCCGCGGTACGCCGGTTCAGCGCGGCCGGAGCGGCCCTGCCGGGCGTTCCCGCGGGCAGGATGGCCTCCTGCGTCGGCACGGTCACCGGTTCCGGGCTGACCGTCGGCATCCGGCCCCGACCCCGCGCCGGTGACCCTTCGACCGTGGTCGCGTACCGCGGTGCCGATCCCGTGTGGGCCCGCACGGTCGGTTCCACGTGCGGCAACGCCCCCTTGAACACGTCGAGGCTGACGACCGGCGCGGACGGCAACGTCTACGGCTTCGCCTCCGCCCACACCCCCTGCGGTCCGCAGTCGGCGGTGTTCGGGCTGTCCGCCGCCACCGGCGCGGTGCTGTTCGTCAGCCGGTCCGCGGCCGACATCGAGCTGGTCGGCGCGCACCGGCGCGGACTGGCGGTGGCGTACGACAGCGGCGAGGGGGTCAGGTTCCTGGACTACCGGGGCCGCGAGTACGGGCGGGTCAAGGTCGTCGGATCGCCGGCGAAGGAGATGGCGCAGCGGCTGGCGGTCAACCCGGACGGCTACGTGTTCGTCCACCTGACGGACCGGAACGGCACCGGAACCCGGCCGGACTGCGCGGACCACTACGCCGTGAACCGGCTGGAGGTGTTCAACTCCGCCGGCCGGACCGGACGCCACACCTTCCCGTACTGCACCCTGGCGAACGTCAATGTCTGGTCCGCCGCCTCCTGGGGCATTCCGGTCCTGCTCACCGGCCACCGCAGGGACGCGGTGAACACCGACCGGCTCATGGCCTTCGACATCAGGGCCAGGCCGCTGTTCTCCCGCACGGTGCTCCAGCGCACGGAGGACCGCACCTACGCGGAGCTCGGTGTGCAGGCGGACAGCCATGGGCGGATCCTGCTCCTGAGCAATGTCGCGTACGACGACCACCGGTCCGTCAGCCTCCAGGTGGACGTGCACAGCCGCACTTCCGGAGCCCTGCTCGAATCCTTCGACACCTCGGCCCTCGACGGCGGCCGCAACGGCCACACCAACGTCTACGGGTTCGCGGAAGGACGGCTGTACTTCTTCCGGTCCGTGTGCGCCGACGCGGACTGCACGGCGTGGACCCCGACCCTGTTCTCGCTCGCGCACACCGGCCTCGGCATGGACGAGCCCCGCGCGACCCTCGTGAGGTCCAGGAAGGCGCTGCCCGCTCCCGTGCGCATGGTGGCGCTCGGCGACTCGTACTCCTCGGGCGAGGGCAACCCGCCCTTCGACGCGGCGTCCGGGGAGTGCCGCCGCAGTCCGCAGGCGTGGCCACGGCTGCTGGGGACGGACGACCCGGGCGTGCGTCCGGTGGGCCACTTCGCCTGTTCCGGGGCGAAGGCGTCGGCCTTCACCGAGTCCTTCAAGGGCGAACCCGCTCAGGTGACACGCCGACTCAAGGGGGTCTCGCCGGCACCGGGGCTCGTGACGCTGACCCTCGGCGGCAACGACGTCGGCTTCGCGCGCATCCTGAAGCACTGCTTCCTCGTCGACTGCGTCGCGGACCGCACCGTCGCGCACGCCGAGAGCTACGTCGCCGGGGCGCTGCCGGGGCTGCTGCGCAGCTCGTACGCGCTGGTGCGCTCGACGGTGCCGCGCACGTCACGCGTGCTGGTCGTGGGCTATCCCCGGCTCTTTCCGGAACTCCAGTCGGAGACGGCCCGGTGCGGCTGGCTCACACCCGCCGAGCGCACGGGCCTGAACCGGCTCGCGGTGAAGCTGGACGAGGCGGTCCGCACGGCCGCCGGCGCGGCGAGGGTGTCGTACGTGTCCGTGCGCGGGGTGCTGGACGGGCACGAGCTGTGCTCGGCGCAGCCGTGGGTGTACGACGTGGGCCGCAACGGGGGTGACAACCGCGGGCATCCGCTGCCGCAGGGCCAGCGGGCCATCGAGGCGGCGGTGCGCAAGGCGGTCGACGCCGGCTGAGCGGACCCGGGCCCGGGGGGCGGGCCCCCCCGCCGGGGGGGGGCCCCCCGGGGGCCGGGCGGGCCGCGCCGGCCGGGCGCGGGGCAGGACTTCGTGCGGGTAAACCAGCATGGCGGGGGGGGCGTGGCGGTGCG
>NZ_JBIVOX010000004.1:0-40881 GCF_044754345.1 Streptomyces sp. NPDC093094 | reverse complement strand
CAACCCCGGCGGCCCCCGGCGCCCGGGGGGCCGGGGGCCCGGGGGGGGGGGGGGCCCCGGGGGGGCCCCCGCGGGGGGGGGGCCCCGGGGCGGGGGGGGGGGCCCCGGGGGGGGGGCCCCCGCCCCGCTGGTCACGGCCGGCCCTCTCGGACCGGGAGCGTCACAGGACTTCGTCCTGGAACACCTGCATGCAGGCGAGGCAGTGCCGGTCCGTCGATTCACCTCCGTGGACATCCTCCTGCTTCGCCATTCCGCACATCGTCCAGCTCTTGTCCGCCACCAGGACGTGCCACACCCAGGATCCCGAGGCGTCGGCGCCCCGCCACATCTCGTGCATGATCAACTCCCTCCAGGTCGACGCGGAGGACGCTTTCATGGGAGCACGGCGCGCGCGGGAGGGCCTGTGGGGGCGTCCGGCCGGGTGACCCGTCGCGGATTCGGGCAGGATGAGGCTTACGGCCGACGGGGAGGGTTCTGGCGTGAGTTACGGACTGCAGGCAGTGATCGCGGGAGAGGAGCTGCTGCGTGCCGGGGCACGGGACGTTCCCGGTGCGAAGGTGGCATCTCTTCGTCAGGGCCTGTCGCTGATGCCGATCACGGACGAGGTCTTCGACGCCGTCACGGACGGGAGCACCGAGCGGGCTCTGGGTTTCTGGCGGCTGCCGGGAGGATTCGAGGAACTGCTCGCCCGGTGGTCGGCCGCCGGTCCGGTCGCCTATGTGGAGGCGGACTATTTCGGCGGTGTCGGCAGGCAGCGGGCCGCCGTCTGGGCCGGCGGGGCCCTGGTGCTGGGCCCGCTGGACGTTCCGGCAAAGAAACGGTTCTCCCGGACCGTCAGCCCGATCTCGCAGGCGCTTCGGCGGCTCGGCGCGAGAAGGAGTCTGGGCGAGGACGAGTTCGACGCCGTGGGGCTGGACCGGCACCGGGCCAACGAGCACTGGATCGCTTCCGGGAGCCGCTGAGTCCGGGCGGAACCGCCCCCGAGGCGCCCGGTCCGCGACGCGGTGCGTACTGCCGGCACCGAGCGGACGGTGCCCCGGTCGACGGCATCCCAGTCGACGGCATCCCGGTCGACGATGCCGCGGTCGACGGCGTCCACGCAGGCGGGAGTCCGCCCGTTCGACGGCGGAGTCCGGGGGCTCGCGCGACACTCGCCGACATCGCGCGGCGGACCGGCTCCGCGCCCCAGGCTCCGGCCGTCAGGGCCGGAGCCGCTTGCGCAGTACGGGCTTCGAGGCGCGCTTCCACACCGCCGGCAGTTCCCGCTCCCTGTCGGCCGCGACGGCCTCCTGCCTGCCGTACAGCAGACCCCAGGTGAAGCCGGTCTCACTCGCCGTCCGGGCCGCCACGGCGAGGTCCCTGATCGTGTCACGGGCCACCACGCTGTCCTGGTGGTCGCCGAGCACCCGCTGCACCGACTTGGCCCGTTTACCCAGACGCTTCGCCGGTTTACCGAGGGCAGGGCGGGCCACCTCCGCCGCATAGCGCACCTTCTTCGCCGCCTTGCGGGCCTCGTGCAGGGCCGTGTCACGCCGGGGTCCGGGCGACAGGGCCAGGGCGGTGGTCATGCGGTCGGCCAGGCGGTCGAACTCCTTGAGGACGGCCCTGGCCATGACCTTGTCCGCCTTCCTGCCGGCCCCGGCCCGCAGCGGAGGCCGCTCCACGAGCGCGGCGAGGGCGTCGAGCAGCGCCCGGTAGCGACGCGAGCCCAGAGCGTCCAGAGTGCGCTGGTGCGCTTCGCTCATGCCGGCGACGTCCCACACCTGCAGCCGTGCGGTCACGGGGCCGAGGACCAGTTCCCCGGGCAGGGCATCGACGCCGTGGGTGAGACGTTTCATCAGCACTTCGTGATCACGCTCGACGCCCAGTTCACCGCCCAGCCACTTCAGCTCGTCACGGACGGCGTCGGTGACCTCGCGGTCGAGGACGGACCGGTAGGAGCGCAGACAGCTGCGCAGACGACGGCACGCGACGCGCATCCTGTGCACCGCGTCGGGCCGGTCGCGCCGTACGGCCGGGTCGAGGGCGGTGAGGGCTTCCACCTGTTCTCGCAGATAGGCGAGAACAGGCTCGCCCGCCGGACCCGCCTCCCCCGCGGACCCGTCCGCCCCGGCGGCCGGGGCGGCCCCGGTCTCGGCGAGCGCCCGGGCGAACTTCGACGACGACCGCACGAGGACGAGCCCCTTCCCGCGCAGCTCCGCGTCCACGGCGTCCAGGAGCGCCGCGTCAGCGGTCTCCTCGGCCAGTTCCACCTCCACCTCCCGCCACGCCGTCCGTGCGCCCTTCGCGCGCAAGGACTCCGCGCGGACCGCGTCGACGCTCAGTTCCGCGCGGCGAGCGCCCTGCGCGTCCATGAGATGCCACACCTCCCGGTGGGTGCGGACGCGGACCACAGGGGTCAGCTCCGCTCCACGGGTGCGGGACATGCTCAGGTCGAGCATCGCGCCCGGGACGTCGTCGGCCGGGGCGGACCGGATCTCCTCCCGACTGTCGCCCGGCAGGGGCAGCTTGAGATGCCATCCCGCGTCGGATCCGCCGCTCCTGCGACGCAGTGTCACCGAGGAACCGTGCAGGCGAAGGTCCTCGGTGTCGTAGTAGACCGCATCCAGTTCTCGCGCGCTCGGGCCGACGACCGACCTGACGCCGTCCACCCGCTCCAGCTCGGACAGCCAGGAGAAATCGGCTGAGGAAGGGACCTCGTACTTTCGCTCTGTCTCACGCATCGACCTGACCATGATGTACAGGTAGGCCCGACCCGCCGATCAAAACACCGCCCGGCGAAGACGCCCTTCTCCGTCCCGCCGCGCCCGCCCCGGGCCGAGCGCGGCGGAGAGCCCCTGCCGCGGCTCCCGCACCCGGCCGGGGACCCCCTCCGGGACAGGTGCGGTACCGCTCCTGTCCCTCGGCCGTACTCTCGTCACCGCCGGACGGGGCGAGCCGGACTGGGGGCGCCTCCGGGGTCGCCGAACGGGGCGGATCCCGTCGGCGGGCCGCGCGTCCTCGGGGTGGTGCGTCAGCACGGACGGCGGCCCCTGCCACGCGCCGCCGTGGACGCTGCCGGCCCGGACGACGGCCATGCGCAGGGCGATGACGGCAACCGGGCGGCGGGCCCGGCCGTCGTGCAGTGTGAGGGCCGGGCCCGCCGTCCGTGAGCGTGGGGCGATCCGTCCGGATCAGCCGGTCGTGTCCGGGCGGTCGAAGGTCTGCGTCAGGTGGGACACGGGCGTCCTGCTCGCCGCGGTCTCGACCTTCATGTCCGCCGCCAGGTCGACGGAGATGCAGTCGGTGGGGAGGGTGTAGGTGGTGTTCGGCTCGTCGCTCCAGACCCAGCCCAGATGGCCGGACCACGAGGTCCAGGCGCCGTCGGGCCGGGTGCACTTCACCGAGCCGCTGATCGACCATTCCACCGGCAGGCGCACTCCGGAGAGGGTCCAGCGCGGCGGGGTCATCACCAGGCTGCCGGTGGCGAAGTCGAAGCCGGCCGACGCCGCCGACGCCTCGACGGCCTTGGGCAGGGTGAAGGAGACCCGCGGGCCCGCCTTGGTGCTGATCGGGTTGGTCGTGGTGACCTGGACGGTGACCTTGACCGGGGTGGCGGGATCCACCTCCCGTGCCTCGGACAGCAGGCGGCTGAGCGACACCGAGACGCTGGTGGCCGTGGTGGGTCCGAGGTTCAGGGAGGAGCCGTCCGGGAGGCTGAGCGTGGTCCGGTAGGTGGGGCGGCCCGACGTGGCGGACGCCGCGGGCCAGGACACCTTGAACGTGGTGCCGGACAGGGCCGGGACAGGGGTGACCGGGGAGGCGTCGTTCAGGCAGCCGGCCGTTCTGCCGAGCTTCTGGAAGCCCGTGCGGTCTCCGGGGCTGAGCCTGGTCACGCCCAGGATCACCGGGTACATGACGGAACCCTTGTAGTTCACGTGGTCGAGGCCGAAGACGTGCCCGAGTTCGTGGAGGTACAGGCTGCTGCGCTTGGCGGCGGTCATCTTCACGACGTGGTTCTTGTCGAAGACCGCCGCACCCGCGTAACCGCGCAGGATCCGGTAGTTGTCGGGGACGCTCTGCAACGCGAACCCGCCCATGCCCGCGGTGCTGCCGCCGGGCAGCATCCGGGACTTGCCCTTGCCCGTGCCGGGAGTCGCGAACGCGAGCACGACCGAGGCACGCGAGGAGCCCACGTCGTCAGTGCGCTGCGGGATCGTGGTGGTCGTGCCGGCGTACTCGATGCGGGCTCCGCCCAGAGCGCTCGCGATCACCGCGGCCGCGGCCTTGACCCGGGTGAGTTCGGCGGACGGCATGCCGTTGAGGTTCACCTTGTAGGTCAGCCTGGCGCAGGGGTTCCAGCGTCCCGGAGGGTTGCCGGGAATCAGGAAACGGTAGGCGGAGCTCGGTGCGGTGACCTGGGGCGCGACGCCCTCCCTCGGCGTGGCGATCCGCACGCGCGGTACGTCGATGCCATGGATGCCGGCGACCGGAACGGGCCGGTGGGCCGGCGCGGTGGCCGCGGTCGCGGGCGCGGACGGCACCAGCAGGCCGGCCGCGGTGGCCGCGCTGAGTCCCGCCAGGGACAGGACGCGTATCAGGCGCATCGTGGGCGATCTCCTTGCATGGGAGGCCACAGATGAGTGGCAGTTACAACGATTTGGCGGGCGATCGGCCCGCGGCACTCCCGTGCGGAGGCACCGGCGGGCTGCCCGGCGATCGCACACCGGGCCTCCACATGTGATCAATCTGTGAAGGCGATCTTCATATCATGATCACGTGCGCGCGAGAAGTGGTCTGACCAGGAGAAACAGGCCGTGCTCGGCCGCCATCGCCCGGCACACCGCTCGACGTGTCGAGCGGTGTGCCGGGCGGGCGGGCCCCGGCGGACAAGGTCCTCGGGACCGAGGCGTCACGGGCACACCGGACTGCGCGAACGGTTCGCGGCCGGCCGGGGAAGACCAAGTCCCGGCGGACCGGCGCCCCTTGCGGTCAGGGTGACGCGGCGGATTCGCTGCCCGGAACGACTCGGGTCCGGCGGCTCGGCCGGCATCCGGACCGGGCCGCGGCGTGCGGATCGAGCTCGTCGGCGCATACGTCAGAGCGCCCCGGGGTACGGTGCCGGCTTCTCCTGTCGGCCCGTGTCCCCGGGGCGCCCCGTACGGGTGCCGCCGGATCAGACGTTGCGGCGGTACTGGCCTCCGACCTCGAAGAACGCGTCGGTCACCTGCTGGAGGGAGCAGACCCGCGCGGCGTCCATGAGGACCGCGAAGACGTTGCGGCCCTCCATGGCCGCGCTCTTGAGGGCCGCCAGGGCCTCGTGCGCGGGCTCCTGGTGGGCGGACTGGTAGCCGTGGACGCGGTCCAGCTGGGACTGCTTCTCCGCCTCGGTGGCGCGGGCCAGCTCGATGACACCCGGTTCGGCGGTGTCGGCATTCGGGTTGCGGAAGGTGTTGACGCCGATGAGCGGCAGGGTGCCGTCGTGCTTGCGCTGCTCGTACAGCATCGACTCGTCCTGGATCCGGCCGCGCTGGTAGCCGGTCTCCATGGCGCCGAGCACGCCGCCCCGTTCGCTGATCCGCTCGAACTCGGTGAGCACGGCCGCCTCGACCAGGTCGGTGAGCTCGTCGATGATGTACGAACCCTGGAGGGGGTTCTCGTTCATCGCCAGGCCCCACTCCCGGTTGATGATCAGCTGGATGGCGAGGGCGCGCCGGACGGACTCCTCCGTCGGGGTCGTGACCGCCTCGTCGTAGGCGTTGGTGTGCAGGCTGTTGCAGTTGTCGTAGATGGCGATGAGGGCCTGGAGCGTGGTGCGGATGTCGTTGAAGTCCATCTCCTGGGCGTGCAGGGAGCGGCCCGAGGTCTGGACGTGGTACTTGAGCTTCTGGGAGCGCTCGTTGGCCCCGTACTTCTCCTTCATGGCGACGGCCCAGATGCGCCGGGCGACCCGGCCGAGGACGGAGTACTCGGGGTCCATGCCGTTGGAGAAGAAGAACGACAGGTTCGGCGCGAAGTCGTCGATGTCCATGCCGCGCGCCAGGTACGCCTCGACGTAGGTGAAGCCGTTGGCGAGGGTGAAGGCGAGCTGGCTGATGGGGTTCGCGCCGGCCTCGGCGATGTGGTAGCCGGAGATGGACACCGAGTAGAAGTTGCGGACCTGGTTCTGGATGAACCACTCCTGGACGTCGGCCATCATGCGCAGCGAGAACTCGGTGGAGAACAGGCAGGTGTTCTGGCCCTGGTCCTCCTTGAGGATGTCGGCCTGCACCGTGCCGCGCACGCCGGCGAGGGCCCTGGCTCGCAGCCCGGCCGCCTCCTCTGCGGTCGGCTCGCGGTCCTCGGCGGCGCGGAAGGCGTCGAGCTGCTGGTCGATGGCGGTGTTGAGGAAGAACGCCAGGACGGTCGGGGCGGGCCCGTTGATGGTCATGGAGACCGAGGTGGTCGGGGCGACCAGGTCGAAGCCGTCGAAGAGGGCCTTCATGTCGTCGAGGGTGGCGACGGAGACGCCGGAGGTGCCGACCTTGCCGTAGATGTCGGGGCGCTCGTCGGGGTCGCGCCCGTAGAGGGTGACCGAGTCGAACGCGGTGGACAGGCGGGTCGCGGGCTGGCCCTCGGACAGCAGCCGGAAGCGGCGGTTGGTGCGGAACGGGTCGCCCTCGCCGGCGAACATGCGCGCCGGGTCCTCGCCGTCCCGCTTGAACGGGAACACGCCCGCGGTGAAGGGGAAGTGGCCGGGCAGGTTCTCGCCGCGCCAGAACCGCACGAGTTCGCCGTGGTCGGCGTAGCGGGGCAGGGCGACACGGGGGATCTTGTTGCCGGAGAGGGACTCGCGCACGAGCTTGGTGCGGATCTCCTTGTCGCGGACCTTCACGACGAGTTCGTCCTGGGCGTACGCCTCGACGACGGCGGGCCAGCCCTCGATCTGCTCGGTGACCTCGTGCGGGAGGGCACGGCGGGCGCCGTCGAGCAGGGACTCCACGCCGCTGTCGTCGGAGCCGGCCTCGACGAGTTCGTCGCGGACGGCGGCGAGGCGCTGGACGCGGCGGGCGGCCTCGGCCAGGACGAGGGTCTCCGAGTGGTACTTGCGGACGGTCTCGGTGATCTCGGCGAGGTAGCGGACCCGGTCGGAGGGCACGACCTGGCGGATGCCGGAGGAGTGCCGGACGTCGACCGCGGGCAGGGTGCCCTCGGACAGCGGCAGGCCCTTCTCGCCGAGCAGGGACCTGAGGTGCTGGTAGAGCGCGGTGACGCCGTCGTCGTTGAAGGTGGCCGCGGAGGTGCCGTAGACCGGCATCTGCTCGGGGCGCATGCCGAACGCCTCGCGGTTGCGGATGAGCTGGCGGGCGACGTCGCGCATGGCGTCGAGGGCGCCGCGCCGCTCGAACTTGTTGATCGCCACCACGTCGGCGAAGTCGAGCATGTCGATCTTCTCGAGCTGGGAGGCGGCACCGAACTCGGGCGTCATCACGTACAGGCTGGTGTCGACGAACGGCACGATGGCCGCGTCGCCCTGGCCGATGCCGGGGGTCTCGACGACGACCAGGTCGAAGCCGGCGGCCTTCACGACGTCGATCACGTCGGCCAGGTGCTCGGGCACCTCGCGGCTGCCGCGGGTGGCCAGGCTGCGGAAGAACACCTGACCGCCGTCGAGGGAGTTCATGCGGATGCGGTCGCCGAGCAGCGCGCCGCCGCCCCGGCGGCGGGTCGGGTCGACGGCGATCACGGCGATGCGCAGCTTGTCCTGCTGGTCGACGCGGAACCGGCGGACGAGTTCGTCGGTGAGCGAGGACTTGCCGGAGCCACCGGTGCCGGTGATGCCCAGGACGGGCACCTGCCGTGCCGCGCCGGCGGCGCGCAGCTCGTCGAGGAACGAGGCGGGCAGCTTGCCCAGCTCGGCCCCGGTGACGGCGCGGGCGACGGCGAACCGGTCGCCGGCGAGGACGGCGGCCGCCTCGGCGGGCTTGGTGTCCCACAGGTCGAAGTCGCAGTCGGCGACCACCGAGTTGACCATGCCGGCGAGGCCCATGCGCTGACCGTCCTCGGGCGAGAAGATCGTCACTCCGCTCGCGCGCAGCCGGGAGATCTCCTCGGGCACGATGACGCCTCCGCCACCACCGACGACCCGGACGTGGTCCGCGCCCTGGGCGCGCAGCGACTCCACCAGGTACTCGAAGTACTCCACGTGTCCGCCCTGGTAGGACGAGACCGCGACGCCGTGCGCGTCCTCCTCGAGCGCCGCGTCGACGACCTCCTTCACCGACCGGTTGTGCCCGAGATGGATCACCTCGACGCCCTGGGACTGGAAGATCCGCCGCATGATGTTGATCGAGGCGTCGTGGCCGTCGAACAGGGCCGACGCGGTGACCAGGCGAACGGGATGCACGGGGCGGTGCAGATCACTCATGGGGCCCTCCGGACCAGACACTGGAGCTGTAGCTACGAGAGATACTAGGACGTCCTACTAAATGACAAGAGGTCACCCCGGTGTGACCAGGAGCACAACAACGGCGCGGGATTCCGCCGGACCGCGCGGTTCCGCCCCGGCCGACCCTACGGCCGACGCCGGGGCGACCCGGGCAGCGCAACACCGGAGTCCCGGAACGCACCACGCGCTCCGGCACCCGGGGATCCGCGCCGGGGCGCGGGCGGACCCGGCTCCCCGGCGCCGCCCGCCGGGACCGGTCGGCGCCGCGCACGTCCGTGCGGGGAGGGCGGCACCTCGGACACCGCTTCGGCCGCGGACACGCGGGCACCCCCGCGGGTGACGCGGATCAGGGGTGACGGCCGGAACACGCCCGCGGGCCGCGGCGGGCCGCGCTCAGCGCGGCCCGAAGGTGAGCGCGGGAGTCGAGGGCCGGCTCAGACGGAAGCGGGCCGGGCGACGAAGGCACGCTCCAGGAGGGCGTAGAGGGTGTCCCGCTCCTCGCCGTCGAGCCTGTCCAGCCCGGCGCGGGTGGTGTGCATCTTCCCGCGGATCACGTCGATGACGTGTTCGCCCTCGGCGGTGAGGACGACGTTCTTGACGCGCCGGTCGGTGGGGCTGGGCTCGCGCCGCACCAGACCACGCTTCTCCAGCCGGTCGACGATCCCCGTCATGTTGGAGGCGTCGCAGGTCAGGACGGCCGCGAGGACGCGCATGGCGGCGGGCCCCCGGCGCAGCACATTGAGCGTCTTGCCCTGGCTGGCCGTGAGGTTCTCGCTCGCCGCGGCCGCCGTGAAGTCGCCGTAGTAGGCGGCGAGCGACACCGAGAGCAGCTCCATGAGCCGAGCCGTGTCGACACCGCTGGTTCCTGTCATACCGGTCACCCTACGCCCGGAAGCTTGACCATCTCAAGTATTGAGGTCTAACGTCAGGGCGATTACTTGAGGTTCTCAAGCATATCGATTCTCAAGGATCGCTGTTCTCAAGCATTGCCGTTCTCAAGCTTCGCGGTTCTCACACAGTTAGGGCAGAGCTTCCGTGTCTCACTCCCACCCCGCGGCGTCGTCCAGGTCCTCCGGGCACACCGGGATCGTCCTGGTGCTCGGGCTCGCCGCCATGGTCGTCTCGATGATGCAGACCCTGGTCGTCCCGATCCTGGGAATCATCCAGAGCGATCTGAAGGCCACCACGGCGAACGTCAGCTGGGTGACCACGGCCACGCTGCTGTCGGCAGCCGTGTTCACCCCGCTGCTCGGCCGCTTCGGTGACCAGCACGGGAAGAAGCCCACGCTCGTCGGTGTGCTGCTCGTGATGATCGCCGGTTCGGTGCTCGCCGCCACCACCACCTCCCTGACCTGGCTGATCATCGGGCGGGTGATGCAGGGCGCGGCGACCGCGATCTTCCCGCTCGCCCTCTCCGTGCTGCGCGAGGAGATCAGGCCGGAAAAGCTGCATGGAGCGATGGCCCTGGTCAGCGGCACGCTCGCGTTCGGCAGCGGGCTCGCCCTGGTCGGTGCGGGCCTCCTCACCCAGGGTTCCGACCCCGACTACCACAGGGTCTTCTGGCTGGCGGCCGCGCTCGCCGTGGTGGCGCTGGCGGGTGTGCTGTTCGTGGTGCCCGCCTCCCGCGCGAAGACGGGGGGCCGCACGGACTGGCTGGGCGCGCTGACCCTCGGGATGCTGCTGGTGCTTCTGCTGCTGCCCATCTCGCAGGGGCACGAGTGGGGCTGGACGTCCGGCCGTACCCTCGGCTCCTTCGCCGGCGCGGTCGTCATGACGGGCGTGTGGGTGCTCACCGAGAGCCGGGTCAAGGAGCCGATGGTGGACATGAAGATGTTCGTCCACCGGTCCGTCCTGTTCACCAACCTGGCGGGGCTGCTGCTGGGATTCGCGATGTTCACCCACTTCATCGGCGTCTCGTACCTGGTGCAGATGCCGGAGGACCTCGTCGGTTACGGCTTCGGCGCGTCGGTGCTCGCCGCGTCGGTCGTCTATCTGCTGCCGACCACGCTCGTCTCCCTCGTGGGCGCCCAGTTCGGCGGTGTGCTGGTGGGCAGGCTCGGCGCCCGCGTCACGCTGACCGCGGGCGCCTGCTTCGGGGTGCTCGGCTTCACCTGGCTGACCGCCGCGCACGACACCAGTGCCTCGGTCATCGGCGCGGGCATGCTCATCGGTCTGGCGATCAGCTTCGGTTACGCCTCGATGCCCGCGCTCATCGTCGCCAGTGTCCCGGCCGAGCAGACCGGCATCGCCAACGGCATCAACTCCATCTCCCGCTCCGTCGGCAGCGCCGTCGCGAGCGCCGTGATCACCTCGCTCCTGGCGTCGAAGACCGTCGCGCTGCCCGCCGGGATGCCCGCCCTCCCCCAGGAGGGCCAGTTCACCCTGAGCTTCGCCATCGCCGGAGCGGCGTTCGTCCTGGTCGCCGCCGTCGCCCTCGTCGGGCTCAGGAAGGCGCAGGTCTCCCGTACTCCCGCGCCGCGGAAGGCCGCCGTGTCCGAGCCCGCGGAACACGCGCAGACCGAGCCGCAGGCCGAGCCCGTGTGACCGGGCCGGCTGTTCGAACCCCGACCGGGGCGAGGCGGTCCGTACACACCGGTACGGACCGCCTCGCCCGCGGAATCCGCCACCAGCAGAAGGGCACACCCATGATGAATTCCCCGGACCGCAGCGGCGGACCGGCTCCGGTCGACCACCGCGCGGCGATCGCGGCGGAGACCGCCCGGTTCGTCGCGACGCTCAGGAACGCCGACCTGACGACTCCGGTGCCCACCTGCCCCGGCTGGACACTGGCCGATCTGGTCAGGCACACCGGCAGCGTCCAGCGCTGGTTCTCGGCGCTCCTGCACGCACGTGTCCAGGAACCTCCGCGAAGCCGTGAGGTGGACCTGGATCTCCCGGACCGGCAGGACGGATACGCCGACTGGCTGGCCGAGAGCGCGATCGTGGCCGGGAACGCCTTCGCGGCCACCGATCCCGGCCTGCCCATGTGGGCCTGGGGCGTCGACCAGCACGCCCGCTTCTGGGCACGCCGGATGCTCTTCGAGACCCTGCTGCACCGGGTCGACGCCGATCTGGCGCTCGGTCTGCGGCCCGTGATCGACCGGCCGGCGGCGGTCGACGGGATCGACGAGTTCCTCGTCAACCTGCCCTTCGCCGCCTTCTTCGCGCCCAAGGTCGCCGGCCTGCGCGGTCCCGGCCGCACCGTCCGTTTCCGGGCGACCGACGGCGACGGCGACTGGCTCGTCCGCCTGCGGCCCGACGGCTTCGGCCTCGACACGGCTTCCTCGGCGGCCGAGGAGGCCGACGCGACCGTCCGGGGAACCGCGGCCGATCTGCTGCTGCTCGTCTACGGCCGTCTGCGCCTCGACGCGGAGGCCGTCGCGCACGACGGGGACAAGGACCTGCTGGCCCTCTGGTTCGCCAACTCCGCGTTCTGAGTCAGTGCCGGTCGGGCGGGTCGGCACGGGTCCGGAGGAGCTGTCGGCAGTGGTGCACGTACCGCTCGGCCTCCCGCACGGCGGACGGGACGTCGTCGAAAGGCGCTGCCGCACGAGCGGGTGGCGGCGCGGCCCCGGCCGCGCCCCCCGGTGTGCGCCGGCGGCGCGGCGCGTGGGCGGCCCGTCCCCGGACGCCGTGGAGGACGGCCGCCCGGCCGATCAGGACGGCGGCGACGAGTGCTGCGGCAGCCAGTGCGGCGGCTGTGTGCTGGTCGGACATGGTTCTGATGCGCTTCCGTGCGGAGGGGACGGGGCGGGCTGGATCGAGGTCCCCCGAAAAGCGGATGTCACGCCTGCGGGGAGGCGAGTTCCACGACGGTGATGTCCGACGGGGCCCCGACCCGGACGGGCGGGCCCCAGGCACCCGCACCGCGTGTCACGTACAACTGCGTGTCGCCGTAACGGTCCAGACCGGCGACGGTCGGGTTGGTCAGCTCCGCGACGAGGTTCCCGGGCCACAGCTGGCCTCCGTGGGTGTGGCCGGAGAGCTGCAGGTCGACCCCGAACCTGACGGCCTCGTGGACCATGACCGGCTGATGGGCCAGAAGCACGGTGGCCCGGGACGGGTCCCGGTCGCCGAGCGCCCGGTCGTAGTCGGGGGCGTCGTGATGGTCCTCGCCGGTGATGTCGTTGACGCCGGCGAGGACGAAGCCGGGCATGCCGACGTGCTCGTTGCGCAGGGGGTGGACACCGAGCTCGCGCACGCGGTCCACCCACTCCTCGACACCCGAGTAGTACTCGTGGTTTCCCGTGACGAAGTACGAGCCGTCCCGCGCCCGGAGCCCGGCGAGCGGTTCCGCGGCAGCGCCGAGGTCACGCACCGAACCGTCGACGAGATCGCCGACCACGGCCACCAGATCCGGCTGTGCGGCGTTGACGGCGTCGACGATCCGCCGGGTGTGCGCACGGCCCAGGACGGGGCCGAGGTGGATGTCGCCGACGAGGGCGATGCGGTAGCCGTGGGCGCTGCGGGGCAGTTTGGCGAGCGGCACGGTGATCCGCTCGACCCTCGGCCCCCGCAGCACGCCGTGCATACCGGTGCCGACCGTACCGACCGCGGCGGCCGCCGCCGCGCCGCCCACCACCCGGGAGACGAACAGCCGGCGGCTCACGTCGGGGCGCCGGACGGGCTCCGCGGCGGTGGACGGTTCCTCGATGACGGCGGCGGGTTCCTCCGTCGCGGCGGACGGTCCCTGCTCGGCGGTACCGGCGTCGGCGGCCGGGGACCGCGGGCCCTCACGGCCGCTCGCACGGCGTTCCAGAGCCCGCAGCAGCAGCGGCCGGGCCGCCTCGCCCACCAGCAGGGCCAGCACCAGGTAGAGCAGAAGGGCCAGCCAGAGGTATCCGGGCCAGGCCAGGATCTGCTGGAGCCGGAACGGGGCGCCGGCCTGGCCCGCGACCAGGGCCCCGAGCGACACCAGGCAGAGCACGGCGACGGCGGCACCCGCCCGTCGGGCCGCACGGGACCGGGTCGTCATGTCCCGCACCAGCCGGCGCCATACGTACCAGTGCGCCCCGGAGAACAGAACGACGATCACCGCAGCCACGACCACCAGCACGACTCTGTCCTCATTCCGCGCACGACGCCCGCGAGGTACGTGTCTCAGGCGCACGTCCGCGGGAGATGAGGCGGACGAGCCTCATCTCCCGCGAGTCTGCAGCGGAAGGCCGGCGTGAGGCAGAGAAACCTTTTCCTGGTACCGGCGCCACCAGGCTGTCCCTGCCCCGGGAACCCGCCGGTCAGTAGTAGTGCTTGCGTCCGGCGACCGCGTGTCCCATGGAGCCCATGACCCACAGGACGGCGCCGACGACCGCCAGGATGAGGCCGATCGTCCACAGGATCGACACGCCCGTGAGGAATCCGATGATGAGCAGGATGACGCCGATGAGAAGCATGACAGCCTGGCCTTTCTCCTGGTCGGCCGCCGACGGACCTCGCTGACAGCAGTGCCCGCGACGGGAGGTGCACGAGCACCTGTGCACCGACTTCCCCGATCCGCCCGGACGACGCATGGTGGGCGGCTGTCACTCATACGGTCGTACCGGAGGACAGGACGGCCCACACGGTGTGACCCGTGCTGTCGTGCCGGTGGCCCCACTCGCCCGTGAGGGCGTCGATCAGCAGCAGTCCGCGGCCTCCCTCGCCGAAGGCGAAGGAGGGATGTCTCCAGTGAGCCCGTACCAGGTCGGCGTCGAAGCCGTGTCCCGCGTCCGTGACCTGGATCCTCAGCACCGGGTGGCCGGCCCGCTCACGCAGCGCGAGCGCGACCCCCACGGGTCCCCTCCCGTGGCCCAGCGCGTTGACCGACAGCTCACCGACGACGAGTACGGCGTCATCGGCGAGACGGCCCAGGCCCCACCGGCCCATCTGCTCGCGGACGTCGTGCCGTACGGCGCGGAGACTGCCGGCCGACGTGACGGCGAACATCACATCTGCGTACATGACGGTGTCTGGGCACATCATGGCGTGCCACCTTTCCGAACCCACTCCTTTCTTCGGCCGCGCAGCCGGGGACGGATGCACCCGTCGCGCCGGCCGAGCCGCAGGGCGAGCCGGCCGAGGAGGATCCGGACGCCGATGTCGCCCTCGTCGCCGCCGGCGAGCAGCGTCACCGTGCGGCCGGCCGGGTACCGGGAGGCGACGCCGTCCGAGCCCTGGTGGTGCCGGGTGTCCCAGCGGCTGACGGCGGGCCTGGTGCCCTGGAGCTGCCGGTACCGGTTCATGAAGCACCAGCCCGCGTCGGGTCCGAGGCCCTCGGCGGTGCGGCGCAGGGTGTTCCCGAGCAGCCCCGGGTCGGTGCAGATGCCCATGGCGGCGGAGTCCACGTCGTCACGGGCGAACTCCGCCCAGTGCTTGACCATGGCTCCGGGCACACCCTCGGACTCGCCGTCGCCCGGGCCGTACTCCTCGATCACCACCGGCCGCGGGGAGATGCCGAGTTCCCGTTCGAGGGGCCGGTGGAAGCGGGTGAGGCTCTCGGGCACGCCGCCGGGGCCGGGGCTGTGCCGGCCGATGACGTCCGGGAGGGTGCCGGTGTTCCTGGCGTCGACCAGGAAGGACCGCATCCGCGGCTGCCGGTCGGGGGACGGCGGCTGGAAGCGGCGGGCGCCGATTCGCGGTTTCCCTACGTTTCCACCGGTAAAAACCGGTAAAAAGAGAGGCTGTTTCGCGCCATGGCTCCATAGGCATCGACATGCGCCGACACCACACGGGCCCGAGGCCCGACCACCGACGCGCGCGGCGGCCGGCGGGCGCGGCAGGCGCGACGACCGGCGCGCGCGGCGCGGTCCGTGAGGCGCGGCGCCTCACGGACCGGGAACGGGGCGAGAGCCCCCGGGGCGCTCCCCTAGGGCGCGAAGTACTGCTCCAGCCGGCTGAGCAAGGCCGCGAACGCCGGTGTCATGGTCGTGTCCGACCGGGTGAGAACCGTGGAGCGACCGCCGTCCTCGACCGTGATCGTGTAGCTCATCGCGTCGCGGGCACGGCCCGGCCCCTGCTCCTCCCCCGCCTCCGCGGAGGCTTCCGCGACGAGCCGGGCCAGCTCCGCCGCGGCGGCCTCGGGCAGGTCGTCGCTGTCCAGCACCCGGGGCGGGAGGCCGAGATTGACCGCGGCCGCCTGCCCGCCGTGTTCCGCCAAGGTCACCTTCATCGTGCGCGTTCTCCTGACAGGCCGGACGGTTCGCCTCTTCGGCCCGGCGATCGTGCGGGGACGGGCCCGCGCCCTGTGCCGGTGGTCACCTGCGCGCCTTCAGCGAGGCCATCTCCTTGGCCAGCCCTGACATCTGGGTGTTCAGCACATCGACCTTCTTCGTCAGGGCCGCCACGCCGTCCCCTTGTTCCCCGTCGCCGTTCCAGCGGGGCGAGAAGCTGCGCGTACGGGCGACGCCGACCGGGACCCCGCTGATGTGGATGCCCACGTCCTGCCACGCCGCCAGCACCGCCGTCTGCTCCGTGCTGCCGGAACCGTACAGCTCTTCGGCCTTCCGGTAGGTGGTGTCGGCGAACTCCTGGAACTGGGTCTCCTGGCCCGACGCCTTCAGCGACTCGTACCAGATGAGCCCGGCGGCCTTCCACGCGTATCCGCCGATGCGCACCGCCGTGAGGTAGAAGGCCTTGTTGGGGATGCCGGAGTTGATGTGCACGCCGCCGTAGTCCCCCTCCTCCGTGTTCGGCAGATGCACGTAGTCGTTCATGTGGTCCGGCTGAGGGTCCTTGCCGTAGGGGATGTTGTCGTACGCCTCTCCCGGGGACTTCATCGACCTCAGAGCGTCCGCGCCGATCCCCGGGGTGAAGATCTCGGCCCCGATCAGCCAGTTCGCCGCCTCGGCCGACTGGTTCAGCGACCACTGCTCGACCAGTGACCCGAAGACGTCCGACATCGACTCGTTCAGGGCTCCGGGCTGATCGTGGTAGGAGAACCCGGCGGTGAAGTCGGTGACTCCGTGGGCCAGCTCGTGGGCGATCACGGTGAGCGATCCGGTGAAGTCGCTGAACTTCCTTCCGTCTCCGTCACCGAAGACCATCTGCCGTCCGTCCCAGAAGGCGTTGTTGTACTTCACGCCGAAGTGGATGTATCCGTCCAGACGCATCCCCCGGTCGTTGAGCGAATTGCGCCGGAACACCTGCTGGTAGAAGTCGCGGGTGGCCCCGAGGCCCTCGAACGCCCGGTTGGCGGACGCGTCGGACGCCTCCGGCCCGTCCTCCGACCTCACGATCTCGGCGAGGGGCAGGAATCTGGTCCTGTTGCAGTCGAAGACGGTCCGTCGGCCGTTGCCGGGGACGGCGGCGCCGGCGAGGGACGCCCAGACCGTTCGTTCGCCCCGCATCCGCGTCGTGGTCAGCAGGGTGTCGAGGGCGGCTTGGCGCACCTCACTGTCATCGCTCTTCAGGAGCTGGTGCAGGAGATGCGGGGGGAGGATGCAACTGACGCGGCCGGTCCTGTTCATGAGGTGCCTCCTGCGCAAGAGGAGCAGCGGCGTTTTCCGCACGTTCGAGGTCGGGGAGCCGGGCCGTGGCCGGACGTTCCGGGCCCGGCACGGCCCGCCCCCGGGAACCGCGGGCCTTCGTGTCCGGCGGCTCGCGGCGGTGTCCCTCCGCGGAAGACCTCGGGCAGCGCCTCCGGGGCCGCCCGGGCGAGCGGGACCGACGGTTCCGGACAGTCGTTCAGATCTCCCGGGATCACGAGGAGAGGGGATCCCGGGCCCGAACGGATCGGGTGGATACGTGGCCGGGCCGAAGGGACGGGAGGTGTGCACCGTGAAGAGGCTGCGCCCTGTGCGTCGGTGCCCACCGGCCCCCTTTGTCCAGCAGCAGGCCCACGCGTGTGTCTCCAGTCTCCCGCCGCCCGCAGCGGCTGGCAAACGCAGCGCGAACCACGCCCCGGCCGCTCCGACTTGGCACACCCGCCCCTGTCGCACGGAGCACCGGCCGCCCTGACCGTGCGTGTCCGCGGCGGCCGGAGCGGCGTGCTCCCCTGTCCCGGTGAGCTATCCCGACGAACGAAGTGCCGTGATGCTCTCGGCGAGGGTCCGGCGGCACATGGCGAGATGTTCGGCGCCGTAGCCGCGCGGACCGCACTCGACGACGAGCAGCAGCCCGAAGTAGAGCCGGTAGAGGGCCAGACGGTGCCGGAGGGCGTCGGTGAAGTCGAGGCTGCCGCCCGCTTCGGTGTACCCGGCCGCGAAGTCGCCGGCCGGGCCCGTGTCGCCGCCGAAGGCCAGGGAGACCAGTTCGGCGGCCGGGTCCGCCCACAACGCACGCTCGTGGTCGATGATTCCGGTGATGCGGGCGGGCCCGGCCCCGCCGGGGAGATCGATGAAGATGTTGCCCGGCCACAGGTCGAAGTGGACCAGCCGGGGCTCGGTGACCTCGTCCAGCGCGTACGCGCCGTCGGCGACCAGCTCCCGGACCGCGCCGGGGGTGACGCCGATCGGAGAGCCCCAGCGTGCGGCGTCCTCCAGAAGAGCCTCCACCATGGCGCCGAAAGCCGTTCGCCAGTCGGCGGCGGAGAGCGACGACTCCTTTGCCGGGTAGCCGAACCGGCCGTCGTCGGGGGCCAGCGTGTGCAGGCGCGCGGTGATCCCGCCCAGCTCCCGGCGCAGTGCCGACGCGCGGTCCGGGGAGAGCCGGCCGGCCGCCTTGTCCCAGGGCGTGCCGCCGAGGACCGACAGGACCAGGAGTTCCTCCCCGGCATGCAGCAGGGCGGGGGCCGGTACGCCCGGGCCCGGCAGGCCGGCGATCCGGTGGTAGACCATCGCCTCGGTCGCCATGATGCCCTGCTCGTAGCGCAGCACGGCGGCGTCGGCGGGCGGGGCGAGCTTCACTATCGCGGGGCGTCCGTCGTCGAGACGTACGCGGTACGCGGTGTTGAACCAGCCGTCGGTCAGCTCTCCCTCGACCCGGCATCCCGTGCCCATGGACGCGTGCAGCAGCGCGCCGAGTTCGTCCGGGGACATGCTGCGCTTGGTACGGCTCTGCATGGAGGCACTCTCAGGACGGCCGGCGATGGAAGCGCTCCCATGATGCCGGGAAGTCACCTCCCCGTCCAGGGATCAAGGGCGCGACGGCCGGGCGGACCCGCCGTACGCCGGTGCACGTCGGCACGGATGCCGGGGTGGCGCGCGGCTCCGCGAGCGGCGGGGCGGGCCGGCGGGGCAACCCCGCAAGGAGGCGGCGCCACTGACGCACCCTCACGTGATCTGCGCCTCACGGGCAACCCGGTCCGCACGGACGGCGTCTTGACCGACAGCAGGCGACGCCCTGACCCCTGGGCCAGGGCGTCTTTTCCGACGCACTAGACACACCGTGTATACACAATATGTATACATCTCGCGTATACATGCCCTGTATACGCGCGGTGTCGGCCCGGTGTGCAGCACGACCGAAAGGCATCGATGTACGGCAAGGCATTCGCCCCGGAGTACCAGGGCGCACTCACCTCCCTGTCCGTCAACTCCTCGCTGACCGACGTACTGGCCGCCGGAACCGAGCGGTTGAGAGCGGCGGAGCGGGACGGGCAGCCCGGCGAGGCGGCGCGTTCCGGGCTCGCGGTGGCCGAGGCGCACCGCAGGCTGGGCCGTGTCGAGGAGGCCGAGCAGGCGTGGAAGGCGAGTTACCGCGCGGCGCGCGAGGCCGGGGACGTGGCGGCGATGGCCTGGGCGCTGTGGAGCGGGGGCACCCTGGCCCGGCAGCGCGGGGCTCTCGCCCTGGCCCGGCGACTGCTCGGGCTCGCGGCCGACCTCGGCGAGCGTGGCGGCGACGTCGTCGTCCGCGGCTACTCGCTGGCGGGGCTGGCCGAGACCGGCCGCATCCAGGGCGACTACGAGGCCGTGGGCAGGCTGCACGAGCAGCTGCTGGCCGAGGCACGGCGACGCGGCGAGGCGCGGCACACGGTGTGGGCCCTGGAGGGCATCGCGCAGATGCACCGCAACACCGGCGGCTACGACACCGCGTACGACCTGTTCGAGGAGGCGGCGCGGATAGCCGAGGGGGCCGACGACCGGCGCGGCCACGCCTGGGCGCTGCGCGGACTCGCCGACGTGGTGTCCGTGCGCGACGGGGACGCCGAGCGCGCGCTGGCCCTGCTGTCCGAGGCCGAGACGACGTGCCGGGAGATGAAGCTGTCCAGCGCTCTGGCCTACAACCACAAGATGCGCGGCAACGTGCTGTACCGCGCCGGGCGGTACGCCGAGGCCCGCGCGCTGTACGAGCAGGCGCTGGCCGAGTTCCGTGCCATGCGCGAGCCGCGTGGGGAGGCCCTGTCACGGCTGGGACTGGCCAAGTCCCTGGCCCGGCTGGGCCGCGACCGCGCGGAGACCGCCGCCGAACTCGCCGACCTGGCGTCGACACTGGACCGCATCGGCCTCCGGCACGCCCGGGAGATGGTCGCGCGGGCGCAGGAGGAGTTCGGTGCGGGGCCGGACGGGGACCGGGCGGGGGACACGGACGCGGGCACGGATCCAGCTCCGGGCACAGGTGCAGGTACGTGCGCGGACGCCGGTGCGGATGCCGCTGCCGGCCCTCACTCCCCCGCGGAGGTCGCGCGGTGACGGCGGCCTCCTTCACGGCGTCGGCCGACGCTCCCGCCGTCCTGGACCGCTGCCGGACACTGGTGCGGCCCGCGCTGGCCGCGGCCGTCGCACGGCTGCACCCCTGGGTCGGCGAGATGGCCGCCTATTCGTTCGGCTGGTGCGAGGCGGGCGGTGCACCGGGTGTCGCGCAGGGGGCCGCGCCGGGCGGCAAGGGCGTACGGCAGGCGCTGGCCGTGCTGGGGGCCGAGGCGGCGGGTGCGCCCGGGCGGGCCGGAGTGGCGGCCGCCGTCGCGGTGGAACTGGTGCACGCCTTCTCCCTGCTGCACGACGACATCATGGACGGCGACGCCACCCGGCGCGGGCGTCCGGCCGTGTGGAAGGCATACGGCACCGGATCCGCGGTCCTCGCCGGAGACGCCCTGTTCGCCCTGGCCGTCGAGACGCTCGCCGCGGAGCCGGCCGGTCCCGGCGCGGTGCGGACCCTGTCCGCGGCATTGCGCGACCTGGTGTGCGGGCAGGCCGACGACCTGCTGTTCGCCGCGCGTCCGTGGACCGGGCCGGAGAGAGTGACGCCCGGGGAGTACCGGGTCATGGCCGAGCACAAGACCGGGGCGCTGCTGGGCTGTTCCGCCGCGCTGGGCGCGCTGCTCGGCGGTGCGGACCCCGGGACGGCCGCCGCACTGGACCGGGCGGGGCGTCATCTCGGGGTCGCCTTCCAGATCGCCGACGACGTGCTGGGGATCTGGGGCGATCCCGCCGTCACCGGAAAGCCCGTCCACGGTGACCTGCGGGAGCGCAAGAAGACCTTCCCGGTGCTGGTGGCTCTCGGCACGCCCGCGGCCGGCCGCCTCGCTCCCCTGCTGGACACCGACCCCCAGGGGGCCGCGGCACTGATCGAGGAGGCGGGCGGACGGTCGGCGGCCCTGGCCGAGGCACGGCGGCACCTCACGGCCGCGGAAACGGCACTCGCGGGGGTGCCGCTGCGGGCGACGACGGCCGACGAGCTGCGCTCTCTGATCGCCTTCCTGGTGAACCGGGAAGTGTGACGCGGCGCGGGCCGTCGCGAGCGGGTCCCGTCGCCCCGGGGTTCCGCGCCGGGTCGGGCTGAAAGAGCCGGGCCAGGCTGAAAGAAACGTGAGGGGTGCGGACAGGAAGGGGCGTGGAAGCGATCCAGGAACAGGAGCCTGCCCGGACACGGGAGAGGCGGTACGAGGCATTGGCGCGCGTGGTGGCGGCGCCGTTGCACCGCTATCTGCTGCGGCGGGCGGAGGCCGGGCAGGTCGACGACGTGCTCGCCGAGACGATGCTGGTGCTCTGGCGCCGTCTGGACGAGATGCCCGGCATGCCGGAGGGGGCCGCGCCGGGGGCGGACGACGTGCTGCCGTGGTGCTACGGCGTCGCCCGGGGCTGCCTGGCCAACGCCCGCCGGGCGGAGCGCCGTCGGCTGCGTCTGGTGGAACGGCTGACCCGGGCCGCGTCACCTTCCCCTCCGGCCGACCCGGGCGATCACGGGGAGCTGCACGACGCTCTCGGCACGCTGGGCGAGACCGACCGTGAGGTGGTGCTGCTGTGGGCGTGGGAGGAACTGAAGCCCCGTGCCATAGCCGAGGTGACCGGGCTGAGCCCCAACGCGGTGAGCATCCGCCTGCACCGGGCCAAGAAGAAACTGGCTGCGGCTCTGGAACGAAAGAACGGCGGGCCCGCCGGACAGGCAATGGGTGAAGGAAGGAGCGACCGGTGAACGAGGACGAACTGCTCGCGCGGCTCCGGGCCGCCGACCCGGCACTGGTGCACGAGGCTCCTGCGCCCGACGTCGACAGGCTCCTGGAGGCCACCATGACCACCTCGCACGTTCCCGCCGGACCCCGCGTCCGGCAGCCGATCCGGCGACCCCGCCTGCTGGCCGCCGCGGCGGCCGCGGTCCTGGCCGCGGCAGGACTCGCCGCCTGGCAGGCGGCGAGCGGGTCCCCCGGCTCCGCCCCGTCCGCCGCGCCGCTCGTCCTGACCGTCTCGGACACCGGCGGCGGCACGAAGTGCGCGGCGCCCACCGTCGGCCTCCTGCGCACCAGCACCACCGCGTTCGAGGGCACGGTCACGTCCGTCGCCGACGGACAGGTCACCCTGCGGGTGGAGCACTGGTACCGCGGGGAGGACGTCACCACCGTGACGCTGCGGCAGGCGCGGGAGACGGAGAGCGGCACGTTCACGGCCGGCGACAGCTACCTGGTCGCCGCCAGGGACGGCAGGGTCGAGATGTGCGGCGGGACCACCTGGGCGGAGCCGCAGATGCGTGACCTGTACCGGGAGGCGTTCCCGCCGCAGCGATGACCCGGAACGCCGGATCGATCGCCCCCTTCAGGGCCCGGCAGAGCGCGGCGTCCGGTGCCGGGCGCGACACCTGGGAGGCCGCCGACGAGGTCGCCCCGCCCGGGGCGCACGACCGCAACCGCCCCCGCCCACCGGCTGTGCGCGCTGGGCACGGTGCCTCCCGAGCCGGGCTCGGACCGGGCTCAGTCCGGGCTCAGTCCGGGCTCAGTCCGGGCCCGCGAGGGCGGCGGCGCGATCGCGGCCGAGGTGCGGCAGCCGCCGGCCGAGGGACGGGGCACACCGCTCGCGGACCTGCCCCGTCCCATGGCCCTCGACAGCGTGGAGCTCACGGACGGCACCTTCGTGCCCGGCCTCCTCCGCGAGCCCGGTGCCCTCGGCGGAGTCCGCGGGATCACCTCGTCCGGAGGCCGGCGCGCCGCCCGCCTCGCTTCCGCCAGCGCCGGTCAGACGAAGGAGGCGAGCCCGTCGAGGAAGCGGTCCACGTCCTCGGAGGAGTTGTAGGGGGCCAGTCCCGCGCGCAGGGCGGGGTCACGGAGCTTCAGCGCGGCGAAGGGTTCGTGGGCGTAGAACGACCCGGCCGGCGCCACCACGTCGCGCGCGGCCAGATGCACCTGGGCCTCGTGGGCGTCGCGGTCTTCGAGGGTCATCAGCAGGGTCGGGGTGCGGTCGGGGGCCTTCGAGTGCAGGGTGACGGCGTCGCCCAGGGACTCCAGGCCCTCCTGGAGCCGTGTGCGCAGTGCCAGTTCATGCGTGTGCACGGACTCCAGCGAGCGCGTCAGGCGCTCCCTGCGCGAGGTCCCGGTGCCCGGGTCCAGCGCGGCGAGGAAGTCGACGGCGGCGGTGGCGCCCGCGAGGATCTCGTACGGCAGCGTGCCGAACTCGAAACGCTCCGGCACGGCGTCGGAGGACGGCAGCAGCTTGTCCGGGCGCAGGGTCTCCAGGAACTCGGGGGCCGCCGTGAGAACCCCGCAGTGCGGTCCGAGGAACTTGTACGGCGAGCAGACGAACAGATCGGCCCCGAGCGCGGGCACGTCCACGAGATGGTGCGCGGCGTAGTGGACGCCGTCCACGTACACCAGGGCACCGGCCTCGTGCGCCCGGTCGGCGATCCGGCGCACGGGCGGCTTGGTGCCCAGCACGTTCGAGGCCGCCGTGACGGCGACCAGCCGGACCCGGGAGGTCAGGGCCCGCTCGTACGACGCGAGGTCGAGCTCCATGGTCTCCGGGTCGATCTCGATCCAGCGGACCGTCACTCCGGCCCGCTCGGCCGCCTGGATCCAGGGGCGGACGTTGGCGTCGTGGTCGAGGCGGCTGAGGACGATCTCGTCGCCCGGGTTCCAGCCCTTGGCCAGGTGGCGGGAGAAGTCGTACGTCAGCTGAGTGGCGCTGCGGCCGTGGACGACGCCGTTCGCGGGCATGTTCAGCAGATCGGCGTAGGCGGCGCGGAAGTCCGCGACGGCGCGTTCGGCGTTGAGCTCGGACCGGCTGACGGTCCCCCGGTTGGACAGCGGGGCGGTCATCGCCGCGGCGACGGCGTCCGCGACGGGCCGGGGGGTCTGCGTTCCGCCCGGCCCGTCGAAGAAGGCGAGGCCGGAGGCGAGGGAGGGGAAGTGCGCCCGCAGGGCGGCGAGGTCGAGGGCCATGGTCTCGGCTTTCTGTCGGGCGGGGTCTCCCGGGTCGTGGTGCCTTTACTCTGGCGTCCGCCTCGCTGCACGTAAAGCGACGGATCTTGAAGAGAGAGTTCAGGGATCATGAAGCCCCAGCCCGATCTGAAGCTCCTGGCCACCTTCCTGGCCGTGGCGCGCCACGGTTCCATGGCCGAGGCCGCGGCGGAACTCGGCTACGTGCCCTCGGCGGTGTCCCAGCACATCGCCGCGCTCGAACGCGAGACGGGCGTCGAGCTGATCGTCCGGCGCCCCGGCAGCAGGCTGGTCTTCACCGCGGCCGGCCGCTCCCTCGCCCGGGCGGCCAGGACGCTCTTCGACGCGACCGCGCGCTTCCAGGACACCGCGCACGGCATCGCGAACCGCGAGATCGCGGAACTGCGGGTGGGGACCTACCCCAGCGCGATGACCTACCTGCTGCCTCAGGTCCTGTCGGCCCTGAGGATCCGGCGCCCGGGGCCCCGTGCCCGTCTCGTCGTGGTGGAGACCGACGAGGGCGTGCCGAGGGTCACCTCGGGCGACATCGACCTGCTCGTCGCCTACCGCTATCTCCCCGAGGACCCGCCCGCCCCGTCCGAGGCACTCGCGATCACGGTCCTGGGGCGTGAACCGCTGCTCCTCGTCGCGGGCGCCGACCCCGGGCGAGGCCGTCCCGTGGAGCTGGCCGAGTGCCTGGAGCGGGAGTGGGTCTCGGGCCATGCGCACAGCCCCGACCGGCGGCAGTTGCACCGCTGGGCCGGAGAACTGGGCATCGCGCTCCAGGTGACGCTGGAGACCGAGGACCTGCACAGCATGCTCGCCATGATCAGGGCGGGCCTCGCGGTCGGACTGATCCCGGCCACGCTGCTCGGGCAGGGACACGGCTCCGGTGTCGAGCAGGTCGTCCTGCCGCCCGGGGTCGCGCCGCTCCACCGGGAGATCCTCGCCGTCAGCAGATCCGGCCCCCACCCTCCGGTCGTCGACGACCTGGTCACGCTCCTGGCCGAAGCCGTGGAGGACGCGCAGAGGCCGGAGGGCTTCGACGCCGGGTGATCACACGGCGGCCGCATGACGCGACGGGGCGGAGCGTCAGGACTAGCGTGGAAGCGAACGGGGACGAACCGACACGGCACCACGGACGGGACGCCTTCTCCCGTCCGGCCGAGGGGCCCCGGCGGTGCCGGACGGCAGGTGACGCCATGATGAGCACGGCCGGTTCGGCCGGCGCCGAGAACCATGACCACGACGTCGTCGTCGTCGGAGCGCGCTGCGCGGGCGCGCCGACCGCGATGCTGCTCGCCCGGTACGGACACCAGGTCCTCGTCGTCGACCGGGCCACGTTCCCGAGCGACACGATCTCCACCCACCTCATCCATCCTCCCGGCCTGGCGGCCCTGGACCGGTGGGGACTGCTGGAGAGGGTGGTGGACACCGGGTGTCCGCCCATCGACACCTACAGATTCGACCTGGGGCCGTTCGCCCTCACCGGGTCCCCGGCGGGCGAGGGTTTCGAGGCGGCCTACGCACCACGCCGTACGGTGCTGGACAAGCTCCTGGTCGATGCCGCGGCCGAGTCCGGTGCCGAGGTGCGCGAGGGGTTCACCGTCGAGGAGATCCTGTTCGACGGTGACACGGTGACAGGGATCAGGGGCCACGGCCGGGACGGCGGGTCGTCCGTCCATCGTGCCCGGATCGTGGTGGGTGCGGACGGCCTCCACTCCTCGGTCGCCAGGGCGACGGACCCGGTCGCCTACGCGGAGAAGCCGAAGATCAACGCGTACTACTACACGTACTGGGCGGGACTGCCCATGCGGGGCATGTTCGAGACGTACAACCGCGAGGACCGCGCCTTCGCCGCCTGGCCCACCAACGACGACCTGACCCTGGTCGTCTGCGGCTGGCCCATGCGCGACTTCGAGACCAACCGCTCCGACGTCGCCGGCAACTACCACGCCACGCTGAGCCGGGTACCGGACTTCGCCGAACGCGTCTCCACCGCCGCACAGGCCGAACGGTTCGTCGGAACAGCCGTGGCCAACCACTTCCACAAGCCCTACGGCCCCGGCTGGGTCCTGGTCGGCGACGCCGGATACCTCAAGGACCCCATCACCGCGCAGGGCATCCAGGACGCCTTCCGGGACGCGGAACGCTGTGCCCGCGCCGTCGACGACGTACTGACCGGGCGCCGGCTGTTCGACGAGGCCATGCACTCCGCCCAGGAGGCGAGGGACGCCGAGGTCATGGGCATGTACGAGTTCACGGCCCAGTTCGCCGTGCTGGAACCACCACCGCCCGAGGTGCTGCAACTGCTGGTCGCGACGTCCCGGAGCCCTGCCGCCCAGGACGAGTTCGTCAGAGTGACCGCGGGGGTGACGCCGCCCGAGGAGTTCTTCGCGCACATGCAGGCGCGGATGGCGGGCGAGGCACCCGCGCCTTCCTGATCCCCGGACCGCGACCCGGTCGGAGCGAAGGCGCGGGGCCGTCGGCCGATCAGGTCCTCACCGCTTGTCGGTCAGCCTCACCGGCAGTTCGAAGAGGTCGTTCTGGGTGACCACCGGCTTGTTCCTCAGTTCACCGGCCGGTACCGCCAGCTCCAGGCCGGGGAAGCGCTCGTACAGGGCGGGGAGCGCCACCCCGGCCTCCAGGCGGGAGAGCGCGGCGCCCGGGCAGACGTGGGGGCCGTGGCCGAAGGAGATGTGCCGGGTCGCCGGGGTGCGGGTGATGTCGAACTCCCCGGCGGTGGGGCCGTGCGCCTGCTCGTCCCGGCCGAGGGCGCCGTAGGAGACGATGAGCGCGTCACCGGCGGGCAGGACCTTGTCCCCGACCGGTACGTCCTCGGTGGCGAAGCGGATCAGCACGTGCGACGTGGGCGTGGAGAAGCGCAGCGTCTCCTCGACCACCGCGGACCAGTCCACGGCGCCGGACAGCACCAGGTCGCGCTGTTCGGGGTGGGCGGACAGATTGACCACGGCGTTGACGATCAGGGAGATGGTCGTCTCGTGGCCCGCCGCCACCATCAGCTGGAGGGTGGAGACGATCTCCTCGTCGGTGAGCCGGTCACCGTCCTCGGACGCGGCGATCAGCGCGCTGGTGAGATCGTCGCCCGGCCGCTCCCGCTTGCCGGCGACCGTCTCGGCCATGATGCCGGCGAGTTCGGTGAGGGTGGCGATGACCTCGTGCGGCGGGGTCTGCGTCGAGAAGAACTTCTCGAACAGCACCTTCAGCCGGGGCAGCCGCGCCTCCTCGATGCCCATCAGGTCGGCGATCACGTACATCGGCAGCGGGTACGCGAACGCAGCCTTGAGGTCGACCGCCTCCCCGTCGTCGGGCAGCTGGTCGAGCAGGGTCCGGGTGAGGTCCGTGATGCGTTCGCGCATCTGCTCCACGCGGCGCGGCGTGAGCGCCTGCGCCACCAGGGTCCGCAGCCTGCGGTGGTCGGCGCCGTCCACGGTGAGCATGGACCGGCCCGGGTTGGCCAGCCCGATGAGCGGCCAGTCGGCGGGGATCTCGCCGCGCTGCCAGGCTCCCCAGACGTTGATGTCCTTCACCAGGCGGGGGTCGGTCAGCAGCTGCCGGGCCTCGGCGTGGTGGGTGACCGCCCAGACCGGCACACCGCCGGGCAGCTCGACCGCGGCGAGCGGGCCCGCCTCGCGCAGGCGTGCGCTCTCCGCGTCGAGATCGGTGACGAAGGGGTCCAGGGCGATACGCGGCAGATCGGTGCCGGTGGTCATGCGGGGGTGCCTCCAAGCGCGGGGGTCGGGGTGAACCGCACAGGTAGTGCCGTGAGCCCTCGCAGCCAGGGCGAGGGGCGACGGGTCAGGGAGTCGGCGGGTACCGTCAGGTCGATGTCGGGCAGCCGGTCCAGCACCACCTCGATGGCGGTGCGGGCGATGACCTCGGCGACCTCCTGGGCGGGGAAGGGGCATCGGTGCTCGCCGTGGCCGAACGAGAAGTGGGCCTGGTTGCCGCCGGTCAGCGTGGCGCCGTCGGTGCGTACCTGCGGGTCGTCGTTGGCGCCCTGGAGGCCGAGCAGCAGCAGGTCGCCGGCGCGGATCGGCCGTCCGCCGAGCCGGGTGTCGCGGGAGGCCCAGCGGCCGGCCACGTTCTGGGTGGGCGTGTCCTCCCAGAGGACCTCGCTCATGGCCTCCGCGACGCTGTTGCGGCCGCCGAACAGGGACGCCGCGAAGCGTGTGTCGGTGAGCATCAGCCGCAGGGAGTTGCCGATCCAGTCGGCGGTCGGCTGATGGCCGGCCGCCATCATCACCATCAGGTCCTGCGCGATCTCCTCCGGGGTGAAGCCGCCCTTGTCGGCGAGCATCCGGGAGACGACGTCACGGGCCGGCGCGGCCTGACGCTCCGCCAGCAGGGCGGCCATCGACGCGGCCAGGTACTGCTGGCCCTCGATCGCCCGCTCCCGCCCGTCGATCATGTCGTTCAGCGCGGCGACCAGCGCGGGCCCCTCCTCCTCGGAGAAGCCGTAGAGCCGGGCCAGCACCCGTACGGGCAGCAGCATGGCGTACTCCCCGACCAGGTCGGCCTCGCCCTTGCCGCACAGCCCGTCGATCAGCTCGTCCGCGAACCGTTCGCAGTGGGAGCGCAGTTCGAAGGGGTCGACGGCCTCCAGGGCGTCGCTGATCATCCCGGCGCGCTCGCGGTGCCGTTCGCCGACGGTGTAGAGGATGGACGGCTGCTTGCGGCCGATCATCGGCAGCAGCGGCCAGTCGCCGGGGATCGAGTCCCACTGGTTCCACAGGTCGGAGTCACGGCTGAAGAGCACCGGATCACCGGTGACCTGGTGCAGTTCGCGGTACCCGACCACCAGCCAGGCGGGGACGTCGCCGTCGAGCAGCACCGGGACGACCGGCCCGTGCTCGCGGCGCATCTCCCGGTACAGCCGGGCCGGTTCGGTCTGGAACCGGGGCCCGCCCAGGGGGACGGGGGTGCTGTTCACGGGACCAGCTCCTGAAGGTGGTCGGGGTGCGGGGCTGCGTACTGGCTGCTGATGTGCTCGACGAGCGCGATGAGCACCTGCTTGCTGGACTCCCGGGAGCGGGCGTCGCAGTGCAGCAGGGGGACGTGCGGGTCCAGGTCGAGCGCGGCGCGGATCTCTGCCGGTGTGTGCGCGGGACCGCCGAAGTCGTTGCACGCCACGACGAACGGCGTGCCGTGGTGCTCCAGTCGGTCGATGGCGTACCAGGAGTCGTCGATCCGGCGGGTGTCCACGAGCACGACCGCGCCGAGGGTGCCCGAGAACAGGCGGTCCCACAGGAACCAGAAGCGCTCCTGGCCGGGAGCGCCGAACAGGTACAGCACATTGCGGGCGTCCAGGGTGATCCGGCCGAAGTCGAAGGCCACCGTCGTCGCGCTCTTGCCGCGCACGTCGCGGATGTCGTCGATGGCCTCGCCGGCCCGGGTCATCGTCTCCTCGGTGTTGAGCGGGCGTATCTCGCTCACCGAACGGACCATGGTCGTCTTGCCCACGCCGAAGCCGCCGACGATCACGATCTTGAGACCGTTGTCGGCGGAGGCAGCCAGCGGGGTGCGGGCGTCAGAGGTTGCGGAGTCCAACGAGCACCTGTTCCAGGATGTCGGGGGCGGGGAAGCCGGAGGACGCGGGCTTGCGGGGGTGGCGGGCGCTGACGCGGCCCTGGTCGAGGAGGTCGGTGAGCAGGATCCGGGTGATGCTCACCGGCAGTCGCAGCTCCGCGGCGATCTCGACCACGGCCGTGGGGCGTTCGGTCAGCCGCAGGATCGCCGCGTGCTCCGACTGCATGCCCACGACCGGCGCGGACTCGGCGACGACCAGCGTCACCAGGTCGAACGGGGAGTCCGGTGCGCTTCGGCTCCGGCCGCCGGTGACGGTGTAGAGCCGGTCGGGCGAGTCGTCCCGGCCTGGGCGGCTCATGACGTCCGCGGCTCGGCGCGCAGGTGTTCGCCGAGCTGCTCCACCAGCTCGTTCATGTGGTGGCCCACCAGGCCCGGATCGGCCTCCTCGGTGGTGACGACCGCGAGGTGGGCTCCCTCGCCGGCCTCCACGATGAACAGGACGCCGCCGTAGAACTCGGTCATCGCCGAGCGGACGCCTCCGCTGCCGTCGCCGAACTCCATCGAGGCTCCCTGGGACAGCGACTGGATGCCCGCGGCGATCGCTGCGAGCTGGTCGGCCTGATCGGTGGAGAGCTCCGGGGTGCGGCACAGTTTCAGACCGTCGCGGGAGAGCACGAGCGCGTGCCGTGCGCCCGGGGTGCGCTCCAGCAGGCCCTCGATCAGCCAGGTGAGTTTCTCGTCGGTGGTGGTGCCGGTCATGGGGTGGTATTGCCTTCCGGATACGAGGAGTGATCGGCGGCCGCCGGGGACGACGCCCGGCGGCAGGCGGTGTGCGGTGCCTATGCGGAGGGGGCGTCGGAGCCGGGCGCGGGCCGTGTCCCGGGCAGCGGGCCGGGCCGGGCCTCGGTGTGCGCCTCTGCCGGGGCGGGGCGGGGGCCGCCGGCGGTCCGGGAGTCCGTGCTTCCCCCGCGCACCGCCTGCCGGAAGCTGGTGAACCTGGCCGCCTGCGTCGGGATGTCGGTGGACGGCGCGCTCTGCTCCGCCGTCGGGGCGGACCGGGCGCGGGAACGCTCGGCCGCGGCGAGCGTGCGCCCACGGCTGCGCCGTGGCAGGCTCCCGGTCTCTCCGGTCCGCTCCTCGGGGCCGTCGGCCGCCGACGGCGTCCCCTCCGGGAGGGCGGGGCGCTCCGGGAAGCCGGCGGAGGCAGTGGTGTGGACGGGCGTGTCGTCCGGGTCGGCGGCGGTGGTCCCGGCGATGCCGTGGGACGCGCCGGGCACGGCCGCCGGCAGGGCCGGCAGCGGCTCGTCGGGGGCGGTGAGGATGTCCTGCGGCAGCAGCACCAGGACTCCCGTGCCGCCACGGGCCGACGGCCGGAAGGACACCTTCAGGCCGTGCTTGCGGGAGAGCCGGCCGACGACGGCCAGTCCCAGCCGGGTGCCGGTCAGACCGCCGAGCCCGGTGATGTCGCCGGAGACGGCGCGTTCGGCTCGCCGCAGCTGGACGTCGCCCATCACCAGTCCGCTGTCCTCCACGGAGACGAGGGCACCGGCCGGCACCTCTTCCACGTAGACATGGACCTCGGACGTCGGCGGGGAGAAGTTCGTGGCGTTGTCGAGCAGTTCCGCCAGGACGTGCATCACGCCCTCGGCGGCGTGTCCGACGACGGCGGTCTCGCTGGCCGAGTGGACACGCACCCGCTGGTAGCCGCCGATACGTCCCATGGCGCCCCGCAGGATGGACTCCATGGGGATGGGGCGGGCCCAGCGGCGGCCCGAGCGCGCGCCGGAGAGCACGGCGACGGAGTCGGCGACGCGGCCGGCCTGGGCCGTGCGGTGGTCCAGGTGGAGCAGGTCGGCCAGCACCTCCTCGTCGCTGTGCTTGTCCTCCATCGAACGCAGGTCGGCGAGGATGCCGTTGGCCAGGGCCTGGAGTCGCGCGGCTGCGTTGGCGGTGGCGGAGATCGCCGTCGCGCGTTCGGTCTCCGCCCGGCGGGCCCGCTCGGCCAGCCGGGCGTTGTCGCCGCGTACGCCTTCGAGGTCGTCGGCCAGCCGGCGCCGCTCCAGCGCCGCCTCGTCCGCGCGGCGCTCCAGCTCCTGGCCGAACTCCGCCTGCATCCCGGCCTTGTCCTGCAGAAGCCGGCCGAGGTCGCTGCTGACGGCGTCCAGCCGGCCGTGCAGCAGGCGGGCGGTGATGCGGTGGTGCGCGGCGACGGCCACGGCGGCGCCCAGCAGCACCGCGAGCGTTCCACCGCCCGAGGCGAACAGCATGCGCGCGTCCGGCGGGACGATCGTCGCCGCCGTACCGCCCACCACGGCGATGGCCGGCACGGCGGCGGCCAGGGCGGGCGGGAGCACCGTTCGTATGCCGGGGCGTCGGCCCGGCCGGCTGGGCGCAGTCATGAAGTGAGGTCCTCGACCGTGGCCCAGCGAGGGAACGGCGGCACATTTCCGCCGATTCGTCAACTGGTGTCCACAGTTGCTGAGTTGGTGAGAGGGGGCGAGTGGATTCTTTGTGCTTGTCATCAGTTATGTCAATCCACCGCCCATCTGGTGAACCCAGGGCGGAGATTCGTCGGCATTCGTGAGAAGTGACGCCGTCTTGCCCGGGTGTGACCGCCGCCGCCTCTTCCCCGCCCCGGATACGGACGGCGGCATTCCGGCCGAGAGGGCTCCAGGTCGCCGCGGCGGAAGGGACGGCGGGCCCCGGAGGCGAACCGGCCGTCCGGGCGGAGACGCCGGGGCGCCCGGCCCGTCACCACCGGTACGGGGCGACGGTCACCCCACGAGGCGGAGCCGTACAGTTGCAGGCCGGTGCGCGCCGGGTCGGGCCGCGCGGCGGCGACGGAGTCCTTGGGGGAAGAGTGCAGCCGAGCAGTGGACCGGGAGCGGGTCTCAGCCCGAGCGAGACGGCCGCACTCCTGCTGGACAAGATCCGGCAGGGCAACGCCTACGCCCGCAGCCGGAAGAGGCGGTTCCGCAGGAGCGCCTCGCTGATCAAGATAGTCACGCTGGCGCTGTCCGCCGCGTCCACGATCATATTGGGCCTGCAGAACCTCGACACATGGGCCGGTCTGGCCTTCGCGCTGGTGGCTCTGGGCACCTTGCTGGGGGCCGTCGAGCCGTTCTTCGACTGGCGTTCCCGGTGGGTGCTGATGGAGGAGGCCCAGTACCGGTTCCAGCGCCTCGCCGACGACCTCGAGTACCTGGTGGCGACCACTGCCGTGGAGGATCTCACCCACGACCGCCTCGGCGAGGTCTTCGGCAGGTACCAGGCGGTCTGGGACGACCTGAGTCGCACATGGCTGGAGAACCGCCGGGAGCCTATGCCGTCGACCGGCGCGTAGCGTCCCCGTCACAGGGTTCCCTCAGCGGGTGTGGGCTGCGGCGGCGCGGCGTAGTCGCGCAGCAGGACCGGGGTGGTGCGGGTGTTCTCGGGTGCCTGCGCGGCCAGCATGTCCAGGATCTCCTGGGTGGGTGCGGGCATGAAGAACCGTTCCGCGCCCTCGCGGCCCAGGGCCTGGTGCTCCGTCACATAGCCGCGCATCTCGCGCTCGTAGGCGGCGAAGGCCGTCGAGTGGTCACCGTCGGACGCGGCGAGTTCACCGGCGAGGACGTACGCGCCGATCAGTGCCTGGGAGGTGCCGCGGCCGGAGGTCGGGCCGGCGCAGTAGCCGGCGTCGCCGAGCAGCACGACCCGTCCCCTGGACCAGGTGTCCATCTCCACCTGGGCGTTGGCGTCGAAGAAGAAGTCCGTCGCCTGCGCCATCTCGTGGAGCAGACGCGGGATCTCCCAGCCGTCCTCCGAGAAGCGCTCGGCGATGAGGCGCCGCTGCCCGGCGAGGTCGTGGCGGTCGTACTCCACGTCCTCGGCGGCGAAGTGGAAAGCGGCGCGGGCCTCGGCATCGGCACGGGCGGTGAAGATGTTGGCGGCCCTGCCGGGGGCGGCGTAGAGGCGGCCCGTGTTCTTCAGGCCCAGGTAGTTGTCCAGGCTGAAGACGGCGGTGTAGATGCCGAGATGGCGCACGAACTGCTGCTCGGGGCCGAAGGCGAGCGCCCGGGTCCGCGAGTGCAGACCGTCGGCTCCCACGACCAGGTCGAAACGGCGGGGGGCGCCGCGCTCGAAGGTGACCCGGACACCGTGCTCGTCCTCCTCCAGGGTCGCGATCGAGTCCCCGAAGACGTACTCGACGTCGTCGCGGGTGGCCTCGTACAGCATCTTGGTCAGATCGCCCTTCAGGACCTCCAGATCGCCTGCGAAGACCACGGCGGGCAGGGTCGCGTACTGGCGGCCCTCGGCGTCCACCATCGCCGCATCGCCCATCTCGGTGTCCAGTTCACGGATCCGCTCCAGCAGGCCCATCCGGTCCAGCACGTCCAGCGCCTCGCCGCGGAAGTCCACCGCGTAGCCGCCCTCGCGCACAGTCTCGGCGCGCTCCACCACGGTGGGGACGAAGCCGTGGCGGCGCAGCCAGTAGGCGAGCGCGGGGCCGGCCACGCTGGCGCCGGAGATCAGCACGGTCCGGGCGGCGGCAGCGGCGGTCGTCGTCTCGGTCGTCTCGGTCATCTCGTGTTCCTCTCTCAGGTCGATGCGTACAACGTACGGACCTCAAATCGGCCTGTGAAGTGCAAAGTTGAGGAAGGCGCCCTAGTGCACTAGGTTCCGTGTACTAGTACACGGAGGGGTGCATCATGCCGGTAGAGCCGCCGTACGCCAGGATCGCCGCCGAACTGCGGCGGCGCATGGAGACGGGGGAGCTGCGCCCGGGTGACCGGGTGCCCTCCACACGGGCGGTGACCCAGCGGTGGGGGGTCGCCATGGCCACGGCGACCAAGGCGCTGGCCGTACTGCGGCAGGAGGGTCTGGTCAGGGCGGTGCCCGGGGTGGGAACCGTGGTCTGCGCCGTCCCTCGTGCGTCACGGGCGGCCGGAGCTGCGGCGGACCGGCGGACGACGGAGGAGTCGGCGGCGCGCCGGCGCCTGGTGCGGGCGGGGATCGCCATCGCTGACGCGGAGGGGGCGGCCGCGCTCACCATGCGCCGGCTGGCCGCCGAACTCGGCACCTCGGCGATGTCGTTGTACCGGCACGTGCAGAACCGGGACCAGCTCCTCGCGCTGATGGTCGACGCGGCCTACGGGGAGACGGAGCTGCCCGCCCGGGCCCCGTCGGGCTGGCGGCCCCGCCTCGAAGTCTCGGCCCGGGCCCAGTGGCGGCTCTACCAGGAACACCCCTGGCTGGCGGCCACGATGAACCTCGCCCGCCCGCTGCTCGCGCCCAACGGCATGCGCCACATCGAGTGGGCCCTGGCAGCCCTGGAGGGCCCCGGCCTCGACGCCGGCACCCGGATGCACGCGGCGGTCTCGCTGTTCGGGTTCGTCCGGGGCTGCGCGGTCGACCTCGCGGCGGAGCAGGAGGCGGGTCGGACCAGTGGTGTCACCGGGGACCAGTGGATGCAGGTCCAGGAGGCGCGGATGGCCGGGCTGCTGTCGGACGGCACTTTCCCGGCCTTCACCGCCGCCCGCAACGACCCCGGTCTGGACCTGTCCGGCGAGTCCCTGTTCACCTTCGGCCTCGACCGCCACCTCGACGGTCTGGCGGCGCTGATCGCCGCGGCAGGCGCTGCTGCCGAGCAGGAACCATCGCCCGAGCAGCAGGCGCCACCGGGCTGACGGCTTCCCGGCTGTCCGGCATCCGATACCGAAGGAAGGGCCGGTCCGGGCCGGTGCCTGAACGACCTGTTGCCGGTCCTGGTGTCACAGATCGGGCTGCCGCACAGTTCTCCACTATGGCGCGGGGTGCTCGTCCCCCCTACCCGCGACGCACCCCGCGCCGGCCCCCTCCCTCAGCAGTCCGCATCCCTCGTCGCGGGCGCCGACCGTGCGCCCTGCCGTGTCGAGCGCACCCCCCAAGAACACAAAAGCCCTGTCCGGGCGGAGGAGACACGCAATGACCAGCACAGCGGCAACACCGGCTCAGCCGGGAGCACCCATGGGCACCAGGTTCGTGCTGTACGCCTGTTTACCCGTCTCGCTCGGCGACGTCGCGGACGGCTCGCTCGACGCCGCACGGCGCTACGCCGGTGCGGCGGGCTACGAGGTCGTCGCCGAGTTCGTCGACCGGGCGGACCCTCTTGGCGGGAGGGACGGCTGTCCTCTCTGGCACCAGGCGCTCGGCGCCGTGGAGGAGGGCCGGGCCCAGGGCATCGTCACCCCGCTGATGGTGATGCTCGCGCGGGGGAAGGTCGGGCATCTGGCGGCATGGCAACGGCGCACGGGCGCGTACCTGCTGACCTCGTCCGCCATCGACACCCCTGCGGCGGCCGGGCTGCCCCCACGGGCAGCGGCGTGAGCCGACGCCGAAGCGAGCCGGGGGCAGGGCTGTCCGCGCCCCGCCCGCGGCCGAGGGGCGTGTCAGACGAGGTGGTCGGCGATCAGGGCGGCGAACTCGTCCTCGGTGAGGACTCTCGTGCCGAGCTGCTCGGCCTTGGCCAGTTTGGAGCCGGCGCCCTCGCCCGCGACGAGGATGGTGGTCTTCTTCGACACGCTGCCGGAGGCGATGCCGCCCGCCCGTTCGATGAGTTCGTTCATCTCGTTGCGGTTGCGGCCGGCCAGCGGCCCGTGCATGCCGCCCGTCACCACGACCGCCTCGCCGGCGAGCGGCTTGCTTCCCGGGCCCGCGTCGTCGGTGACGGGCTCGGTCATGTTCACCCCGGCCTCGGCCAGCTTGTCGATGACCGGGCCCAGTGTGGCGATGTGGGCCGCGATCTTCGGGGCGTTGGCCGCCGGGAGCTTGCGGACCTGTGCCAGTTCCTCCGGTGTGGCGGCGCGGACGGCGTCCATCGTGCCGAAGTGACGGGCGATCTCCCGCGAGAGCGTCCGGCCGGTGCGCACCACCCCCAGCGCGCAGAACACCCGGCTCAGCGGCTGCTCCTTGGCCTTGGCGAGCTGCACCAGGAGCGAGTCGGCGCGTCTGTCGCTGCCGGTCGCCCCGGCGAGCTGCTCGCGGGTGAGGAAGAACAGATCGGCGACGTCGTCGACCAGACCGGCCTCGACGAGGGCCTCCAGATAGGTCACGCCGAGACCGTCGATGTCGAGCTGGTCGCGGCCCACGGCGTACTTCAGGGACGGCAGCTTCCCGCAGCCGCCGCTCGCCCCGCCCGCGCACTCCCACCGCTCACCGGACTTGTCGATGTCTCCGCCGCATCCCGGGCACGCCTCGGGGAGGGCGATGTCGGTCTCCTCGCCCGTACGCAGCGCCACCACGGGCGCCTCCACACGCGGGATGATGTCGCCCGCCTTGTAGAGCAGGACCGTGTCGCCGACCTTCAGGCCGTTGTTGCGGATGAAGGCGGGGTTGTGCAGCGTCGCGTAGGTGACGGTGCTGCCGTCGACCTCCACCGGCTCCAGCACGGCGCGCGGGGCGATGTGACCGGTGCGGCCGACGTTCCACTCGACCGCGAGGAGCCTGGTCTGCGCCTCCACCGGAGGCAGCTTGTAGGCGACGGCCCAGTGCGGGTGGCGCGTGCCGGAGCCGGCGGACCGCTGCTCGGCGTGGTCGTCGGCCTTGACGACCACCCCGTCGATCCCGAACGGCAGCTCGGGGCGCAGACGCTGGATCTCCTCGACACGGGCCTGCGCCTCGGCGAGGGTGGCGTACACACGCAGCCCGACGTCGGTGGCGGAGGTGGTCTGCACGCCCAGCGCGGCGACCTGCTCCATGACGGCCTCGTGGCCGGTGCCGGTGAGGAAGTCGGCGCCGTCCAGCTGCACCGCCCCGTAGGCGAAGAAGGTCGTCTCGACGGTGTACGGCCGGTCCTTGGCCCGCAGGGTTCCGGCGGTGCCGTTGCGCGGGTTGGAGAAGACCTTCGCGTTGTGCGCGGCGCGGATCTCGTTCGCCTTCTCGAACTGGGCCCGGGTCAGCAGCACTTCACCGCGTATCTCCACAGTGGCGCCGCCGGGCACCTGGGTGGGAAGGCCCACGATCGAGCCGATCGCGTGACTGAGGTCCTCGCCGTGCGTGCCGTTCCCGCGCCCGACGAGCTGCACCAGGCGGCCGTCGCGGTAGCGCGCGGCCATCGCGGCGCCGTCCAGCTTCGGCTCCACCGCGTAACCGCCCTCGACCGGGTGGTCGATCCGCCGGGCCAGGGACGCGTCCCACTTCGCCAGGCCCTCCGCGTCGAAGACGTTGTCGAGGGAGAGCATGGCCACGGTGTGCGCCACCTCCCCCACCGGGGCCACCCCGCCGCCCACCTTGCCCGTGGGGGAGTCGGCCCGTACGTGGCCGGGGTGCGCCTGCTCGTAGGCGGCGATGCCGCGGGCGAGGGCGTCGTACGAGGCGTCGTCGAGGGTGGTGCTCCCGTCCCCGTAGTACGCCGCGCTCGCGGCGAGGGCCTGCTCGACCGCATGGTCGTAGGCGGCGCGGTCGGTCAGCGAAAGGGCAGGTGCGGCTGCTGTCGTCATGCGGTGATCCTTGCGCATGGGTCTGACAATCGGGTTCCGTGCGCCAGGCGCTCGGGCAGCGGGCGGGGCCGTTCCGTCCGCCGGGTTCAGCTCTCCCTGGTGCCCCGGTACATCTCGTCGACCTCCGCGGCGTACGTCCGCTCGACCACCGGGCGTCTGACCTTCAGGCTCGGCGTGAGTTCACCGTGCTCGACGTCCAGGTCGCGCGGGAGGAGGGTGAACTTCTTGATCGTCTGCCAGCGCTGGAGGTCACCGTTGAGGCGCTGGACGAAGCCGTCGACCAGGTGCCGGACCTCGGGCGTGGCGACCACGTCGGCGTAGGGTCTGTCCGACAGGCCGTGCCGGGCTGCCCACGGCATGAGGAGAGCCTCGTCCAGGGTGATCAGGGCGGTGCAGTAGTTGCGGCCGGCGCCGATCACCAGGACGTTGCTGACGAAGGGGCAGATCGCCTTGAATCCGGCCTCGATCTCGCTGGGCGCGATGTACTTGCCGCCGGAGGTCTTGAACAGGTCCTTCTTCCGGTCGGTGATCCGCAGGAAGCCGTCCCCGTCGAGCTCGCCGATGTCACCGGTGCGGAACCAGCCGTCCGCGTCCAGGGCCTCGGACGTCCTGTCGGGCAGGTGGTGGTAGCCGTGCATGACGCCGGGGCCGCGCAGCAGGACCTCGCCGTCGTCGGCGATCCGGATGTCGCAGCCGGGCAGTGCGGTGCCGACCGTACCGGTCCGCTGTCCGTGTTCACGGTTGACGGTGACCGGGCCCGTGGTCTCCGTCAGACCGTAGCCTTCCAGGACGGGCACGCCGACACCGGCGAAGAAGTGGGCGATCTCCGGCGCGAGCGCGGCACTGCCGGAGACCGTGCGGCTCAGCCGGCCGCCGAAGGCCGCGCGGATCCGGGCGTGGACGAGCCTGTCGGCGAGCGCGTGCCGGAGCCTGAGGGACAGCGGGGCGACGGCGCGTCCGGTGGCGACACGGTTCGCCTCGGTGGTCCGCGCGTACGCACGTGCCACCTCGGCGGCCCACAGGAAGATCCTGTACTTGACGCCGCCGTCGGCCCGGGCCCTGCCGGCGATGCCGTTGTAGACCTTCTCGAAGATCCGTGGCACGGCGGCCATGAGGGTCGGCCGGATGACGGGCAGGTTGTGCACGATCCGCTCCACGCGGCCGTCGACCGCCATGACATGACCGGTGTGGACCTGCCCGGAGATCAGGGTCTTGCCGAAGACGTGCGCCAGCGGCAGCCACAGGTACTGCACGTCGTCCGGGCCCATCCGCACCCCCTCGGCCTGTGCCGGACCCTGGTACGCCAGGCCGTCGTGCGACAGGCGCACTCCCTTGGGGCGGCCCGTGGTGCCGGAGGTGTAGACGAGGGTGGCGAGCCCGTCGCGGTCGATGGCGGCGACGGCCCGCTCCACCGCGTCCGGGTTCTCCTCCAGATGGCGGCGGCCCCGCTCCTCCAGCTCCGCCAGGGTGAGCACGGTCAGCCCCGCGGCTGCGGCGGCGGAGTCGTCGCCCGGCGCGTCGAAGACGACCACATGGGTCAGCCCGGGCGAACGGTCCTTGGCCCGCACGGCCTTGGCGAGCTGCACGGCGTCCTCGGCGAACAGCACGCGGCTGCCGGAGTCGGCGAGGATGAAGGCCGTCTCGTCGGCGTTGGTGCTGGGGTAGACGGTGGTGGTGGCGGCTCCGGCGCACAGGGTGCCGAGGTCGGCGAGGATCCATTCGACGCGGGTGGCCGAGGCGATGGCGACCCGGTCCTCGGAGCGGATCCCGAGGGCCATCAGCCCTGCGGCGACCGCTGTCACCCGCTGCGCGGTCTGCGCCCAGGTCAGCGAGCACCACTGCTCGGGCTCGGTGTCGGTGTCGGTGTCGGTGCGGGCGGAAAGGTCCGGGTACCGGTATGCCTCACGTTCCGGGGTGGCTTTCACCCTGTTGAGGAACGAGTGAGCCACAGAGGGCGGACGGTTCTCGATCGAGGACTGCACGGAACTCAACGGTGACCTCCAGGGCGGACAGCCGAGCGCGGAGAACGAGGGGATGGGACGGCTGCCGCCGCCCTCACCGGTCGACCGGTGACGGACGCCCCGTCGGGGCGGGCAGCCGTGCACGGCAAGCGGTGCCGGCCGGAGGGCCCGGCCGGTGCGGGAGAGGGGGAACGGGAGCGGCGGACGTTCACCCGCGAGGGGTGCCCGCACCTTGTCGGGCACCCCCGGGTCCGCACTTCCGGCCGCCCCGGAGAACGGCCCTACGACGCGTCGGTGAAGACCTCGCCGCGCTCGGCCTTCTCGACGAGCAGCGCGGGCGGGGTGAAGCGGTCGCCGTAGCGTGCGGCGAGTTCCCGCGCGCGGGCCACGAAGCCGGGCAGGCCCCCTTCGTAGCCGTTGACGTACTGGAGCACGCCACCCGTCCACGCGGGGAAGCCGATGCCCAGGATGGAGCCGATGTTGGCGTCGGCGACAGACGTCAGCACGCCCTCCTCCAGGAGGCGGACGGTGTCCAGAGCCTCGGAGAACAGCATGCGTTCCTGCATGTCACGGAACGGGATGGCGGCGTCGGGCCGGGTGAAGTGCTCGCGCAGGCCGGGCCAGAGCATGCCGCGGCTGCCGTCCTCGGCGTAGTCGTAGAAGCCGGCGCCGCCGCTGCGGCCGGTGCGGCCGAACTCGTCGACCATCCGGTCGACGACCTCGTCGGCGGGGTGACTGCTCCAGACGCCTCCGGCCTCCTCCACCGCCCGCCTGGACTCGCTCCGGATCTTGCGGGGCAGGGTGAGGGTCAGCTCGTCCATCAGGGACAGCACCCTGGCCGGGTAGCCGGCCTGGGCTGCGGCCTGCTCGACGGAGGCGGGCTCGGCGCCCTCGCCGACCATCGCCACGCCCTCGCTGATGAAGTGGCCGATGACGCGGGAGGTGAAGAAGCCGCGGGAGTCGCTGACCACGATGGGGGTCTTGTTGATCTGGCGGACCAGGTCGAAGGCG